>JAZSHN010000153.1:0-9429 GCA_045533315.1 Eubacteriales bacterium | reverse complement strand
TCCTAAGACCGCTTGGCCTCCGACTTCGCACCGCATTTTGCGGTGCGTTTTTATCGTTTTTGTAAACTGTTGCTTGCGTTATCAGAACGGATGCTCGGGTGTGATGATGCTGCCGTCCTGGCTTGCAAAGACCTCAAGCTCTGCGGTAAGAGTAAGCGTTTCGTAGTTTTCACCCGTTATTGTTGCAACAACGGTGTAAACACCCGACTTGTTAACACTTTCCACGCTCTCGCCGTTGTAGGTGTAGGAAACGGTTACACCCTCGGGAAGAGTGCCTGCAATCAAAATCTTGTGGTAAATGTTTTCTTGATACGGCTTTCTCTCGTCGGTAAGGGTAATGCCCGTAATAGTTGCCTTGTTGATTATAAGCTCTGCCTCGAGAACAAGGGTCTTATAGCCCTCGCCCGAAAGAGCTGCGCTGACGGTATATTTTCCGGCATTAATCTTTCCGTTGCCTGCGTATTCAACGGTAACGCCCTCGGGAAGAGTGCCCTCGATTTCAAGGCTCTTTGCCGTGCCGTCGTAGGTAAACTCCGCGGGATTAAGCTCCACTCCCGTAATTTCCTTGTCCTCGGGAACGGGAGCCGCCTCGATTACAATAAAGGCATTAAGCTCGAGAGAGTTGTAGTTCGCGCCCGAAAGCGTTGCCTTTACGGGGTGGTTTCCTACTGTGCTTACGCCGTTTCCTTCATATTCAACGGTAACGCCCTCGGGAAGAGTGCCGACGACCTCAATGCTCTTTGCCTCGCCGTCCTCGGTAAAGGTCGCGGAGGTAAGTGTAACACCTGTGATATTCGCCTTGTTGATGATGAGCGAAGCGTTAATTACCTTGTCGTTGTAGTTATTTCCGCCGATAAGTGTAAAGGTTGCGGTGTATTCGCCCGCATTCGTTGCCTTGTTATTCTTTGCGCTTACGCTGACACCCTCGGGAAGCTCGCCAACAAGCACTATTTCCTTTTCGGTTCCGTCGTATGTGGCGGTAAGCCCCTCTGCGCTAACGCCTTCGATATCTGCCTTGTTGATAGTAAGCTTTGCATTAAGCGTGAGAGTTTGATAGCCCTCGCCCGAAAGGGTTGCGGTTGCGTTGTATTCACCCGCATCGGTCTTTGCATTGTTGAAATATTCTACGGAAACACCCTCGGGAAGCGTGCCGCTGATTTCAACCTTATGCTCCTCGCCGTTATATGTAACCGTCTTGTCGGCAAAGGTAACGCCTGTTATCTCCTGCTTTTCCGTCGGTGTCGGCGGAACTATGTTGGGGTCGTCCTTTTTGTTGTCGTCCTTGCACGCGGTAATGGAAACAGCAAGAGCAAAAACGAGGACAAGACAAAGCACGATGCCGATTATTCTTGTTATTTTCATCGGAAATCTCCTTTTTGGTGATCGAAATTAGCGAGCCTACCTCGCCATATGTGATTTTAACATAATTTATAATGAAATTCAAGCCTTTTTTTCTTTTTCTCACAATTTGTCAATAAACCGTCGACAAATATATAAAAAATATACAGTAAAATGTAAATTTTGATTGCAAAAATCATTTTTGTGTGTTAAAATATATATAAAAACAATTTGGGAGTATTCTTATGCGCTTTATGCAGATTTCCGAATTTAAAATGGATTTTAAAGAGCATCTCGGCATTGACTGCCACGTACCCTGCTCGATGTATTCCGTGCTTGTCGATAATCAACTTATTGAAGACCCGTACTATCGCGACAATGAAATAAAGGCTCGCGACCTTGCAAGATGCGGCGTGTCCTTTTATGCCGAATTTTCCGTTGCGGACGAGCTTTTTAATAAGAGAAATATAATCCTCCGCTTTAAATCTCTTGACACGCTTTGCCGTATTGAGCTTAACGGAAGGCTGCTCGGCGAGGTTGACAATATGCACCGTACGTACGAGTTTGACGTAAAGGGAATTGTTATGAAAACGGGCAATATCCTTCGTCTTGATTTCAGAAGTGCCGTGCTTGAAATGGAAAAAAAGCAGGCGGAGCATTTTTTGAAGTACGATTTGAACTGCACCGCAGGACACCCCCACCTCCGAAAGGCGTTTTATATGTCTGGCTGGGATTGGGCGCCAAGGCTTTCGGATATGGGAATTATGCGAGAGGTGGAGCTTGTCTGCTACGACACCCAAATCATCGACCGCGTTGAAACACGGCAAATACATAACGAGGACGGCAGCGTTCGCCTTAACCTAAAGCTGCATACAAAGGGGAGCGACGATATGGCTCGCGCTGTTGCGACCCTCGTATCCCCCGGTGGAAACGTGTACTACTGCGGACTTGTCGGCGGGGAGGGATATATCAACATCACCGACCCCAACCTTTGGTGGCCGAACAACCTCGGGCCGCAAAATCTCTATAAGCTCACGGTTAACCTCTACTCGGATACCGAGGTCGTGGACAGCAGGGAAATGCGCATCGGACTTCGCACTCTTACCGTATCCCGTGAAAAGGACGAGTATGGAGAGGAGTTTGCCCTCACCGTCAACGGCGTGAAATTCTTCTCGATGGGTGCAAACTACGTCCCGGAGGACAGCCTTATCCCCCACCTTACAAGAGAGCGCACCGAAAAGGTTCTCGCCTCGGCAAAGGCGGCAAACTTTAATACAATCCGCGTTTGGGGCGGCGCATTCTATCCGCCCGATTGGTTCTTTGAAATCTGCGACGAGATGGGGCTTGTCGTTTGGCAGGACTTTATGGTTGCCTGCGGAAACATACTCCTCACCGAGCATAACCGTGAAAATTTCATTGCGGAGTTTATCGATAACTTTACACGCATCGGGCACCACGCCTCGCTCGGCATCGTTGCGGGCAACAACGAAATTGAGGAGTTTATCGTGGCGGGTGAGTTTGACGGAGAGGGAGTAAGAGAGGACTACTTAGAGCTTTACGAAGAAATTCTTCCAAAGCTTATGAAGGAATACCTCCCCGATACCTTCTATTGGCCCTCGTCCCCCTCGTCGGGCGGCGGCTTTAACGACCCGCAAGCCGAGGACAGGGGCGACTGCCACTACTGGAAAATGTGGTCGGGCGGAGAGCCATACGAGGACTGCCGTAATTACTATTTCCGCTATATGTCGGAATACGGCTTCGAGTCGCTTCCCAACATAAAAACCGTCCGCGCCTTTGCGGAGCAGGGGGATATGAACATCTTCTCCCCCGTTGTCGAATGGCACCAGAAAAAGAAGATGCCCGACGGCAATCTTATGATGATAAAGTACGCCGCGGGACTCTATAAATACGCCCATTCCTTCTCCGACCTTATCTACGTTACACAGCTTGTACAGGCGGACGCAATCCGCTTTACCGCGGAGCATATGCGACGCCACCGCGGAAGGTGTATGGGGTCTATCTATTGGCAGTTTAACGACTGCTGGCCCGTTGCCTCGTGGGCAAGCCTTGATTACTTCGGAAGATGGAAGGCACTCCACTACGCCGCAAAGAAATTCTACGCTCCATTGCTCGTTTCCGCCGAGGAAACGGGTACCCGTGTTAAATTTAACATAGCAAACGAGCGTAAAATACCCTTTGAGGGCAAATTTACATATTTCGTCGCGGACAGTCAAATGAACGTACTCTTCAGCGACAGCTTTGAGCTTACCGTTCCCGAAATGTCGGCGGTGTTCGTTCACGAGGCTGACCTTTCCTCGGTTGTAAAGGACAGAATGAACGAATGCTTCGTTTATTACAGCGCGACCGATAACGGCGGCACTCGCTCGGAGGGTACAGCCCTGCTTGTGAAGCCAAAGACGTTTGCCTTCAAAAATCCGCATATAAAATGCGAAATTTCGGGCGCGGGCACGAACTACACCGCAACGCTTACCGCCGATGCGTATGCCCGTTCGGTGGAGCTTGACTTTGATACCGTCGATGCTGTCTTTGAGGATAACTACTTCGATATAACCTCTACCGCACCTGTCAGAGTGCATTTCACAACCTTCGCGGTAACAAACGTGGAAACCCTGCGTCGCGAGCTTAAAATTCGCTCGGTTTACGACGTCGGACAATAATTCTGCTCAATAAAAATTATATATATGAAAGGAAAAGAAAATGAAAAAGTTTTTCGCTGAATTCAAAAAATTCATCACTCGCGGAAACGTTGTTGATATGGCTGTCGGTGTTACCGTAGGTAGCGCATTCACCGCTGTCGTAAACGGCTTTACGAATAATATTATAAAGCCTCTTATCAACTGGGTTATCGCACTTATCGTCGGAGAGGGCGCGCTTACCGATGCGTTCACCTTCCTCAAAAAGGCATACGTTGCCGTTGTTGACGAGGTATCGGGCGAAATCGTCGGCTATACGAGCGAAATCGACCTCGCAAACTCCATTTACATCGATTGGGGTGCATTTATCAATGCGATTATCAACTTCCTTCTTATCGCATTCGTCCTCTTCTGCATCGTAAAGCTGTTTAACAGAATCAAGGACGGTCAGGGTAAGTTTAAGGACGCTATGGTAAGCGGCAAGGCAACCAAGGCAGAGCGCGCCGAAATGAAGGCTCTTGGAATGAATCCGAGAAACCTTGAGCAGCTTGACGAGTACCGCGCAATCAAGGCAAAGGAAGCGGCAAAGGCAGCCGAGGCTGAAAAGGCGGCAGCCGATGCAGCGGCGGCAGAGGAAGCGGCAAAGGCAGCATACGCGGCGGCAGCTCCCGAAAGACAGGAGGCACTCCTTCGCGAAATCGTGAAGCTTCTTAAGAAAAAGTAATCCCACACCCGTGTTAAATTAACGCAACGCTTTTAGCTGTTTTTTTGAAAAAATATCAAAGCATCCGAAGGGTCCGAGGCATTTAAACGCTTCGGACCTTTTTTGTCTTGCTTTTTTTCGTAATATGTGTTAAAATGGAGAAAAACAACGAAAAAGAGGTCTTTATGGAAAAGGAACAAAGCTATAACGTGTTTTTATGCTATCGCGGTGACAGGGGCGGAATGCTCGCATCTAACATTTACTCCGACCTTGCCTCCTATGCAAAAAACAAGCTTCATATTTTCTACGCGCCCAAATGCATAAAGCACGGCGAAAACTTTATGACAACCTGCAAGGATGTTGCGGGTCGCGTATCTCTTATGATACTTATTCTTACGCCCGGCTTCTTTGCACAGTGCCGAAACCCCGACGACGTGGTTTTGCAGGAGCTGCGCTCTGCGCTCTCCAATCCTATGTGTACCTTTCTCCCCGTAATCACGCCCAACTTTGTGTATGATACGGTCGCGCTCGAGGAATTTTTTACCGAGCAGGAGATTGACCGTATAAAGCACATTAACGCGATAAAGTACAACGACGTTTACTCCTTCAACTCCGTGGAGCTTCTTCTCCCGATTTTGCAGGACAAGGTTGGTGTCACCGACTATGACGAAATTATTGAAAACGAGCTTAAAACGCGCCAGGCTCGTACAAAGCGCCGCGTACATATCAATAACGAAAACAAAACGGGCTTCTTCAGTCAGGATAACAAGGTGGAGGCTCGCCGCCTTGAAACCCAGCAAAAGCTTCTCCTTGATTTCGATATGCCCGTCTATGAAAAGCATCTGGAGGGTAAAACGGGCCTTAACGTCCTTGACGTCGGATGCGGAAACGGCAGAGCCCTTATGGCAAGGCTCGGTAACCGCGCGGAGGTTGATAAAATCATCGGCGTGGAGTTTAACGAAAGCTTCGTTGAAAAGGCAAATGCCGATTACGCGGGCACAAAGGCAACCTTTTATAAAATGGATGCGGAGGCGGAGGATTTCATTGACAGTCTGCGCGAGATTATGGACGAGGAGGGGATTGACGGCTTTGATTGGATAAACCTGCTTGCCGTTATGTCGCATCTCAAATCTCCGTATCAGCTGCTTAAAAGCCTTCGCAAGGTTTGTAACCGCGGTGCGGTAATCTTTATCCGCAATATCGACGACGGTGTAAACTTTGTCCACCCCGACGAAAATATGATGTTCGAGCGCGCCTTCAATATGATTGCAAAGTGCGATACCACGGGCTACCGCCATTCGGGAAGGGAGCTGTTTACCCTCCTTCATCGCTCTGGCTACCGCGATATTTGCTACGACCGCCTTGGCATAAATTCCGCCTCCATGGACTATTCGGAAAAGGAGGCGCTCTTTGATACAATCTTTATCTTCCTCAAAAACAGCATCGGTGTCACTGCGCGAAACAATCCAAGTGACCAGGAAATTCAGGTTGAAAAGGAATGGCTTGACGAGCATTTCAGAGAGCTAGAGGAGCAATTCCTCGCCTCGGACAGCTTTGTTAATTTCGGCTTCCTTATCGTAACCGCAAAAGTCTGAAAATAACGAAAAATGGTAGAAAACAAAGATTTTTACCGTAATGGAGCGTGAAAAAATGAAAATTGACATTAACAATCTTATCTTCAAGCAGCTTACCGAGGATTATATTCCCGCACTTCTTGAATTGCAGGAGGATGCCTTTGCTCACGCGGGCGACAGCACCGACTTCCTCCGCCGCAACACCACCGAAACACTCCTCCCATGCTTTGAGGGGGACAGCCTCGTTCTCGGTGCGTTTGACGGCGAGCTTCTTGTCGCGTTTGGCATTCTTTACTGTGCGGGGGATACAAAGGAAAATCTTGCACACGACCTTGACGGTGTTGTCGATATAACCGAAAACGCAAACGTAAAGCTCGTTATCGTGAGATACGAATACCGCGGCAACGGACTTCAAAAGGAGCTTATCGCGCGGCTTTGTACCCACGCCGAGGAGCGCGGCTACAAGTGGCTTTCCTCAACCGTTTCGCCCGAAAATCCGTGGAGTATGAACAACCTTATCGCCAATGGCTTTACCGAGGAAAAGGTGCTTGTCAAATATGGCGGATTAAAGCGTATTCTCTATGCAAGGAAAATCGGTTGACCGTATCACAGTATAGGACACGCGCTGCTCAAAGCCCTTGACGTATATCATTTGGGCGAGCTAAATATAAATCGGGTCGGGTGTTTTGCCCGACCCAAATGCTATGGAGAGAAAATGAAAATCTACGATATTTCACAGGAGCTGCTCTCGTCGGCGGTTTACGACGGCGACCCAAAGCCAAGCTCCCGACTTATAAAATCAATCTCTGACGGCGAATTCTATAACCTTACCGAAATTTCTATGTGCGTGCATAACGGCACACATATCGACGCTCCGTGTCACTTTATTTCGGGCGGTGCCGATATTACGCAAATCCCGCTTGAAAGGCTTGTCGGCTTTACCTTCGTTGTCGAATGTACGGGCGATATCGACGACCGACTTGCCTCGGAGCTTTTAACCCGCGCGCGGCGAATAAATCCCGATGCCGCACGCCGTATATTAATTAAGGGTGACGCAACCGTCACCGAAGCCGCAGCTCGCACCCTTGCCGACGGCGGCGTATATCTTGTCGGCACCGAATCCCAATCCGTCGGTGATGCCAATTCGCCGATGGCGGTACATCTTATCCTCTTGAATGCGAAGGTCGCGCTTCTCGAGGGGCTTCGCCTTTCCGACGTGGCAGAGGGTGTGTATTTCCTCGCCGCACAGCCGATAAGCATCAAAAATTCGGACGGTGCACCTGTACGCGCCATTCTTATCGAGGGTATTTGCTGAAATGCTATAAAAGCGCACGTTTTCTGTTTGCCCCGCACCCGTGTTAAATTTTCGCGAGAGTGCTTATAAATTTTGTGTATCAAAATGTAAAGAATAATTCACAAATCCGACAAAGAAGGAGCATCCTTATGCACAATCAACGACGCTGTGTCTGGTGCAATCTCAAAAATTTGAAATATGTCGAATACCACGACCTTGAATGGTGTGTGCCGAGCTTTTCGGACGGGTATCTATACGAAATGCTTATACTGGAATCCTTTCAGGCGGGACTTTCATGGGAGTGCGTTTTGAATAAAAGGGAAGCCTTTCGCCTTGCCTACGATGGATTTGATATTGACCGCGTATGCGAATACGACGATGAAAAAATCGCCGAGCTTATGAAGAACTCTGACATAATCCGCAATAAGCTCAAAATTAAAGCGAGCATAAATAACAGCAAAATTTTCAAGGCTATCGTATACGAATACGGCTCGTTTTACGGCTATCTGAAAAGCTTTTTTGACGGAAAAACAATCTACGAATATGACAAAACCACGAGTTCTCTTTCGGATGCAATCTCGCGCGACCTTTATTCGCGCGGAATGAGGTTTGTCGGCTCTACGATTATCTATTCATATCTGCAGGCAATCGGGATAATCTGCTCGCACACCCCCGAATGCTTTTTATATGATCAAGCTACAACCGACCGTGACGGGAGATAAATCTATGCAAATCTTTAAAAGCACGAAAAATACGCGGCCAATCCTACCGGACAGCTTTAAATATATCCGCAGTGACGCGCCCACCCGCGTCACCGCCGCCGAAGCCGATTGGCTCTTTGAAAACCGAATAACCACGGTTATCGACCTTCGCACCGAGGACGAAAGGGCGGCAAGACCCTGCCCGTTAATGAACGATGCGCGCTTCGCCTACCACCCTTGCCCCATAAACGGCGGTGATAAAATCCCGAACGGTCCGATGGAGGTCCCGCAATCCTATATCGCTATGGCTGACGGTAAATTTAACGAGCTTGTAGAGCTTCTTCTCTCTTTAAAAACTGGTGCGCTCTACTTCTGTACAGCGGGAAAGGACCGTACGGGCGTCCTCTCCGCCGCCATTCTTCACCGCCTCGGCTTCTCGCGGGAGTACATAGTGGAGGACTATATGAAATCAAAGGATAACCTCCTTCCAACCCTCACCGCCATTGCCGCCGAAAACCCTGCAATCGACCTTGCCGCAATCACTCCCACCCCGCGCTATATAACCGAATTTCTTGATTGGTATACCGAGGCACAGGCGCGATAATAATATCGTTAAGCCGATTGCCTTTTTTTCATTCGCTGCCAATTGATATATCCGTAAATGTCATTAAAGGGAAATGCAACAAAACAGACAACCACGGAAATACAGCCTATATCGGCAAAAATATCAAGCCTTGCTGAAGCGTTAACGGCTCTCACACGGCAGAGGGGGGATAAGCAATTCAAGGCGGATATCTTCAGCGGATTTCTCTTTGAGCTTGGCAAGCTTGACCTTCTTGACACCGAATGGAAGAACAGCCGCTTCCGCGCCACCGTGGAGCGCATCACCGTTCACAACGACGGACGGCTTGTGTTCACCTTTACAAACGGCAGCGAAGAAACGGTGATGATGTAATGAATAGCTTTTTACGAAGAGTCGGCTACAATGGTCGGCTCTTTTTTTGCTATTAAACGATTGAAAAATTCATAAAAATATGGTATAATACAAAAAAGTCATTTGAAAGGAGTCGAAGCCATGCCACTTGAAAAATTCTACGAAACATATTTTCCGTTCTGGAGTGTGCTTGCCGAGGCGGACAAGCAGCTACTGTGCGAAAACACGGCA
>JAZSHN010000052.1:0-4579 GCA_045533315.1 Eubacteriales bacterium | reverse complement strand
GAACGACATGGCTACGATCCGACTTGGATAAAAAGGGACTTGTGTCCGTTACAGCGGGAATACTTAAAACCAAGGTCACGGAGGACAAGCTTCGCCTTATCGACGGTGACGTGAAATTCGTCCGCCGCGACGAGCCAAAGCCAAGGGTCAACGAGGGAAAGGTAAAGCGCACCGTAAACACCTCTTTTAGACCAGAGCTTGACGTTCGCGGAATGATTGGTGACGACGCATGGTTTCTCGTCGATAAATACATCGACGATGCAATTCTCGCGGGGATAAAAATTCTCCGCATCATTCACGGCAAAGGTACGGGCGCACTCCGCGCGGCACTCTGGAAATACTTTAAATCCGACAAGCGCATCAAATCCTACCGCCACGGCGAATATGGCGAGGGGGATGCGGGTGTCACCGTCCTCGAGCTTAAATAACAATATCAAAATTCGGTGAATGCCACCGTAAACACATATCAAACGCGGAGAGTACCACCGCCAATATATAAATTAAAAAGGATACGACAATGAACTTTCAACCCTTAAGAGATTTTCTTGATTTTTACCTCCCGATGCTCGGCGTTCCGGGAAGCGATACCGTTATTTATAAGGACCACAAGGAGGTTTTTCGCTATCAGTCGGGCTTTGACAGCATCCGTTACCGCACCCCCGTGCGCGATAACGCCCTTTATCATATGTACTCTGTGACAAAGGTTTCCACCTGCGTTGCCGCAACACAGCTTCTCGAGCGCGGTGAAATGCTGCTCACCGACCCCGTCTATGCCTATTTTCCGGAGTACAAGGATATTACGGTAAAAAGACCGCGACCCGACGGTGGCTTTGACATCGTTCCTGCCAAAAACGTTATGACGATAAAGCACCTGCTTACAATGACCGCGGGACTTGACTACGACCTTAAAAAGCCGTCCATTCTCTCTGTAAGAGAGAAAACCGCGGGGAGATGCCCGACCCTCGATGTTGCACGCGCGCTTGCCTCCGACCCCTTGGACTTTGAGCCGGGTACAAGGTATCAGTACAGCCTTTGCCTTGACGTTGTGGGTGCGCTTGTGGAGCTTATTTCGGGTATGCCGCTTGGCGAATATATGCGCGAAAACATTTTCGAGCCTCTCGGTATGTATCGCACCTCCTTCGGTATGACCGAGGAGAAAAAGGCAATGATGAATACCCAATACGAATACGATTCGCTTAATAAGAGGGCGGTGGAAATCCCCGTGACCCGTAACGATTTTAACCTTGGTGCGGAGTATGAAAGCGGAGGCGCGGGGCTTATCTCCTGTGTCGACGACCAAATTCTTCTTGCCGATGCGCTTGCCCACCTTGGTATGGGTAAAAACGGCAATCGCATTCTCTCCCGCTTCGGCGTTGAAATGATGCGCGCAAATCACCTTGACCCCGACGTGCTTGCTACTATGGTTATGGAGCAAAACCCGGGCTACGGCTACGGCTTCGGTGTGCGAACCAATATCACCCCGTATACCGCGGGAAATCTCGCACCGCTTGGTGAATTCGGCTGGGACGGCGCGCGCCTTTCCTACCTCTCCGCCGACCCCGAAAACCGCGTTGCCGTATTCCACGCGGAGCATATGGGCGGACTTCATAAAATTGTTATCCCCCGACTTCGCAACGTGATCTACGCCTGCCTTGAGGATTAATTATGATTTTTGTTAACCATAAAACAAGCGTGCCGCGCGACGCGCTTTTATCGGTAATAAAGGACTCTAACCGCGTAAACGAGCGCGTAAAATTCGACGAAAGCCGCGGAAGACCGCAAATGCTCGTAAAGGAAAGGAAGCGCGGATTTTCAATGACCTGCCGCTTTATCGGCGGCGCGTCAAAGGACAACGGCTTTATCATAGGTACGGTTTTTATCGGTAAAATTACCGAAAGGGACGGAGTCACACGCCTTCGCGGCATAATCACCACCGCGCCGCTGTTTTACGCCGTGATTTTTGCTCTGCTTGTCTATTCGGTAATCTACGGCATAAGCATCGGAGGCTTTAACCCCGTCGCACTTATTATCGCGATTGCAAGCGTCATTATGTTCCTGCCCGAATTTAAAAAGCAGGGGATTATCGACCGCTATCTCGCCCGCGCGATTAAATATGCGGAAAATAACTAAAGGCTGCAAAAATTAATAAGCTTGTTAAACATAACGAAAAAAAGGACGTCGGTTTTGAATCTGTTGCGATTCTCCTGCCGAGGTCCTTTTTAAATCAATATTCGATTAAATATCAAGCCCGTTTTTCTTTTTTTCTTTCATCAGCCTTGAAAAGACGGTTATAATTACCAAAGCACAAAGCGGGAACACGGTTGCAAGAAGCATACCGATTTTCATACCCGCGGCGGTCGGGTCGCCGCCGAAGAAATTAATCAGCGAGCTGTTACCCGCAGACACAACAGCATCGGATACCATACCGATAACGTCCGGACCGAGCGTGCAGCCAACGTCGCCCGCCAGCGCAAGATAGGCAAACATTGCCGTTCCAACGTTGGAAAGCCTCTCCTCGCCGAGCGAAAGAGTAGCGGGCCAGAGAATAGCAACACCGACACCCGAAGCCGCACAGGCAACAAGCGAAAGCGCGGGAATGGGGGAAAGTGCCGCACCTACATAGCAAACGAGCGCAAGCGAAAACGAGCCGAAAAGCCATCTTTCAAGCCGCACCCTCTTGCCGTAAAGCGAGAGCAAAATTCTTCCCGTACCCATACAAATCGCAAAGATAAACGGACCGAAAAGGTCGCCGAGCGCTTTTGAAATTCCAAGACCCTGCTGAATGAAAAGCGACGACCACTGTGCCATGCCTTGCTCCGCCGCGCCACAGCAAATCATAAGCAAAAGAAGCAGCCAGAAGCCGCCCTCGCAAAACAGCTTTTTTGTGGAGGAATGTGCCTTCACCTCCGAAAGCTCCACAATCGGAACAAAGGTAAAAAGCACAAGGGCGGTTATGGGAACTACACACCAAATAAGCGGGAGGTAGTACCAATTTCCCATACCGAAGGCAAAAATATAAAGCGTCGAAAACAGTATAACAGCTGCGTGTCCCCAACAGTAAAAGGAGTGCAAAAGACAGATTGCACCGCGCTTTGACTCGCTCGGGAGGGCGTCCACAATCGGACTTGTAACCACCTCGATAATTCCGCCGCCGATTGCACATATTGCCGATGAAATCATCAAACCGAGGTATTTATTTTGAAGCAGAAGCGGAAGCGTACCAAGTGCCGCAATACCCAAAACCGATGCCACCATTCCGATAATTACCGAAGCGCGATAGCCAATACGGTCAACGTACAGCGGGGCTGTCAAATCCATAAAAATCTGAATCATAAAGTTTATTGAAATAAGCAGAGCTATCTTTGTGAGGCTTATTCCAAATTGCTCGTTAAAAACGATAAAAAACAAAGGGGAAAGGTTAAGCGTTATCGCCTGCGTCACAGAGGTGATACAGCACGCCCCAATAGTAAGCTTGTAATTTGGTTTTTTCATTTTACACCTGCTTTTAAAGTTTTGCAGCTTGCGATAAGCATTCGTCTGATTCTACCGCAAAGATTTCTGTAATTCTTAAATGTTTTTTCGTCAATATCATTCGCATTAAATAACAGCCTCAACCAACCCTCGGTTTCGCCACACTCCTTGAGAGCAATCTCGAATTTTGAGAGCATATCCGCCTTGCTTTGTCCGTAATTTGCTTCACAGATATTCGCGTAGACACTGCTTGAGCTTTTACGTATTTGAAACAGGGTGTTTGATGGAGCTTTTACCCTTCGGCAAATCAGCTCTATATCTGTTGCAAGCTGCTCGGAATATATAAGTAATAAATTTTTCGACATAATATCACCTCTCAATTATATTACAGTATGAAATAAAAATCAAGTCGCAGATGAATGCACCTGCGGTGATGATATGCACGCAAAGCGTGATGATATACGCCTACGGCGATGATATGCACCTGCGGTGATGATATGCACGCAAAGCGTGATGATATACGCCTACGGCGATGATATGCACCTGCGGTGATGATGTTAGGCAAGGAGAGAATGCGTAACAAAGTCAAACTACATCAATGCGGAGCATTGTATATCATCACCACGCAGTGTTGTATATCATCCACTCGGAGAGTGGTATATCATCAAGTCGCAGAGAATGCACCTACGGTGATGATATACGCCTACGGCGATGATATACACGCGGGGCGTGATGATATACCAAGTCTGCGACTTGGATAAAAAAAGAACAAAGCGGACGCTTTGTTCTTTTTTGGTGCCGGTAGTCGGGGTCGAACCGACACGGTATTGCTACCTTCGGATTTTGAGTCCGACGCGTCTGCCAATTCCACCATACCGGCATGGCGGTTTTGAAACCGTGTTTTATTATAGCATACAAATTTTCAAAAATCAAGGGGCGGGAAAGAAAAAATTTCGCAACTTGTGATTTTCTTATTGCGATTTTGTGTTTTTTATTATATAATATATGCGTATACGTGTGCCTGTGCGAAAATCAACAAAAATCGGGAGGGGAAAATGCTAAGTCAAATATCTTTGGCGCTGCCGAAAATACTTTAAAAAATCTTTCC
>JAZSHN010000047.1:0-5815 GCA_045533315.1 Eubacteriales bacterium | reverse complement strand
AAGAGTGAAGAGTGAAGAGGTAGGAGTGAAGAGTGAAGAGTGAAAAGTGAAGAGTGAAAAGTGAAGAGTGAAAAGGTTTTTTTGGGATTATCACACTGTATGCCTTCATTCTTTAGCGGGATTTTTGCAAAACACGGTATCACTACAAAACCTTTTTTACTACGCAAAGCGATTTTACCGCACAAAACTCCTTTACTACAAAAAAACGCTTTATCAATACAGTAACTTTTACAGGATTAGTTCAAAATGAAAATAAAAAGGTTCAGGGCGGAGGATTTTCGTAATATCACCGTCTGTGACATTGAGTTTTCGGGTGGAGTTAATCTTTTATATGGCAAAAATGCACAGGGAAAAACGGGCGCGATAGAGGGGATATATCTTTTCTCACGCGGTCGCTCGCACCGCACCTCCGACGACAGGGAAATGATACGCTTCGGGGCGGAGGGCTTTCGCATTTCAATTGAATACGAGAGCAACGACTGTGCGGAGAGTCTTGAATACGCCTGCTTTGGCAGGGAGAGGCGAAGGCTTAAAAACGGGTACAGGCTGAAAAGCGCCGCCGAAATGGTGGGAAGCTTTAAATCGGTTTTGTTTTATCCCGACAACCTTAATCTCGTGAAGGGGGGACCTGAGGAAAGGCGAGCCTTTCTCAACGTAGCGGTGGCACAGTGCCAGCCCGTGTATCTTGCCGAATATCAAAGATACAAGACCGCCCTTGAAAACCGAAACAGCATACTTAAATCCGCCTCGAAGGGGCATTACTACGACAACGACGAGCTTTTGGCTTGGTCGGAGGAGATGGCAAAATACGCCGCATACCTACATATAAAAAGGCGCGAATACCTTGAAATGCTCTCCCCGTTTGTAAGAGATATAGGGCTTGAGCTTTCGGGCGGGGGAGAGGAAATATCCCTCTTTCTTGACTCGGATATAGAGGAAAGGGTCGACCTGTCGGCGGCGGAAACCGAATACAGGCGCATTTTTACCGCCAATCTTGAAAAAGAAAAGACGGTTGGCACCTCGCTTTACGGGCCGCAGCGCGACGACGTCAGAATTGAAATTTCGGGCAATCTTGCAAGAAGCTTTGCAAGTCAGGGACAGCAAAGGTCCATCGTCCTCGCAATAAAGCTTGCGGAGGGGGAGGTTATAAAAAAGCTTTTTGGCGAATATCCCGTGTTTCTTTTTGACGACGTGCTTTCCGAGCTTGACAAGGGGCGCAGAAAATACGTTATCGAGGGAATGCGCGACAGACAGGTTATTATCACCTCCTGCGAGGGAGAGGATATAATAGACGGAGCCGACAGAATTATCGAGGTATCGGGAGGAAAATACACCTATGTATCTTCACATCGGTAATAAAAGCAGCTTAAGAAAAAAGCGGATTATCGGTATATTTGACCTTGACACCGCGACAATTTCTCCCGTAACACGAAAGTTTATATCGGTATCCGAAAAAAAAGGGCTTGTCGAATATACCGACAGCGACCTTCCGCGAAGCTTTATCCTCCTTGAGGAGGACGGCGGGCATTCGGTAAAGCTTTCAAGAATATCCACCCTCGGACTTAAGGCAAGAGCAGAGGGAGAGGAGATTCTATACAATCCTGCGGATTGAGGTTATGCACGGCAAAGCCGTGGTGATATGCCGCCGATGGCGGATGAGATGCAACGCTGCGCGTTGGTGAGATGCACGGCAAAGCCGTGATTTTTGAAAAATAAAAAGGGAGCACGTCACTCCAAACAATATAAAGACGAAGGACAGGAAAAGGAAAGATTTATGTCAAACGAAGTAAATGAAGTAAGGGGCTATGACGATAGCCAAATTCAGGTCCTTGAGGGACGTGAGGCGGTCAGAAAAAGACCGGGTATGTATATCGGCACAACCTCGATAAGGGGACTTCACCACCTTGTATACGAGATAGTGGACAACTCCATTGACGAGGCGCTTGCGGGCGAGTGTGACTGTATCACGGTAACGCTCTACGACGACGGAAGCGTATCGGTACAGGACGACGGACGCGGAATTCCCTCCGGTATGAACGAAAAGCTCGGGCTTCCGACGCTTGAGGTAGTATATACCGTCCTGCACGCGGGCGGTAAATTCGGTGGCGAGGGCTACAAGATTGCGGGCGGCCTTCACGGTGTCGGTGCGTCGGTTGTAAACGCACTCTCCGAGTGGGTAGAGGTTGAAAACTGCCGCGACGGTCAGAAATATACCGAAAGATTTGAGAGGGGTGCTGTTGCAAGACCCTTTGCCTGCGTCGGCTCCTCGGAGGGCAGACACGGCCTTTACGTAAGGTTTAAGCCCGACCCCACGATTTTTGAGGAAACCAACTTTGAATACGATACCCTGCTCACAAGAATGAGAGAGCAATCCTTCCTTAACGCGGGAGTAAAGATTGTCCTTGAGGACAGGCGAGAGGGACAGGAGCGAGTTGAGGTTCTTCATTACGAGGGAGGCATTGTTTCCTTTGTCGAATATCTTAACAACGAAAAGCGCGGCACGCCCATTCACCCGCAGGTCATTTATATGAAGGGTGAGCGAAACGGCTCTATTGCCGAGGTCGCGATGCAGTATAACGACAGCTACAACGAAACGATAATCTCCTTTGCCAACAATATGGCTACAATCGAGGGCGGTACTCACGAAACAGGCTTTAAATCCGCGCTTACAAAGGCGATTAACGATTACGCGAGAAAGATAAAGGCTATTAAGCCCGACGACAAGGGGCTTTCGGGTGACGACGTAAGAGAGGGTCTTGTTGCTATTATTTCCGTAAAGCTTACCGACGCACAGTTTGAGTCGCAAACGAAGGCAAAGCTCGGTAACTCCGAAATCCGTACTCTCGTTGACAACATCGTATCCGAAAAGCTTGAGGAATTTCTTGAGGAAAATCCCTCGGCGGGTAAGATTATAATAGACAAGGCTCTTGCAGCAAACCGCGCAAGAGAGGCGGCAAGAAAGGCAAGAGAGTCGATTAGACGTAAAAACGTGCTTGAGGGCTCTACCCTCCCCGGAAAGCTTTCCGACTGTAACGAGCGCGACCCGCGCCTTACCGAAATTTATCTCGTAGAGGGAGATGCGGCGGGAGGCTCTGCAAAGGACGGACGCGACAGCCGCTTCCAAGCTATTCTTCCGCTTCGCGGAAAGGTGCTTAACGTAGAAAAGGCAAGGCTTGACAAGGTTTACGGCAACACCTCCATTATCCCGATTATTCAGGCTCTTGGCTGCGGTATCGGCGACGAGTTTGATATTACACGCCTTCGCTACGGTAAAATTATAATTATGGCGGATGCCGACGTCGACGGCTCGCACATTAGAATTCTTCTTCTGACCTTCTTCTTCCGCCATATGCGCCCGCTTATCGAAAACGGGCATATATACCTCGCACAGCCGCCGCTTTATAAGGTACATAAGGGTAAGCAGCTTCGCTATGCCTTCTCGGATGCCGAGAGCCATATGTATATAGAGCAGCTTGGCGGCAGAGGTGTCGAGGCAGAAAGATATAAGGGTCTTGGTGAAATGGACCCCGAGCAGCTTTGGGAAACGACGATGGACCCCGAAAAGAGAACCCTGCTCAAGGTGACGATAGAGGACGCTATCGCGTGTGACGAAACCTTCTCCATTCTTATGGGCGATATGGTAGAGCCGCGCCGTAACTTTATCACCGCAAATGCCAAGTTCGTTGAGAATTTGGACATTTAAGAGAGGTAAGACAAAATGGCAAAGATTGAACACAATTATAAATCCGACGATATTTCCTTTCCCGAGCAGCATATAGAGCTGCACGATATGGAAAAGGAAGTGAAAAAATCCTTCCTTGAATATTCAATGTCGGTAATTACCTCGCGTGCCCTTCCCGACGTGCGCGACGGCTTAAAGCCGGGACAAAGACGTATCCTCTACGCTATGTACGAGGACAACCTTACCCACGATAGACCCTTCCGTAAATCGGCAACGACGGTCGGTAACGTGCTCGGTAGATACCATCCCCACGGCGACGCGGCGGTTTACGGCACTATGGTAAGAATGGCACAGTCCTTCTCGCTCCGCTATACTCTCGTAGAGGGTCACGGTAACTTCGGTAACGTGGACGGCGACGGCGCTGCGGCATACCGTTATACCGAGGCGAGAATGTCGAAAATCGCGGACTATATGATGCGCGACATAGAGAAAAACGTCGTGCCGATGACCCGCAACTTTGATAACACAAGGGACGAGCCCGAGGTGCTTCCCTCCCGCTTCCCCAACCTTCTCGTAAACGGCTCTGTCGGTATTGCGGTAGGTATGGCAACAAACATTCCCCCGCACAACCTTGGCGAGGTTATTGACGGAACGATTTTCAGAATGGAAAATCCCGAATGCTCGGTTGACGAGCTTATGGAATACGTAAAGGGACCGGATTTTCCCACCGCGGCGATAATCTACGGCTCGCGCGGAATACGCGAGGCATACGAAACGGGCAGAGGAAGGGTTTACGTGCGCGCACGTGCAAAGATTGAGGACGAGCACAGACGCATAATCTTCACCGAAATTCCCTATATGGTTAATAAGTCGATGCTCATTGAGAGCATTGCAAACCTCGTAAAGGACAAGCGTATCGAGGGCATTTCGGGACTTCGCGACGAGTCGGGCAGAGGCGGTATGAGAATTGTCGTTGAGTACAAAAAGGACGCAAACGGCGAGGTTATTCTCAATCAGCTTTACAAGTATACCCAGCTTCAGGACACCTGCTCTGTCAATATGCTTGTAATCGACGGCGGAGAGCCGAAAACGCTTTCGCTTCCCTCTATTCTCGACAGATACATCGATTTTCAAAAGAGCGTTATAACGAGAAGAACGCAGTTTGACCTTGACAAGGCACTTCGCGAGATACATATTCTTGAGGGCTACAAGACCGCGATAGACAATATTGACGAGGTAATCAAGATTATCAAGACGAGCGAGTCTATACCGAATGCAAAGGAAAGGCTTACCGAGAGGTTTGCCCTTACCGACGCACAGGCACAGGCGATTGTCGAGATGACACTCGGAAAGCTTTCGGGTCTTGAAAGACAGAAGGTGGAGGACAGGATTGCAAAGCTCACCGTCCTTATTGACGAGCTTCGCGGTATTCTTTCCGACGAGAATAAGGTTATAGAGATTATCAAGAACGAGCTTCTTGAAATTAAGGCAAAATTCGGAGATGAAAGACGCACCGAGCTTACAGAGGCGACAGAAGAGATTGACCTCGAGGACCTTATCGACAGGCACACCTGTGTCATTACGGTAAGCCACACGGGCTACATAAAGCGTCAGAGAGCCGACGTATACTCCGCACAGAACAGAGGCGGAAAGGGTATTATCGGTATGACGACGAAGGAGGACGATTTCGTAGAGGACGTAATCGTTGCAAACTCCCACTCCTATCTTATGTTCTTTACCAACAAGGGACGGGTTTACGCGAAAAAGGCGTACAGAATTCCCGAGGCGGGAAGAACGGCAAAGGGTACGAACCTCGTGAACATTATAGAGCTTCAGGAGGGTGAATTCGTAACCGCAATTATTCCTATCACAGAGTTTAACGAGGGCGAATACCTCACTATGATTACAAAGCTCGGCGTTGCAAAGAGAACGCTGCTTACCGACTTTGCATACCAGCGAAAGGGCGGAAAGATTGCAATCAACCTCGACGAGGGTGACGAGCTTATCTTCGTAAGACATACGAGGGGTGACGAGAGCCTTATTATCGCGACACGCGACGGACTTGCCGTCAGGTTTGACGAAAATAACGTCAGAGCAATGGGACGCGCGGCGCGCGGTGTGCGCGGTATCACG
>JAZSHN010000092.1:0-8688 GCA_045533315.1 Eubacteriales bacterium | reverse complement strand
AACCAAAGATGGCTCGGAGATTCTTGTTTTGACTTAAAAGACGATGATGATCTTTTTGGCAAACACGGTTTTGAAAAAGCTATTCAACAAATACATGCCCCTAAAGGTTTTATTTCAAAATTGCTGAAAACAAATAAACAGTACGAAATATATGATTGGAACACTTATCAATGCATCATAAAGTAGGCAATCGTCTATGTATCAAAATTACATCTGATCCGCTAAATATGAATCTTCATTCTAACTCAATCAATACAAAAGGGGTTGCGGTTTTTGCTTTTTTGTGATATAATCAAATTAGTAATTAACCGGGAGGAAAATCTATGAAAGCGTACACAGGGTTATATCCTTATGCTTTTATGTCATATTCGCATAAGGATGAAGATAAAATCAAACCTTTGATCGACAAATTGCAAAGCGTCGGTTGCAATATTTGGTATGATGAAGGAATTTTACCTGCAGATGAATGGGCAGAAACCATTGCTAAAAAGCTCTCGAAGGCAACACTTTTTTTCTTGATCTTATCCAACAACTCTATTGAGTCGCAAAATGTCAAAAGAGAAATATACTATGCCGTTTCAAATAATATTCCGATTTTAACCTTTTATCTTGAAGATGTCGAGCTGTCCCAAGGGATAGCTATGCAGTTGGGGATTTCGCAAGCTATTCATACTAAAAACAACATCGAATCCGATTATACCACGATAAAAAATGTTTTCCCAACAGATGCCGTGAGCAATAATGAGCCGGAAATTATCTATAGTACGCCTAAATTCTTATATGCTTTTATGATAGAGGAATTCAAAAATCAATATTCCATTATTCAGATCAATCGCGAAAACAGGCAGCGAAGAGTTTTGTTTCAACATAGAGATAGTAGCGCATTTTTGACGTGGTATACTTGCGAATCTATACATTTTTCACCATGCGACGAATTTAATCCAAAGCAAGAAAATACTCTTTTCTTTTCCGTATATAGTGATTTGGATCACGATGTTGGAGTGATGGCTCCTAATTTGTATATTCAAGTAGATTTCTCTATCACGAATCCAAATACTGACTATGCCGTGTTGACTGTTTTAGGCGGACGGAAAAAGCGAAAAGAAGCTTCCGCGACAGATACAGAAAGCCTTTCTGATATTGGATCATCTTATTGGTTAAAGAACAATGTTGATGATTGAAATTGTATCAAAATTACAGTCATTAGCCAAAAAACGACAGGTTTCGACCTGTCGTTTTTTTATCCATTGCGCGAGCAATGGCATATCATCACCGAAGGTGCATATCATCACCGAAGGTGCATATCATCACCGAAGGTGCATATCATCACCGAAGGTGCATATCATCACGCTTCAGCGTGCATCTCTCTGCGATTTGATGATATACAATTCCTGCGGAATTGGTGATATGAAACACTTTGTGTTGATGATATCCGCGACTGTGTCGTGATTTAGACGGGACAGCATTAACCCAAGAAAAAAACGCAAAAACGGGCGTTTTTTTGACAAAATACGACCCATATGGGTATAGAAAATATGAACAAATTATGATAAAATCGGTTTATCTTTATGAAAGGAGTTCGCTTCGATGAATAACAACGTAGTTCGTTTCCTTCTTACCTTCTTCCTTGGTTGGATTGGTAGCCTTATCATCAACCACACCTCGCTTAAGCCCGACGGTTGGAAGTCGAGAACCCTCGCATACATTGTTCTTGGATACATCACCTGCGGTATCTACACCCTCGTTGCTTCTATCTGCAACCTTACCTTTGATCCCAGCAAGGCAAAGAACATCGGTTACTTCAAGGCTTAATTGAATTAACACCCAAACGGCTGCCGCGTGCAGCCGTTTTTTTTACACTTTGAAACCCTCTGCAGCCTTGCCCTTGGCTGCCGCGTGCTGCCTTTTTCACGTTCAGGCTGTCATACCTGCCGCTTTTATTTGCGACGCGCGCATATTGGGCGAAAGAATTCCCTGTGCTTGAGCCGACATTTTAAGAGTGTTCGCGTATAAAAAAACGGATTTTATGTGTGTTGACTTTTTTAAAAAAATGTAGTATAATACGGTTGGCAGTACTCACACCCAAAGGACGGCAACCGACGCCATCGATGCTATACGGAGATTACACAATGACAGATATAAAGGACAGGATTGCAAAAAACATTTCAGAGCTTCGCTTGCAGAATAATATGACGCAATTAGAGCTTGGCGAGCAACTCAACTATTCGGACAAGACGATTTCAAAATGGGAAAGAGGCGAGTCCACCCCCGACATATCGGTGCTTATTGAAATTGCCAATTTGTTCGGTGTTACGCTTGACGAGCTTGTAAACGGAGAAAGCGTCAAATCGGGAAAGGAAACGGTTATCAAGGAAAAGACCTACAACCGAAGGGTCATCTCCTACATTTCCGAGAGTGCGGCGCTTTTCGTGGCGGTTTCGGCATTTGTCATTACCACGCTGATTACAAACAAAGCCACCTATCAATGGCTTTATATACTTTACGCGCTACCCGTAACGTTGATTATAAAGCTCGTATTCAATTCGGTGTGGTTTAACCCTCGACACAATTATATGATTGTTTCCGCCCTGATGTGGTCGGTGCTTTTCGCCATACATATGACCTTCTTTTATTTTGGAATAGGCGTTGCTCTCGTCTATCTTCTCGGCATAGTGGGACAGGTGGTAATAATCCTTTGGTCATTTATAAGCAGAACAAAAAAGTAAACAAAAGTATACAAAACTCCCCGTTTTCAAGAGAAAATGGGGAGTTTTTTGTCAATTCTACAATTCGGAGAGTGGGGTGTAGAGAGCTCTGCGGTGCGGGAAATAAAGAGTAGAGCCGTTTCCACGGTTAATAGGTTGAGTTTTTTTCTCCGTCTGATATAATGTAAATGTCAAATTATGTCAGATAGGAGAAACAAATGAACAGAGAAATACCGATTTTCTTTTCGTCGGACGACAACTACCTTCCATTTCTTGACGTTGCGCTCGGCTCTTTGATTGAGAATGCATCAAAAGAATATAATTACAGAATAATCATACTAAACACGGGAATATCGCAAAGCAACGAAGCAACGGTAAGGCTTCGCGAGCGCGATGGCTTTCGCATAGAGTTTGTGGATATAACAGAAAGGCTTTCGGGGATTAAATCCCGTCTTAAGGACGTGTATCATTTTTCACTCGTCACCTATTACCGATTGTTTATCGGGTCGCTTTTCCCCGAATACGACAAGGTTATTTATCTTGACTGCGACCTTGTTGTTCTCGGTGACATATCGCGGCTTTACAACACCGAGCTTGGCGATAATATTATCGCCGCTGCACCCGAGGCATTTGTCAGAGGCACACCCGAATTCAGGGAGTATGCGGAAAAGGCGCTTGGAGTAAATCCCGACAAATACGTCAACGCGGGTGTTTTGTTAATGAATTTATCCGAATTCACACGGCAAAGAATAGAGGAAAAATTTATCAGGATAATAAGCGAGTATGATTTCGACCTCCTCGACCCCGACCAGGCATATTTGAACTACCTTTGTGCGGGAAAAATCCACGAGCTTCCAAACGGGTGGAACAAGGAGCCGCTTCCCACGCCGTGCGAGGGTGATAAGAGCATTGTACACTATGCCCTTTACAAAAAGCCGTGGCAATACGGCGACGTTGCCGACGGAGAGTATTTCTGGCGTTACGCGGCACGCTCCCCGTTTTACGGCAAAATCTGTGAAATACGCGACAGCTTTGACGGCGAGTGCCGCGCAAGGAAGGAGTCCGAGGCGGTACGTATAATAGAGCAGGCAAAGGAAATTGTCGCATCCGACAACACCTTCAAAAAAAGGCTTTCCGCTTTGGTATTTTAATGAGGAATAACGAAGCAGTCCAAGGTTTAGGGAGGAAAAATGGAGCAGTCGAAGGAAAGATTAAGAATACTTGAAAAAATATCCGAGCTTGAGAAAAACGGGCTTTGGCATATTGATGCGGAGGACGACCCCGAAACCTATCCGCTTATGCCCGAGGATGTGGATTACCTCAACGAAAGGCTATCGAGCAGGATAAAGACCGTATTTGCCAACATTATGGCAACGAGGTTTTTCGATAAAATGATAAAAAAGCGTCAGCTTATTATCAAGGAGGTTCGCGGTATAGAAAATTTCGTGGCGGCAAAGGGCGGAAAAATCGTTACCTGTAACCACTTTTCGGTTGGCGACAATTATGCGGTTTGGATATCGCTGCGCGATTTTATGGACGGGCGAAAGCTTTACAAGGTTATCCGCGAGGGCAACTACACAAATCCGCCAAAGCCGTTCGGGCTTTTTATGCGACATTGCAACACGCTTCCCCTTTCAAGTCAAACCGCAACGATGAAAAAATTTATGAAGGCGGTAAAGGCACTTCTTTCGCGCGGAGAAACGATACTTATTTATCCCGAGCAGAGCATGTGGTGGAATTACAGAAAGCCAAAGCCGATGCAGGACGGTGCCTTCAGCCTTGCGGTAAGGAATAACGTGCCCGTCGTGCCGATTTTCATCACGATGGAGGACAGCGACCAGCCCGACGGTAATGGATTTTTCGTGCAGGAGTACACGGTGAATATACTTCCCGCGATATATCCCGACACCTCCGTTTCCGCTGCCGAGGCGAGAGCAAAGATGAAAGAGGAAAACTACAACGCTTGGGTAAGGGTGTACGAGGAGTTTTACGGCAAGCCACTCGTTTACGGTGAGGAATGAAGCTTTATTTAGCGGTTATAGGTATTATGATGGCGATTATTTCCGCCGTAAACATCGCGCTTGACGTGGCGCAATGGTATTACGTTATAGCGGCGGTTATATGGTGCACCGCGCTTCAATTTGCGATTGACGGAGGCATTGCCATTCTCATAAATAAAATGCCAAACGGGTGGTTTGGCATCGACAATCCGCATTACAGGGTTTCAAGGAGCGAAAGAGCCTTTTACGCAAGGCTTGGCGTCAAGCGCTGGAAGGATAAGGTATGGGAGCTTGGCGGGCTTGGCGGCTTTAGCAAAAGACGGCTTTGCGAGCCGAACAATCCCGAATACATTGAGCGATTTATAATCGAGTGCAATAAGGGTGTGCTTACGCACAGGCTTTCCTATTTCGCGGGATTTTTAGCGATGCTTACCCTGCCGAATATTTGTGCGTTTACAATAGCGCTCCCCGTCAGTGTTGTGAATTTATTTTTAAACATCCTGCCGACGATAGTGCTTCGGTACAACACGCCGATGCTTTTGACGGTTTTAAACGGACTGAAAAGACACAAAAAATCGCAAAGGAACGGCGAATAAATCAAAAACGGCAGCCCGCGGACTGCCGTTTCTCATAAATAATTTGTCCAAGTAAATAATCCCCGAGCAATAAGCCGAGCAATAAGCCGAGCTACACCGCCTCGATTGCAAAAAGGTCGGAAAGAGCGATTGTGCTTTTAACCACGGTAACGGTAGCGAAAATCGGGTCAAGGTCGGTGAGAATACCGACAGCCGTCACATACGCGCCGTCGCGATAGTAGGTCGCGCGCACCGTATCACCGACGGAAAGAGAGGTCAGAGCCCGATTTATTCTCTCCGCCTCATCGGGCAGAAGCTCGCGGCGCGGCGCTTTTCTTACGGTGCGGCTGCGAATTACCTCCTCAAAGCCCGTGAGTGCTGCAAAGGGGGCGAACTGTACCGCCCTTTCGTGTCTTGGTTTAGCCATTTCAATTACCTGTGCCGTCGTTTATCGGCATATCAAATATATCAAAATCAAAGCTTTCGGTGTGGGGAATTTCCCGCGATTTTCCGCGGGTGCGGTTTTTTGCCCCCGTATTTTCGGTTTTTTCAGCGATTTCGCCGGCTTTTTTTCCGTTTTCTTTACACGGGGTGGGGCTAACGCCCTCTGCTACATCGGCATTATGTCCGCCAATCATAAGATTTCGGGCGCGCATCGTTGCCTTTTTTTCATAGCTTGTGCCGCGGAGAATTGCGTTTTTGCCGTATTTATCCTTTATTTCCACAACGGCGCCGAGGAGCTTATGCTCTCTTTCCACAGCGGCGGTATCGGTAAACATATCGGCACCGACACAGGACTCGTCGGTTATGCCGCCGAGGGTGATATTTATTCTCCGTATCGGAGTATGCGGGTCGGTGGTTTTGCGGTAGATTTCGGTAAACCTTTCGTTGAGCAGGTCAAGCGAATTCGTACAGGCGGGGAGCTTTAGTGTGGCACCCGTCGCGGGACGGGTTGAGCGCGGGTCGTCAAAGCGCCCCTCTCTGTTATACCCGACCGAAAGAGATATTGAGTCGGCGGCGCGGTGGGTGCGAATTAAATCAAGGGTGAGAGCCTCCACCATTTCGGTAAGAATCAAGAGGGCGTCGTCGTAGGAATACGGCTCAAAAAGCACCTGTCCCGACGATAGCGAGGTGGTGTCAGGGGTATACGCCTTTATATCCGCCATGGTACACGGCTCAATGCCGTTGGCGTGGTCAATCAGATACTCCGCATTCACACCGAATTCGCGGTAGAGAACGCTCTCGGGCAGCTGTGTAACCCCGTATAGGTCGTAGACACCGAAGTGGGAAAGGCGGCGGGCAATTCCTCCTCCGATTTGCCAAATATCGGTTATCGGACGGTGGCGGGAAACGGTGGCAAGAAAGCCCTCCCTATCAAGAAAGCCGAGTCCGTCGGCTGCCTTTTTTGCCGTGATGTCAAGCGCGACCTTTGCCAAAAAGAGGTTGGTGCCGATTCCCGCGGTTGCGGGGATTTGGGTTTCGGTCAATACCTCCCGCATAATCCGACGCACAAGCTCGGTCGGTGTGGTGGCGTAAAGCTTTAGATACGGGGTGAGGTCGATAAAGCATTCGTCAATCGAATAAACGTGTATATCGTCGGGGCTGAAATACCGAAGATATATCGAATAAATATCCGCCGATTTTTCAATATAGCGGCGCATTCGCGGCTTTGCCGTAATATAATCGATGCCGTGTGGGATTTCAAAAACGCGACAGCGGTTTTTAACTCCGAGAGCCTTCATTGCGGGGGTTATCGCGAGGCATATCGTGCCCGTTTCCCTTTCGGGGTCGGCAACGACAAGGCGGGTGGTAAAGGGGTCAAGCCCGCGGTCTACACACTCCACGGAGGCATAAAAGCTTTTGAGGTCGATGCAGGCATAATACTGCCCCGCCCTGTCCGCCTTTTCCTGCGGAATTTGATTATACAACATCCTTTATAACCTTTACTGCCACGCCCTGTACCGCGAGGTGAAAGGGATGCAAATCGCGATAGGCGGGGTTTTCGGCGTGAAGCACCGCGGCTCCGTTTTTATCGACGAAATAGCGTTTGAGGGTGGTGTCGGTGCCGTCGACAAGCGCAACGATTACGCGACCCGTTTCGGACACGGTGGTACGGCGGATAAGCACGAGGTCACCGTCATCGATGCCCGCACCCGTCATAGAGTCACCGTCGGCACGAAGGAGATAGCAATCACCGCCGAGCCATTCCTCGGGCAGGGCGAGATACCCCTCTATAAGCTCGCTGTGCTCCTCCGGAAGTCCGCAGGGAATGCCCCCGAGAATAGGCACACGGCGAAAGCTCATACGCATTTTTTCCTGTCCCGGGACGGCAAGCGTGTCGCGACCGTTGTAAATGATGTGTCCGCGCTCGGCAAGCGTGGTAAGATAACGGTAGCCGACCGAGTTCGACATTTCCATATATTCGAGTATTTCGGAAAAGCTTGGCGATATTCCGTTATTTTTGGCAATATAGTCCTTGATAAACGCGAGCATTTTATCAAGCCTTTCCTCGTTCATTTTTTTCATTCGATTTACCTCCGAAAGCGGTCAGATTTATAAAAGAAGTATTACTTCTCTTTTATTATACTCCGCCCGAGCCGCTTTGTCAAGGGGAAATTGCAATTTCCTTTAAATACCAAAACAAGATGTTGACCGATAAACTTTCCGTAACAAAGCGCCCCGTTATGTTCAATTTTGACAAAAAAATATTAAAAATTCCAAAATTTCATTTACATTTCCTACGCACTGTGCTATGATAAATCTGTGTGTTTATTTATAAATAAATAAAAGGAGCTGTCCGTAGAGATACGGATTATTATAGATATGAATAAAAGACTTGACGGAAAGCAATTTGCAAAAATGCTTCTCGGCGGCATTTCCCTTCTTTCCGAGCACGTTGCCGAGGTCAACGACCTTAACGTTTTTCCCGTTCCCGACGGTGACACGGGCACAAATATGATGAAGACGATGCAGGGCGGACTTGCCGAAATTGCATCCGATAAATTTGAGAGCGTGGCGGAGATTTCCCGCTATTTCGCGCACGGCGTGCTGCTTGGCGCGAGGGGAAACAGCGGAGTTATACTTTCGCAAATCTTCGCGGGAATAAACGAGGAGCTTTCAAAGCACGAAACGGTTGACGCGCTTATACTTGCCGCCGCCTTTGGCTGCGGAACAAGGCGGGCGTACGGCTCGGTTCAAAATCCGACGGAGGGTACGATACTTACCGTTTTCCGCGAGGCTACCGAATACGCCGCGGCGAATATCAACGCCGACTCCACGGTAGAGGACTTTTTCAGCCTTCATATTCATCAGGCAAAGATTTCGCTTCGCAAAACGAAGGAAATACTTCCCGCGCTTACAGAGGCGGACGTTGTGGATTCGGGCGGTGCGGGCTACCTTTATATCATT
>JAZSHN010000158.1:0-5311 GCA_045533315.1 Eubacteriales bacterium | reverse complement strand
GGTGCGGAAGATACGTTTACCTCCAAAGCTCCCTTGATGCGAAATAAATGGTTAGATTTCGTGCATCGTGAGCGAGGGCGTACGAGGGTAGGTCGAGCGAGAGAGGTGCGGAAGATAGCCGTTTATTTCACATCAAAGATGAAGGACGCGGTCTTTGATTTCAGACGTCCTCCCCTGATTCCAATACTGTGTACCTATATAACCGCAGGTGCGACGGGCTACGTTCATTTTGGATTGGTCGCGGTTATGACAGTTGGGGCACTCCCAAACGAGCTTTCCGTCGTCCTCCGCAATTTCAATCTCTCCGTCAAAGCCGCATACCTGGCAAAAGTCGCTCTTGGTATTCAGCTCCGCGTACATTATGTTGTCGTAGATAAACTCCATAACTCCGAGGACGGCATCGATATTGTTCTGCATATCGGGAACCTCCACGTAGGAGATAGCTCCTCCGGGTGAGAGCGCCTGGAATTTCGCCTCAAGCGTAAGCTTTGCAAACGCATCAATAGGCTCGGTAACGTGGACGTGATAGGAATTCGTTATGTAGTTGCGGTCGGTTACGCCCTCTACAATGCCGAAACGGTTTTGGAGGCACTTCGCAAATTTATACGTAGTGCTTTCAAGCGGCGTTCCGTAAAGCGAGTAGTCAATATTCTCCGCCGCCTTCCATTTCGCGGTGTAGGAGTTGAGCATTCGCATAATTTCAAGTCCAAGTTCCTCGCCCTGTGGCTCGGTAAGCTTCTTTCCGATGAGCGCGTATACACACTCCCAAAGTCCCGCATAGCCGAGCGAAAGCGTGGAATAGCCGCCGTGAAGGTATTTGTCTATGGTTTCACCCTTTTTAAGACGGGTAAGAGCACCGTATTGCCAAAGAATCGGCGCGGCGTCCGAAAGCGTGCCGGTAAGACGCTCATGACGGCACTGAAGCGCGCGGTGGCAAAGCTCCATACGCTCGTCAAAAATCTCGCGGAATTTGTCCATATCCCCACCCGCGGAAAGTCCGATGTCAACGAGATTTACGGTTACGACACCCTGATTAAAGCGTCCGTAATACTTCGGCTTTCCGTCCTCGTCAACATAAGGGGTGAGGAAGGAGCGACAGCCCATACAGGTGTAGCAATGTCCCTCTCCGTTTTTGTCAATCTTGCTCTTGAGCATAATCTTCTCGGAGATATAGTCGGGAACCATTCTTTTTGCGGTGCATTTTGCAGCAAGCTCGGTAAGGTAATAATATTTCGTGCCCGGGCGGACGTTGCTTTCCTCCAAAACGTATATAAGCTTTGGGAATGCGGGGGTAATCCACTGTCCCGCCTCGTTCTTTACGCCCTGATAGCGTTGAAGCAGCGTTTCTTCTATAATAACCGCGAGGTCGGCGCGCTCCTTTTCGTCCTTTGCCTCTCCGAGATACATAAACACGGTGATAAACGGAGCCTGTCCGTTAGTGGTAAGCAGAGTGACAACCTGATACTGTATACACTGCACGCCCTTGCGAATTTCCTCGCGAAGTCTTGATTCTGTGATTTTTGCGATAGCCTCCTCGTCGGTGACACCAACCTCGGCAAGCTCGCGGGTTACGGTGGCGCGAAGCTTTTTACGGCTTACGTCGACGAAGGGCGCAAGGTGGGTAAGGCTTATAGACTGACCGCCGTATTGATTGGATGCAACCTGTGCAATAATCTGTGTCGCGATGTTGCAGGCGGTGGAAAAGCTGTGCGGCTTTTCAATCATCGTACCGCTTATAACAGTTCCGTTTTGAAGCATATCCTCAAGGTTTACGAGGTCGCAGTTATGCATATGCTGTGCAAAGTAGTCGGCATCGTGGAAATGTATAATTCCCTCCTCGTGCGCCTTTACAATATCCTCGGGAAGGAGCAGGCGGCGGGTAATATCCTTTGAAACCTCGCCCGCCATATAATCGCGCTGTACCGAGTTGACGGTCGGGTTTTTGTTGGCGTTTTCCTGCTTCACCTCCTCGTTATTGCACTCGATAAGCGACATAATCTTGTCGTCGGTGGTGTTAGACTTTCTTACAAGCTCGCGCTTGTAGCGGTAGGTTATATACGCCTTTGCAAGGTCAAACGCGCCGAGCTTCATTATCTCGCGCTCGACAAGGTCCTGTACCTCCTCGACACCTACGCTTCTGCCAAGCGCGGCGCAGGTGTTTTCAACAACGAGAGCGATATTCTCTATATCAACCTCGGTAATTCTGTATTTTTCATCAACCGCAAGATTTGCGGCGCGGACTGCGGCGGAGATTTTCTCCCTGTCAAACGTGACCTCCGAGCCGTTTCTTTTAATAAGCTTCATACATTTCTCCATATTAAATATTTTATCCGTGAGTGCTTCTATTTTACACGATATATAGTGAACTTGTCAAGTAGAAAATACTACATATTGTGTTTTGCTTTTTTGTTGAAACTGACAGTATGAAAGTTTTACAGGTCGTTCTTGCTTGACAAACGGTGGCTCGGGTGGTACAATATAGGACGGTAAGAAAACCGAAGAAAAGCCCTGTTAAAGAGAAGAAGGGAGGGGCAAATGGAGAAGAAAAGAATATTTATTTCCGCGCACCCTGCCGACAGATACGAGTGGCTTGACACGGTGGTGGAGGCGATAGAGTCCACAGAGGTCTGTACCGCGATATACAATCCCGTCCCCTCCGACAAGGGTGACGGTCTGCCAGAGAATACAGAGGCGGTTGTGGTGCTTGCATCGGTAAAATACTTCACGTGGACAAACAGCGGTTACGTATCCGAATTTTTTGCCGCGGTGAGAGGCGGTGTAAGGGTAATCCCCATTCTTATCGAGGGAAATCAAAACACGGTTGACCTTGTAAATATGCGTCTTGGAAAAATACAGTATATCGACGCAACCGAAAACCGCGAGCTTGCAATGTCGGCGCTTGTCGCCCATCTTATTGCCGAGGAAAGGGAGGTTGACCGAAGCCTTCCGTCCGTGTTTATCTCCTATCGCAAGGCGGATAAGCGGTATATGCACGAGATAGTAGAAAGCATCAAGAGATACGATGGCTTTGATAAAATCAACCTTTGGTACGACGAGGTTATCGCCCCGGGCGAAAATTACAGCAAGTCCATTTTGCGCGAGCTTGACGAATGCGACCTTTTCATCCTTGTAGTTACACCGAGGATTTTGGAGCCGTCGAATTACGTCAAAAAGGTTGAGTACAAAAGAGCAACAGACGCAGGAAAGCGCATAATTGCAATAGAAGCCGAAAAAACCGACAAGGCGGCACTGCGCGAGGCATTTTCGGAGCTTACCTCACCCGTCGGCATAAAGCAAAGCGGTGCTATATTCTCGGTGCTCACCGAGCTTATCCGCAACAACAAAAAGAAAAAGAATTGACAACAAAGGTTTACATTATGAAAGCGAAAATCAAACGCTTTTTATCGCCCGCCATTCTGCTCTTGGCGGCGGTGATTTGGGGGCTTGCCTTCGTGGCACAGGACGAGGTGGGAGAGGTGCCAGCCTTTACCCTCGGATTTACAAGAAGTGTGCTCGCGTGCGTTTTTCTTGCCGTCCTTATCCCCGTATTCGACAGGGTAAAAAAGAGTGAAAGACGGCTGATTTCTTCACACGGGGTGGGGTTAAACCGTTTTGAGCTTATTGGCGGTGCCGTCGCGGGTGTGTTTCTTGCTCTTGCGAGCGCATTACAGCAAATCGGAATTAACAGGGGTACCGACGGTGGAAAGGCGGCGTTCATCACCGCCCTTTACGTTGTTATCGTACCGATATACGCCCTTGTTCTAAAGAAGCGCGCACCCGTCAACGTTTATCTCGGTGTCGGAATTGCGGCGGTCGGATTTTATCTTTTATGCATCAAGGGGGATTTTACGGTCTCACCCTCCGACCTTCTCGTTGCGGGATGCGCCCTGCTCTTTCCCATACAAATTCTTGCAATTGATATTTTCTCACCGAAAAGCGACGGCGTGCGAATGTCGCTCGTGCAATTCGCAACCGCAAGCGTGGTTAATTTGATTTTTGCCCTCGCTATCGAGGGTGGCATCAACCTTAACTCCGTATGGCAAAACGCCCTCCCCGTAGTTTATCTCGGCATTGGGTCAAGCGGTGTTGCATACACCCTCCAAATCATTGGACAGCGCGGGGTTGACCCCTCCGCCGCTTCGGTTATTCTCTCGCTTGAGTCGGTTTTCGGCGCCCTCGGCACCGCCGTTATTCTCGGTCAAACCCTATCCGCAAGGGAATATATCGGTTGCGCCATTGTACTTTTTGCCGTAATTCTCACGCAAATTGAGGTGAAAAGCATTTTTAAACGGAAGCATTATACGTAGCAAAAATATGATAATGGAGTTTATATAATGGCAAGAATTATAGACGGTGAAAAGAAAAACCTTATCGGTGGGAATTTGAAAAAATTACGCACAAGGCTAAAGGTTAGCCAACAGGAGCTTTCAAACAAGCTTGAGCTGCTCGGTGTATATATTTGCCGTGGCTCAATCTCTCGTATCGAGGATTACTCCCGCACGGTTACGGATATAGAGCTTTTCGCAATAGCAGAGGCTCTCGGCATTGACCCAAGCGAGCTTTACACGGTAAAATAAAACACTTATCAATGCAAAAAGCACCCAATCGGGTGCTTTTTTGTATTCAAGCCATAAAAATCAAAGCTTTGAAAAGCCGAATTTGTTAACAAGCGCGTCGATTTTTTCACCGCGGGCGCACATCGGGCACTCGTGGGAGGGCAGGCTCTGATAGCCGTCAAGGTCGTTCGGGTCAAACACCGAATGTACGGGATAGCCCATATATTTATCCATCGTTGCAAATATGGATGCAATTCCCGCAACCTGTCCGCCGTAATACTTAATCGCCTCTATCGCTCCTCGGACGGTATAGCCCGTCGCAACCGATGCCGCAAGGATAAGCACGTTTTTGCCCGTAATCATTGGCGTAATGCTGTCGCGGAAGATAATCTGGCTTCCCTGCGTATACTCGGGGGTTACGATATAAATCGTCTGGTGTGAATTAAGGTTGATATAATCTCCGTTTTTGAAATCGTTTGCAAGGCAGGTGCCGATAACCTCTGTACCGTCAAGGCAAAGGATAGTATCGATAATTGTTGATGTATAGTTATAGTTTGCACAAAGCTCCTGTGCAACTGCCTTTGCCTCGGAAAGACGTGATTTCTGAGCAGCAACGTCAATATAGTAGTTTGTGTGAGAGTGGTTGGATGCAAAGTGACCCTTTGCAACTCTCAGATAAAGATTTTTTCTTTTTGTTTTGATTTTATCAACGTTTGTTGTAGGCATAAAACCACTCCTTATATTTACTGTTAGTA
>JAZSHN010000130.1:0-2432 GCA_045533315.1 Eubacteriales bacterium | reverse complement strand
CTCAAGCAGGCGCAGAAAATGCAGGAGGATATGCAGGCAAAGCAGGCGGAGCTTGAGGCAAAGGAATACGAGGTTTCCGCGGGCGGCGGCGTAATTGACGTCAAAATCAACGGAAAGCGCGAAATTCTCTCCGTAAAGCTTGCGGAGGAAATCGTTGACCCCGACGATATTGAAACGCTCGAGGACCTTGTCGTTGCCGCTATCAACGAGGCAATAAAGACGGTTGATGCCGATGCGGCTGCCGAAATGGCGAAAATCACGGGCGGAATGGGCTTCCCCGGAATGCCCGGAATGTTCTGATATGGCGGAATATATCGCGCCTATTCAGAGGCTTATCGAGGAATTTCGTAAAATCCCGGGTGTCGGTGCAAAAACGGCGGCAAGGTATGCCTTTGCCGTGCTTAACCTCTCGGAGGAGGAGGCTTCGCGCTTTGCCGATGCAATCGTGGGAATAAAGCGCGACGTCTATAAATGCCCAACCTGTCACGGACTTTCCGCGCACGAGGGGGAGTGCGATATCTGCACCTCCTTTGACCGCGACAAATCGTTCGTCTGTGTCGTCGAGGAGGCAAAGGACGTTATCACTATGGAAAAAATCCGCGGCTTTCGCGGCGTTTACCACGTCCTTGACGGAGTTTTGTCACCGCTTGACAGAATAACGCCCCGTGACCTTAACCTCGCCTCGCTGAAGGAAAGGGTGGAAAACGGCGGCATTAACGAAATTATCGTTGCCACCAACCCCACGCCAAAGGGGGATGCCACCGCCGCATATATTGTCCGTATGCTTGATGGGTCTGGGGTAAAGGTCTCCCGCCTTGCCTACGGAATACCCGTCGGTGCGGATATCGAATATGCCGACGAGGTGACGCTCTCCCGCGCTATGGAGGGAAGACGGAATATAAACGAAAATTAAAATTTTCGCAGTGAATAGTGAAAAGTGAATAGTGAATAGTGAAAAGTGAATGGTGAATAGTGAATAGTGAAAAAGTAACTTCTTCTATCCCTTTTACTGCTACGGGCGACCCTTTCGGTCGCCCGTTTTCTTTTTTTTGCCTTCCCGGGTGGGAAAGGGTAGCGAAGCGGCGGTAAGGCGTAAAATCACACCGTCGCGTACTTGAATTTAAGCCTCAAATTATCCGCAATCATTGCAATAAACTCGGAATTCGTCGGCTTTCCGCGCGTATTTTGAATGGTATATCCGAAAAACGAATTAAGCGTATCGACGTCGCCCCTGTCCCACGCTACCTCGATTGCGTGACGGATTGCCCTCTCAACACGGGAGGTTGTCGTGCCGAATCTCTTTGCGACCGTGGGATAAAGCACCTTTGTCACCGAATTGATAACGTCGGGGTCCTCTATGGTCATAAGTATCGCACAGCGGAGGTACTGATAGCCCTTTATATGTGCGGGAACACCGATTTGATGTATTATTTTCGTAACCTGTGCCTCCATATCGGGAACGTCGGGAGCCGTTCTTTTGCCGCGGCTCTCGCTACGCGCTCTTAAGCAAGCATCGATATGAGAGGAAAGCGAGGAAAAATCAAACGGCTTTATAAGACAAACGTCCGCGCCCGCCTCGGATGCCTCCATAAGTATCGACGCCTTGTTCACAGGGGAGAGAAGTATAAACGACGGCACCGAATGAAGCCCCAAGCCGCGCGCTCCGCGAATAAGCGCAATTCCGTCAAGCCCCGCAAGCCAAAGGTCGGTGATTACAAGCTCATACTCGCCCTCCGAAATAAGCGAGATGGCACGCTCGCCGTCCGCCGCCTCGTCAAGCCGTGAAAATCCGCGCCCGCGAAGGCACTCTCCGATTTTGCGACGCTCCTCCTTGTTTTCCGCCACGATAAGAATTTTTGCATTGTTTTCCATTTTGCATCTCCTTTTTAATTGTTTATGTGTGATTTTTATTGATTTTCTTTGTAAAACCCCGTCAAAACCCAATGTTCATTTCTTTTAAACGCTTTTAGCTTTTTTTCACCGATAAAAATGGTAAAAAATGGCAATTTCCAAGAACAACAACATTTTACCACAAAACATTCGGTCAAATCAAGTGGCAAAGGCGCGAAAACTTTGCCAAACTTAATTACCAAAAAATGGTAAAAACAACCAATTTTGCAGAATTTCCAACAAAACCAACCGTCCACCGACCCCCTTTTACATAAATCGCCCCGCCATACCGTAATACCCGCCGGCTCCTTCCGTCGAGTTGCATCGCAACTCTTGCACCATCCCTCCCGGAGGAAGGCTTACCCCCCGCACAAAGCTTGTACATCAAGCCTTCTCCCTGGAGAAGGGGGACCGCTTGCGGTGGATGAGGTTCTTTGCCTTCTCTTGTGAGAGAAGGTGTCACCGCAGGTGACGGATGAGTAGCCCCCCTTTTTTTGCCCCGCACAAAGCCTTGTAGCGTCAAGCCTCCACTTCCTTGAATG
>JAZSHN010000135.1:0-1727 GCA_045533315.1 Eubacteriales bacterium | reverse complement strand
CGAGGGCCTTGAGAAGAGAGAAGAGGACTTTGCAGCAGAGATTGCAAAGATGGTTAACGGCTAATAAAACCGATTTGCGCCACCCGGACGGGTGGCGCTTTTTTGTTTTTATGTCCTCTGCGGCATTTAGCTCGGTCCGTTTATGAAGTCCGTTCGATTATTAAATCCTGTCCGTTTATGAAGTCCGTTCGATTATTAAATTCTGTTCGTTTATGAAGTTCCTTCTTTTTGAAACACCCGTCACACCATAAATTTTCCAAACAGTGAATTTGGGGCAATTTTCTTCATATATTCTATTAAAAGATTTGTGACCGATTGCGATATATAAACCCTTTGCGTTGATTATAACGCTTTTTGGACACTTGGCGGTGAAAATATGAAACGAAAAACCAAATTTTTGTATAACGGAATTCTTTTGACAGCGGTCGGACTCACTATGCGTGGGACACAGCTGCTGTTCGGTGCATATATAGCCCGCACTCTCGGTGCGGAGGGGGTTGGACTTAACACCCTTGTTATGATGGTGTATTCCTTTGCCCTGACCTTTGCGACCTCGGGAATCAGCCTTACGGTAACGCGACTTGTCGCAACCGCAATCGGAGAGGGAAGGTCGGAGGAAATCGGCGGAATAATCAAGGGGGCGTTTGCCTACGCCTTTATTTTCGGAAGCATATCCAACGCTGCGCTGCTCCTGCTTTCGGAAATAATCGGAAGCCGTATAATCGGCAGCGCAGTATCCGTTTCTGCGCTTAACGCCTTGTCCTTTTCGCTTTTGCCGTCGGCTTTTTCTGCGGTGATTTCGGGATATTTTATTGCCCGCCGCCGCGTAACCGTAAACGCAATAACGCAGGTAGCGGGACAGCTCCTTCGCATTGTTATCACCGTCCTTCTCCTTGGCAAAGGGGGCGAAAGCAAGCTTCTGATGCTTGCCCTCGGGGTAAGCATATCCGAAATTGCCTCGCTCTCTATCGCCATTCCAACCTTTTTAATAGATATAGCGAGGACACACAAAAAAGCCCCGACACAATTTCCCTCCGTCGCAAAAATGGCACTCCCCCTTGGAATAAGCGCGTATCTGCGCTCCGCGCTTTTGACGCTCGAGCATAATCTAATCCCAAAAAGCCTTTTGCGACACGGAGAAACACAGACGGAGGCACTTTCCTCCTACGGCTATCTTCACGGAATGGCATTGCCGTTTATACTTTATCCAATGACCCCTCTGACCTCGTTTTCGGGACTTTTAGTGCCCGAGTTTGCAGAGGAAAAGGGAAGGGGAAACCGCGAAAAAATGGCAAGCATTGCCTCCCGCGCATTGAACACCACGCTTTCCTACGCAGTTATGGCATCGGTGCTTATCCTGCTGTTTTCGCGTGAATTCGGATATACGGTGTACGCCTCAAAGGAGGCGGGGAAATACATTGCAATGCTTGCCCCCGTCGTACCGATAATGTATCTCGACCACGTTGCCGATGCGGTTTTAAAGGGAATCGGAGAGCATATATACTCAATGTGGGTAAATATCCTTGACGCCATCCTTTCGATAGTCCTTGTCCTCACGCTAATTCCCGTTATGGGTATCGCAGGCTATGCCGTCGTTATAATAGTAATGGAGGTGTTTAACTTCACCCTTTCCGCAATACGCCTTCGGTCGCGTATCGCCTTTCGCATTGATTTTTTGTCCTCCGTCGTTATCCCCGCCGCATCAATGAAGTCGGAGGCCAAGCGGT
>JAZSHN010000026.1:0-10429 GCA_045533315.1 Eubacteriales bacterium | reverse complement strand
TACTATACGCACAAAGCCTTGTAGCGTTTAGCCTTCTCCTTGGAGAAGGGGGACCGCTTGCGGTGGATGAGGTTCTTTGCCTTCTCTTGCGAGAGAAGGGGGACCGCTTGCGGTGGATGAGGTTCTTTGCCTTCTCTTGCGAGAGAAAGGGGACGGCTTGCGGTGGATGAGTAGCCCTCGCTTCGCCTTGTAGAGAGCCTTGTAGTGCAACCCATTTCTCTTTGCAATATCCCACCAACGCCTCATCCGTCGAGTTGCTCGCAACTCTTGCACCATTCCCCCACCGGGGAAGGCTTACTATACGTACAAAGCCTTGTAGCGTTTAGCCTTCTCCTTGGAGAAGGGGGACCGCTTGCGGTGGATGAGTAGCCCCCGCCTCACCCCGCAGAGAGCCTTGTAGTGCAACCCATTGCTCTTTGCAATATCCCACCAACGCCTCATCCGTCGAGTTGCTCGCAACTCTTGCACCATTTTCCCACCGTGGAAGGCTAACATACCACTCCCGTCACAGATTTCTGTTTTGACAACAATTATTTACATTTACACAAAACAGCAAACCCCGTGTCAAGTTTTCGGACGGTTTTGAAAGCACCTGTTGCACCTTTCACCTATGCGTTGCACTTTTCACTGCGCGACAAAAAACACCCCATTTCTGTTGACCCCGCGACAAAAACCGCCCCCGCAAATCGCGGGGGCGGTCGGTTGATTAAAGCCGCATATCGGCTAAATCCGAATTTTGCCGTATCTGTCGGTTAAATTCCGAGAAGTCGGTAGGACAGGCTCTTCACCTGTGCGACCCTTCCGTTAATTTTGTCCTTGAAGCCGTCGTAGATTGCCTTTGCATTTTTATATTCCTCAAGCTCGTTCTTAAACGGATCAAGCTCGTTGGCATAGAAGAAGGACTGTGTATAGTATACGTTCGAAAGGTCGAAATAGAAGTCATCGATATTGTGGGTAAGGTGTCTGCCCTTTTCGATAGTATTTCTGATGCTTCTTACGTCCTGCTTAATCGTGTTGATGTTGGGGACGGAGCGAATGTTATCGGGCTTTGTATCGTCGGCAACGATTTCCTTTGTGGGCACCCACTCGCTCATCGGAGTAAAGCGGGTGTATCCGACGGGATCGTCCTTTGAATTTATAAGCTCGATGCAAACAGCCATATTCATAGTGTTGCTGTACGCCTTTACCGCAATTCTGCGAATAAGGCTTCTTGACTTTTCGGAATCAAGCGCACCGTGTCCCTCCGAGAATGCGTAGTCAACCGTACCCTCGCTTCCCTTAAGAAGTCTGTCCTCGGGAGTTTCGCCCGCGGTTGTTACGGTGAACTTCTCGTATGCGTTACGCGATACAATGGAAAGACGAAGCATCTTTTCCACTCTGTTGTTTCTCATCCAATAGAGATACATCGTTCTTCCGTTGGGGGCAATTTCGTAGGTAATATTTGTAATCTCAAAGTGAGCAAGCCAATAAAGCGTCTGCACACCGCTGAGCGTAATCTCGTCCTGAATGACGAGGGTCTTTCTGTCGTTTGTAAGCATCATACCGCGTTTTGCATCGTTGGCATATCCGCCGTATACCTCGGTATTGTTTACAATCGCATAAGAGCCGTAATCGTTCGAGAACCACTCGGTAAGGTCGCCGCCCGCAGTAAGCGTCTGTCCGAAGGGAACGGAGGTCGGCTGCGAGGTGAGGGCGACAACGTTATGACCCTCCGCATTCATACGGTAATAACGGTATCTCGTGTTTATGGGAGCGCCGTTTTGCCTGTTAAAGTATCCGTATATGTTGTAGTTATCCGAGCCAATATCCTGTAGCCAGATTTTTCCGTCGTTATGGTAAACGAAGGTACCCGAGTCAACCTGACCGTGGGAGGCGTTATTCATACCCGCAATGATGCCCGCATAGAGCGCGCCCTTGTCCCAGGAGGAACGGGTAACGAATGCGTCGATACCCTCCATATAGTAGTCGAGGGGAAGCTCTACCTCAACGCCGGTGTTTATGTTTTCGTAGGGGAAGTAGAGATAATCGCGAATGGAAAAGCCCTTTCCGTTATTAAGGTGAATCTTTCTGATTTCGGCGAGAACGGGATCGTTCATAGCCTCCGCAACAAAGAAGAAGGAGGAGGAATCCATCGACTGCACGCCGCCGTCGTGATAGGAGAAGGTCTTGTACTCGGAGGACTCTACGTGGCAGGCGAAGTAACAGGTCTTATCCATACCCGCCGCGTCAAGGTAGCCGAAATCGTCGCCGAGGCAACGCCAAATAGACATAAGTCCAAGGTACATAGAGTTGGTGCCGTAGCCCCAATAGCCGGGCGACTCGACGTAAGAGCCGTCGGGCGCATACTGTGTCATACCGTGAAGCGCGAGGGTTTCAAGGTTGTTGGCAACAAGCCATGCGGCGGTTTCGGAGTAAGGAGCCTCTCCCTCTCCCTCGCCAAGCTGACCAACCTCGTCGCTTCCCATAAGCACGAGAGCCGAAAGCCACATACCGCAGGTACAAACCGCGTTCCAGTTGTTAGCCATTGTAGTGTAGTAGCAAACGTCGCCCTGCGGTCTGTAATGACCGTGGTACTGCTTGTTAGATACGAGGTATCCCATACGAAGTCCGTTTTTATAAAGAAGTCTTTCGAGATATCCTACCTCGTAGTATCTGCTCGGAAGCCCTCCGTCGGGGGCAAGGATGTCCTCGTCGTACTCGCCCTCCTCAAGGGCGGAAATGCCGTTGTAAATCCAGTCGAGCGACATCGCATACTTTTGCGCCGCGTCCGCACAGTTAAGGAAGTGTCCGGGACACCAGTGTGCCCATTCGCCAACCGCAACGAGAATATCGTATGCAAGCTGTGCAAGTCTTATATCGCCCGAGATTATGTAGCCGAATGCAATATCGTATGCCCAGCCCGTAACCGTTCCCGACTCTGCCTGTCTACCGCCCGCAGGGTCGTAGCCGTTGGTGGCAACGTGGGGGAATTTAAGAGTATCAAGCTCGGGGTGATAGGGGTTAAGTCCGTCATACACGTCGTCCTCCTTTGAGAACGCGGACTGTGTTCCGTCCTCGTTGTAATAGAGGGGATAGCCCTTTTCGTCAGCCACCTGATTGCCCTGCTCGTCAAGCACAGGCTCGCGGCTCGGTGCGGAGAAGTGGTAGAGGAAATGATACGCGCGGTCAACCTGTGCGGTTATGCCCGTTTTAAGATCAACACCGTAATCTGTTGTGTCCGTTCCGTCGTAGATTGCGATGATGCGGTCGTAAACCTCCTGCCCTCCCATAAGATATGGGTGGGTGAAGTTGTTCGTGTTTTCCTTTGCGAGGTTGTAAACCTCATCCTCGTCAATGAAATTGTAGATAAACTTGTTCATAAGGTCGAGCATATCCGTGAGATTTTTCTCTCTGTTGAGAATATCGTCGACCGCACAAATTATGATAAGACCCATCTCGTCGTAGGTTACGAAATATCCGGGGAGAAGAAGCTCCACGTCGTCCATTGCGATAACCGCATACTTTTCGCCTGTGACAGGGTCGGTGTAGTAGCCGGGAGCCATAGAAAGCTCCACAACGCTGCCGTTAACGGTAGCAAGACTGCGTCCCATTGTAAGATAGGTCGCACCCGTACCCGTAGAGATATCGTAGGATTTTCCGTCCTCGTGCACGAAATATCCCGTACCAATATAGTCGAGAATTATATCGAAGGGAACAAGAACCTTACCGTCCTTGATAACAGGAGCGCCAAAGCTGCTCGCGCCCTCTGTTTTACCGTTTACGTGGTCCCAGATGTTAACCTGTTTATTGTTAAGAAGTGCGTAGTTAACGCCAATCTTCATCGAAAGCGACTCCGCAAGATGCTCGGAAACCGTCTTTTCGACTGCGCCGTCGCCGATTTGAACAGTCTTTGTCTGGTTTTCGTCGACGAAAACGCCATAGCCCTGTGCCTTTATATCCTCTTGGGACATTCTTTCGTCAACGTAGCAATACGCCTGAAGATTATCAAGGCACCAGCTCTCGCCCACTCGCGCCGCAGAATCGGCGGCATTCGATACGGGAGGAACTCCGAAACGGAATATGTCAGCGCCCGAGTGCCCCACACAGTTAACGCCAAGGGTAACGGGCTCGCCGTCGTCAACGGTGATGCTGACGTCAACGTGGTCGGTGGGGCTGTAATCGGGATTGGTATAGTCCAAATCAACAACCACGTGCATCCATTCGCTTCCGAACTCGTAGCCCTCATGACCCTTTACGTTATTGGGGAACACAAAGAGTCTGTCGTTTATTATAGCCAAAAGCGTAACATTTGCACCGACGCCGTTGCCGCCCTCCGTTCTCATATAGAGAATATTACCGAGGTTGCATATATCGTCGATTTTGATATCGAACTCGATTATAACGTGCTGTGTATGCGGATAATTCAGCTTTTCGAAGGAAAGCTGTGCATAGCCGTCGGTCTGTTCCGCGGGCTTTCCGAGGAATATGGTATCCGCAACCTCGAATCTTGCAAAGTAGTTATAGCTGTAATCCGAGGTGACCTCCTTGTCAATATTGAAGTTGTGCAGCTTCTTCTGCGCCGACTCGTTGCCCAAGCCGTTAAAAATTCCCCATCCGTCGTCAAAATCGCGATTGTAGACAACGGTAGGTTCAAAGGTCGGCTGCTCACCGTCCTCTGCTCCGCCCTCGGAGGTCTCCGCCGCCGCAAACACGGCAAAGCAGGACACCGAGATGGTGATGGCAAGAAGCAATGATAGCAATCTTTTGAGCCAAGAGTTCATAAACGTTTCTCCTAAAATGAATTTTTAATAATTTAACATTATAAATAATAACACGTGGGAGGGTATTAAGTCAAGAAAAATCGTCCGCAAAGTGCGAAAATCGTCACCTTTCACAAAAAACATGCGCGTGCGGTGTGTAAAATAACAGACAATTATTGGGGTATGCGATGTGGTTGCAAAAAGCTTACGCCTCTTGCATCAAGGCGGAAGCCCGACTATCCGCCACGTCCGTCGCGCTTTTTAAGACGGAAAATAAGCCTTCGCATCGCGGCAAAATCAAATGGCACAAGCGGATAAAGATAGTGCATTTTCCCCGTAACCGTGGTATTCGTCGCAACCAAAAGCACAAGCAGCGCTCCGCCGAGGACGAGCCCCCATACGCCAAAGCCGAAAACGAAAATAAGCGTCAGAACTCGCACGAATTTCAGAGCGTAGCCAAGCTCCGCATTCTGTCCCGCGAAGCTCGCGATTGCGATAAACGCCATATAGAGAATAACGTCCTCCGAGAGCCAGCCGACACCCACCGCAAAATCGCCGAGCAAAAGCGCGCCCACCACCGAAAGCGAATTGGAAAGCATATCGGGCGTGTTCATAGACGCAATTTTTAAGCCGTCGACCGCCACCTCCACGAGCAAAAGCTGTAAAATTATCGGGATAGCCCCGGGCTCGTCGGGCAGAAGAAAGGAGAGCGAAGGCGGCAAAGCCGCCGCGTTTTGTAAAGCGAGATACCAAAGCGGAGAAACTACCACAGAAAGAATAAGCATAAATGTGCGTACAATGCGAAGATAGCTTCCCGTCAGGGGCGGAAAATAGTAATCGTCGGTCTGCTGTAAAAAGTCGAAAATCGAGGTCGGAAGTATCATTACCTGCGGCGTTGTGTCGCAGATTAAAAGTATTCGTCCCTCCAAAACCTCGCTGGAGGCGGTGTCGGGTCTTTCGGTCAGGCGTATTTTCGGAAAGGGATTGAACCAGCCGCGGCGGATAAGGCTTTCGGCGAGCGACTGATAGCCGAGGGTCAGAGTATCGGGCTTCAAAGAGCGAAGCTTTGCTTCAAGCTCCTTTACGGTGCGCGGGTCGGCAACCCCCGCCATATAGCACATCACAACGTCCGTACCCGACGCGCCGCCGAGGTTAAAATGCATCATCGTAAGCCGCGGGTCGCGTATCCGTCGGCGAATAAGGGCGGTATTCATAACAAGCGTTTCGACAAAGCCGTCGTGCGCGCCCTGCATAACCCTGTCGCTATCCGGCTCCGAGGTGGTTCGTGCGGGATAGGTGCGAACGTCGACGAGAATTGCACTGTCACCAAAGCCCTCGCCTATTACACAGGACTGCCCCGAAAGGACCGCGTGAACAATCTCGTAAACGCTTGCTTCAAGCCCCACCTCAACGTAGGGAAGCCCGCGCATAACCTCGTCCGCCGTACCGATTTTTCCCGTTTGCAAAAGGTGTGTCATAACCCTTTGCATTTCGCTGTCCTTCGCAAAGCCGTCGATAAAGAAAAAACAAAGGTCGCGCCCCCCGACGGTAAGATGTCGCTCTATTATGTCAAAGCTTGCCGATGCGCGCAGACACCCCGAAATCAAGGAAATATTTTTCGTATGGTCGGTGGTAAGGCAAAGCCCTCCGTATTTTTCGTAAAGCTCCCCGCCGCCCGCCATAAAAGAGCCGTAGGGGGCAATTTTTCTGTCCCTTTTCATTTTTCCTCCTGCCGTTTTTCAAAAAGCATTTTCCCTATTTTTCCACGGGAAAGAATTAATATACAGCATTTAATTTTTTTGCAATCCCCCCACGTAAATGCAAATATTTATTTACATTTTTGCACATTTTTGTGTAAAAATCAAGCGTTAATTTAACACGGGTCGGCATATTAAAGGGTACAGAAGAAGCCCACCGCACAATATTGACTTTTCTCCCCGCGGGTGGTATAATTATGCCACAGTTACAAGACGGAGGCGCTTATGAAAATCGGTATAGGTCCTTATTACATAAAGGAATACGGTGTAGCAGAGGGTGCAAAAAGAATGCACCGCCACGGCTACGAATATTTGGATTTCGATTGGTATGCAAATACCGAAAGCGAGCTTTATTCGGACGATGAAGCCGAGTTTATCAAAATCACCGAAAAATGGCGGGATACGTTTATCTCGTGCGGATACAAGGTAAGACAAATACACGGTCCTTGGCAATGGCCGATTGCAGACGGAACAGAGGAAGAAAGAGCCGAAAGATTTGAGAAAATGTCAAAAGCGCTCCTCGGTGCAAGCATAATCGGAGCAAGATATATGGCAATACACCCCATAATGCCGTTCGGTATAGAAAAGCACACCGAGGAGGAAGAAGGGCTGCTTTGGGAGATGAACGTGGAATATTATTCCCGCCTTGCCAAAATTGGCGAAAGGTACGGTGTTTACGTCTGCCTTGAAAATATGCCTTTTCCGAATTTCCCCATATCCTCCGCCATTGACATAATGAAGCTCGTAAAAATGATAAATCACCCGTATGTCCGCGTATGCCTTGACACCGGTCACGCAAACGTTGTAAAGCCCGACCCCGCGGAATCGGTGAAAATCATTGGCAAGGAATATCTCAAAATTCTTCACGTTCACGGAAACGACGGCAAGGATGACTACCACTTCACCCCGAGGCAGGAGGGTGATACCGTGAATTGGGAAGCCTTTTCCGCGGCGCTTCGCGAAATCGGCTTTGACGGAGTTGTTAATCTCGAAACCGCACCTTGCACGGGCGATGCCACCGACCCCGAGCGAGAGGAGATTGAAATTACCCTTGCAAATATCGCAAAAGGAATTGCAGGTATTTAACCCGCCAACCAGAGCATAAAAAGCTCAATCGCAAATGCAACATTTATCATTTTGCAAACAATTATTTACATAAACAAAACACCCCACCGACCCTTTATAGATCGGCGGGGTTTAATTATTTTGTTGTGTTTTTTAACACGGGGTTGGTGTTAATACCAATTTATTGCAAAATCCGTTGGCTTTTTATACCCTTTCAACCGAGATGGTAACAACCTCTCCGTTGATATTCCATTCCTTCGCGTGGGCAAGCGTTACACCGCACACAACCTCGTCGGCGAGCGTTTCGTCGGCAATTTCGGCGGCGTTTTTGGTCGCAACCTGCTCTACAACCGCGTTGCCTGCGAAGCCAACGCGAATACGGTCCATAACCTCAAATCCCGAATCCTTTCTCATCGTCTGTATCTTCGAGATAATCTCGCGGACGTTGCCCTCCTCGATAAGCTCGGGGGTAAGGTTTTTGTCGATAACGACGGTGATGCCCTTGTCGGAGAGCGACTCAAAGCCCTCCTTCTTCGTCATTTCGATAAGAAGGTCGTCGCGGTTAAGCTCAATTCCTTCGCCGTTCACCTCAAACGCGATAAAGCCGTTAGCATTAAGCTCGTCCATCGCAGCGTTTCCGTCAAGAGTGGAAAGGTGTCCTCTGATACCGCCGAGGAATTTGCCGTACTTCGGTCCAACGGTACGAAGCTGCGGCTTGAAGCTGTACGTAGTGAACTCACGAACGTTATCGGTAAAGATAACCTCCTTGACGTTAAGCTCCTCTGCAATTACCGAAACAAACTCCGCATCGGGGGCTGCGTCCGCCTTTACGTACATTTTTGCCACGGGCTGACGGTTTTTGATTGCCGCAGCGTTACGGCAGGCTCTGCCGAGGACAACGACGTCAACGACCTCCTTCATATTTCTTTCAAGAGAGGGGTCGATAAGGCTTTCGTCAGCGACGGGATAGGTGCAAAGGTGTACCGAAACGGGCGCGCTCTTGTCAACCGAGCAAACGAGATTTCTGTAAATCTCCTCGGTCATAAAGGGAATCATCGGAGCTGCAAGCTTTGCCACAGTGACGAGCGCGGTGTAAAGCGTCATATACGCGTTGACCTTGTCGGTGGGCATATCCTTTACCCAGAAGCGCTCGCGGCAGCGGCGCACGTACCAGTTGGAAAGCTCGTCAACGAAATCGTCAAGAACTCTCGATGCCTCTGTAATCTTATAAACGCCGAGATATTCGTCAACCGTTTTAACCGCGGTATTAAGCTTTGACAAAATCCATTTATCCATTACCGAAAGGGTGGATTTATCAAGCGTATGCTTCGTCGGGTCAAAGCCGTCAATGTTGGCATAAAGAACGTAGAAGGCATAGGTATTCCAAAGCGTACCCATAAACTTTCTTTGTCCCTCTACCACCGCGTCACCGAAGAAACGGTTTGGGAGCCAAGGCGCGGAGTTGGAATAGAAGTACCAGCGGATTGCATCAGCACCGTATGCCTCAAGCGCCTCGAACGGGTCAACGGCATTACCCTTTGACTTCGACATCTTTTGCCCGTCCTTGTCAAGCACGTGACCGAGGACGAGAACGTTTTTATAGGGAGCGCAGTCAAAGATAAGCGTGGAAATCGCCATAAGAGAGTAGAACCAGCCACGGGTCTGGTCAACACCCTCCGAGATAAAGTCGGCGGGGAATTGGCTCTCGAAAAGCTCCTTGTTTTCAAAGGGATAGTGCCACTGTGCAAAGGGCATAGAGCCTGAGTCAAACCAGCAGTCGATAACCTCGGGCACGCGCCTCATTTCGCCGCCGCATTCGGGACAGCGGAGAGTTACCGCATCGATAAAGGGTCTGTGAAGCTCGATATTGTCGGGGCAATTATCGGACATCGACTTTAGCTCCTCAATAGAGCCGATTGAATGGCGATGACCGCAGGAGCATTCCCAAATATTAAGCGGAGTACCCCAATATCTGTTACGGGAAAGTCCCCAATCCTGTACGTTTTCAAGCCAGTCGCCGAATCTTCCCTTTCCGATGTTTTCGGGAATCCAATTAACGGTGTTGTTGTTTTTAATAAGGTTGTCGCGCACCTTCGTCATCTCGATAAACCATGTGTCGCGAGCGTAGTAGATAAGCGGAGTGTTACATCTCCAGCAGTGGGGATAGTCGTGCTCAAACTTTGGCGCGGAGAAAAGCTTGCCCGCCGCGTCAAGGTCGCGGATAACCAACGGGTCGGCATCCTTTACGAACACACCCGCGTAGGGGGTTTCGGGAGTAAGCTCGCCCTTTCCGTCGACAAACTGAACGAAGGGGAGCTTGTATTTTCTTCCGACGCGGGAGTCGTCCTCGCCGAACGCGGGCGCGATATGAACGATACCCGTACCGTCGGACATTGTTACGTAGGAGTCGCAAACGACAAAGTGCGCCCTTGCCTTTTGTCTTGCCGCCTCTTTTCCCGTACATTCGAAAAGCGGCTCGTAGGGACGGTATTCAAGCTCCGCGCCCTTCATTTCGGCAAGAATTTCGTATGCCGCCTCTCCCTCCTTTGCAAGCGGAGAAAGAACAGTGTCGAGCAGTGCCTTTGCCATATAATAGGTATTGCCGTCACAGCAGGCAACCTTGCAATAGGTGTCCTCGGGGTTTACGCAAAGCGCAACGTTGGACGGAAGCGTCCACGGCGTGGTCGTCCAGGCGAGGAAGTATGCATCCTCGTCAAGGCATCTGAAGCGCGCGACAGCCGAGCGCTCCTTTACCGTCTTATATCCCTGTGCAACCTCGTGGCTGGAAAGCGGAGTGCCGCAGCGTGGGCAGTACGGAACGATTTTAAAGCCCTTGTAAAGCAGACCCTTGTCCCAAATGCGCTTGAG
>JAZSHN010000179.1:0-2996 GCA_045533315.1 Eubacteriales bacterium | reverse complement strand
ATTTCTGCACGGGTACCGACGAGCACGGTCAGAAGATAGAGGACCTCGCGAATGCGGCGGGCATTACCCCGAAGCAGTACGTTGACGGTGTTGCGGGCGAGATACGCGGCATCTGGGACAAGATGAACTCGAGCTACGATTATTTCGTACGTACGACAGACGATTATCACGAGGCAAACGTACAGAAGATATTCAAGAAGTTCTATGAGAAGGGCGATATCTACAAGGGCAAATACGAGGGCTGGTACTGCACTCCCTGCGAGTCCTTCTTTACCGCGACACAGGCGGCTGACGGCAAATGCCCCGACTGTGGCAGAGAGGTTGCACAGGCGCGCGAGGAGGCATACTTCTTCAGAATGAGCGCATACGCCGACCGCCTTATCAAGCATATCGAGGACAACCCCGAGTTTATCGAGCCCGAAAGCCGTAAAAAGGAAATGGTTAACAACTTCCTTAAAGCGGGACTTCAGGACCTTTGCGTTTCGCGCACCTCGTTCAAATGGGGTATTCCCGTTGACTTTGACGAAAAGCACGTCGTCTACGTGTGGCTTGACGCGCTTACCAACTATATCACTGCGCTCGGCTATGACCCCGACAAGTCCTACGAGGAGCAGTCGGAGAAATTCAAGCACTATTGGCCCGCCGACGTCCACATAATCGGAAAGGATATTCTCCGCTTCCACACCATCTATTGGCCAATCTTCCTTATGGCTCTTGATTTGCCGCTTCCCAAAAAGGTATTCGGTCACCCGTGGTTTAACTTCGGCAACGACAAGATGTCGAAATCAAAGGGTAACGTCGTCTATGCCGACGAGCTTGCAGAGGTGTTCGGCGTCGATGCGGTAAGATACTACGCGCTCTCCGAAATGCCCTATGCAACCGACGGCTCCATCACCTACGAAAGCGTGATTGCAAGATACAATAACGACCTTGCAAACAACCTCGGCAATCTTGTAAGCCGTACACACGCAATGACCAAAAAGTACTTTGACGGAATTGTCCCCACCCCCGACGCAACCGACCCGCTTGACGACGAGCTTATTGCCGCTATAAAAACGGGAGTTGAATCCTCTGTGGAGCTTATGGGTGCATACCGCGTTGCCGACTCGCTCGAGGCTACATTCACAATGCTAAAGCGAGCAAATAAATACATTGACGAAACTATGCCCTGGGTGCTCGCAAAATCCGAGGAGACGCGCGGACGTCTTGCAACGGTTATCTATAATCTTCTCGAGGTTATAAGAACTGCGGCGGTGCTTCTCGTGCCTTATATCCCGAATACCGCAAAGGCAATATTCTCCCAGCTTAACACCGACTTAAACTTCTTGTTGCCCATTTACGCCATTCATGGACATGAAAGCGAAAGACCGCATGGCGATGCCTTCACCCTCTTTGCAAGAATTGACGAAAAGAAATTCCTTGAGGAAATGGAGGCGAAAATCAAGGCGGCACAGGAGGCAAATAAGCCTATCCCCGAGCCCGAGCACGAGGCTGAAATCGGAATTGACGCATTCTCCGCGGTAGAGCTTCGCGTTGCCGAAATCCTATCTGCCGAGCCTGTTCCAAAGGCAAAAAAGCTCCTTAAATTACAGGTTGACCTTGGCTATGAAAAGCGACAGGTCGTGTCGGGCATCGCAAAATTCTACACCCCCGACGAGCTTATCGGCAAAAAGATATGCCCCATCACCAATCTAAAGCCCGTGAAGCTTTGCGGAGTTGACAGCTTCGGTATGATTCTCGCCAGCGGCGAGGAGGATGTAAGGGTCGTATTCCTTGACCCCTCCGCGAAAAACGGCGACAGAATACACTAAACGAAAGCTGCCTTCGCATCTTCAACGATGGTAAAATCACCGCAAAAACGGAGAAAAGCACACCAATGAAATACTTTGATACCCACGCTCATTATTATGACGAGAGGTTTTCGGAGGAGCTTAACGAGAGCGTCGACGGTCTGATCGACGCTCTTTGCTCGGATACACTCTCGCTCGTTGTGAATATCGGCACCTCGCCCGAAACCTCGCGTCTCGCGATAGAGCAGGCAAAGCGCCACGAAAATATGTACACCGCCGTCGGCATTCACCCGTCGGATACCCGCTTTCTTTCGGATATGGAGGCGGAGCTTGCCGAAATAGAAGAAATGCTCCTTGACCCGATGGCAAAGGCGGTTGCAATCGGCGAAATCGGTCTTGATTACCACTATCCCGACACCGACCGCGAAAGGCAGATGCGCTACTTCCTCGCGCAAATGGAAATGGCGGAAAGGCTTAAAATGCCCGTCGTCATTCACGACAGGGAGGCGCACGGCGATATAATGGAGGTTGTCCGCAAATTCCCAAGCGTAAGGGGAATATTGCATAGCTTTTCGGGCAGCACCGAAATGGCGCGCGAGCTTGTTTCGCTCGGCTATTACATCTCCTTTTCGGGCACTCTGACCTTTACCAACGCGAAAAAGCCGCGGGAGGTTGCGGCAAGCCTGCCCCACGACAAAATCCTTATTGAAACCGATTGCCCGTACCTCGCTCCGCACCCACTGCGCGGCACGCTTAACCATTCGGGGAACCTCGTCTATACAAACGCTGTTCTTGCGGGCATTCTTAACATCACCGAGGAGGAGTGTGCAAGGCTTACCGAGGAAAACGGAAGGCGGGTGTTCGGAATATGAAAAAGGGAATGACCGTTTACTACGAGGTCGACGGCTCTTTGTACGTCAACCTCACGAACAGATGCAACAACAATTGCGAATTTTGTATTCGCAAAAACGGTGACGGTGCTTATGGCTCTGACCCACTCTGGCTTGAGCGCGAGCCAACCGAAGGCGAGGCTCTTGAGATGCTCTCGGGAATTGACCTGAATAAATACCGCGAGCTTGTGTTTTGTGGCTACGGAGAGCCGACCGTAAGGCTCGAGCTTTGTAAAGCCATCGCCGCGGAGGCAAGAAAAATTCGCCCCGAAATGCCCATTCGTATGAACACAAACGGTATGTCCGACCTCTATTT
>JAZSHN010000059.1:0-9592 GCA_045533315.1 Eubacteriales bacterium | reverse complement strand
AAATAGCACGTCCTCGATGGTGAGGGGGTGTCCGTCGGAGAAGAGTATATCCTTTTTGATAACGAAGGTATATACGCTGTCGCCGTCCTCGTTCTTTGTAAGCTCGTAGTCGAGGGTTGCAACCGCCTCGTTCTCGCCATAGCTTACCACAACCGACTTAACCGTTCCGTCCGCATTGTAAATGCACTGCGAGGAAAGCATACCTATCTGTGTCATCGACACGATTGTACCGTCCGCCGCGGAGGTGGAGAAGAACGGATTGAAAAGTCCGTCGGGCTGATCGGTCATAATTACGAGTGCGTCGGGATTAACTCCGCCGCCTTTTTTCTTACATCCCGTAAAGACGGAAAGCGCGCCGACGCATACCGCCACGAGAAGAAGAAAGCTTAAAAGCTTTTTCATTGTGTTTCTCCTTATATGATAAAATTTTTATAAACTGAATTCGGAGTGGGATTACTTGCTCTTTTTCTCTCTTACCCAGCTTACGTGGTTGCCCTCCACCGTAACCGTTACGGTGTGGGTCGCACTCTCCGAGTTAAGAGCCTCAAGTGTAATTCCCGAATAATCGACGTCACAGAATTCATAGCCCGCCGCAGCAACAAGTCCGACGGTATAAACGCCGTTGTCCTTTGTTATAGTGCCGTTAAGCGCCTCTGCATAAATCTGGATTTTACCCGTAACGCCAATATCCGAAAGGGTTGCACCCTGTTCGATTTTTCCCGCAAAAAGACCGTAGAAAAGTCCGTTTTCCTTGTTATAGCCCTTGCTGATTTCAAGAACCGCGTTCTCAAACGAAAGGTTGGTGATAACCGCATCCTTCGTCACCGTCTTGAAAATACCCGCAAGGTTGGAATAGCCGCTTTGCTTTACGGTGATGTTGCTGATTTTATGTCCGTTACCCTCGATAACACCCGAGAAGCTGCCGCCGAGGGGCCAGCTCTTGCCTCCGAAATCAAGGTCGTCCTCAATTATATAATGCGCCGCGGGATTTGCATTGGAGATAAGCTGGTCTGCGCTTGAAATCCAATACCACTCTCCGTCGAGAAGGTCGGCATAAAGCCTCATAACCGCGCCTTCTGCGGTCGCATTTTCAAGGTTGATGCTGCCCGAATGGGTGATTTTACCGCTTACCGCATTCTTGCCCTCGGCGTCGGTGTAAATTTTTCCAACGTCGTAGGTTTTGCCGATAAGCTGCGGAAGGGAATTGCTGTCCACTCTGCCCGTTTCTCTGTTAAGAGAGGGAAGCGTTATTTCCTCCCCGACGCTTGCAATCTGCTCGCCAAGCCTTTCGCCGCTGTTTATGTCGTAAAATTCAAAGTAAAATTCGGGGACCCACGCCGCATAAAGCGTTACCGTGTTACCCTCTACGGTGGAAAGGTCGAGGCGGTCGTTTTCAAAATCCCAATACCCGCTAAAGGTATACGCGGGGGAAAGACCGCTTTCGCTCGCAACCCCTCCGTTATAGTCAAGGTGATTGCCCTCGCTGTCAAGAATGGGCGTGCGCTCGGTGTACCAGCCCGCGAGAATGTAGCCGTTGTTCCTTGCCACCTGTGCCTTGTCGCCTCTTACCGCGCTGTTTTCGGGCGCAACGAGAGGGAGCATTCCCGAGGGAAAGTCCTCGGGACGGTAGCTGTCAGCCACAACCGAGGTGTTGGTCGTAAAGCTTCCGCCGTTTGCATCGTATCTTACGTTGAACGAATATCCGTCGTTCTCGTTTTTTGTGTAGGGGTCATTCCGCCTCTTACAGGCGGCAAGCGTGAATACCACGCTTGCCGCAACTGCCGCGGAAATTAAAATTTTAACTATCTTATTCATCGTCTTTGTCCTCGTGCTTCGCCTCGTCCGCCGCTTCCGAATTGCAAATCTCCTCGGTGTCCGCACTAATCTCGTCGGCTGACTTATCCGCCGCTTCCGAATTGCAAATCTCCTCGGTGTCCACACTATCCCCGTCGGCTGACTTGCCGCCTTCCTCGCCCGAAAGCTTTTTTCTGAAATAGAAGAAGTACGCCGCAACACACGCCGCCACAGTCAGGCTGATGCAAATAAGTACAATTATGAGCGCGCGATGATTTTTCGGCTCGTCCGCGGGTGCGGAGGGCTTGACCTCGTCGGGGGTCTCGTCCTTGCTGCCCGAATTCTTGAGAAGGAGAATGTCGTTCTCCGCGGAAAGAAGCTTGGAATAATTCGTAACGAGTGCCTGCTGCTCAAGGGTCACCTTGTCGTATGCCGCACGCGCCGCAAGGACGAGTGCCTCGTCCTCAAGCATTACCATATCGGGAAGCCTGTTGATGGCATCTATTGCCGCAAGGGTGTTGTCGTCCGCGCTTACCGCACCCGAAACTCTCGTGGCGAAATAGCGGTCGAGTATGAAGCTGTCGTATTGCTTTCCGTTTGACGGATGAACCATAACGAGCTTCGGCTCTCTGTGACCGATATAGTCCACAAAGGTCGCACCGTAATAAACGGAGGAGTAGTCGAATTTGCCCGTCGCGCCGTCAAGCGTGATATACATAATGTAGTCAACGATACCGAGACCGAGGTAGGTGTTATCTCCCGCCTGATATTCGCTCACGTCGGGGAAGTTTTCGCCCGAAAGGAAGTAGCCTTGGTCAAACTCCTCCTCAAGCACGGGAGCGATGAAGCTCTTGAATACCACGGTGGTAAGCGACTCGCAGTCGAAGAACGCCTTGTGTCCGATGGAGTTAAGGCTGTGCGGGAGGGTAACCATTACAACGTCGGTTGCGGAGAATGCCATTGCGGAAATTCTCACAACACCCTCGGGTATCACAACGCTTACGCTTCCGTTCGGAATATAGGTGGAAAGCTCAAGACCGAAGGGAACTACGCTGTAAAGCGAGCCGTCGATAACCTTGATGCCCTCCGAAAGGTCAAAGGTATATGTGATTTCGGTATATTCCTTTCCGTTCCACTCGCTGACAATCTCCTTGCTGAAGGGAGCAAGCACTCCGCCCGCAAACGGATTGTCGCCAAGGCTTGTAAGCCCTTCTCCGAGAGTAACGTTAAGAGTGTAAACCGTACCGTCGTAAAGCGGGTCGGAGGGGACGGGCTTCAGGAATGCAAAGTCGCCGATTGTTACCGCACCCGAAAGGTCAAGGCTTGTAACGGCACTGTATGCAAACGCATAATTTCCGATATGCTCAACCGAGCCGAGGCTTACAGTATCGACAAGAGCTGTGCAGTATGCAAACGCACCCTCTCCGATTTTTACGCCGCCGTCGGGGTTAAAGCTAACCTTCGAAAGCGCGGTGCAGTATACAAAAGCGTATTCGCCAAGCTCTGTCGCAGAGGAAAGGTCCGCCTCGGTAAGCGCCGTGCTTTGGAATGCGCCCTCGCCTATAAATTCAACCCTCTCTGTATTGATAGAGGAAAGAGAGGTACAGTCCGCAAATGCCATATCGGGAATTTCGGTTATACCGTCGCCGAGAATAACGGTGGTAAGCCTATCCATATATTGGAATGCCTGCTTACCCTCTCGGATAATGCTTCCGCTTGCATCTCTTTCCACCAGCACCGCGGAGGAAAGGTCAATCGTGGTAAGCCTCGGCGCGTGATAGCTGTAAACGTAATCGCCCTTTACATAATCGTAAAGCTGCTCGCTTGCATACGGGTCGGTGTACTGATAAAGCACGTCGCCCGAGAAAGCCATCTCGCCGATAAACACCGCACCCGAAAGGTCGATGATTGCAAGAGACTCTGCGTTATAAAACGCCATCTTTCCGATGTCCGCACCGACACCGAGCTTTACGGTGATAGCGCTTGCCGCGCCCTGGAATGCGGAGGCGCCGATAATTACGTTTCTTCCGATTTCAACCGTAGTGAGCGCGGAAAGATACTTGTAGAAATAAATCTTCTGACCGTCTACCGTCTTGTTATCAAGTCTGTAATTGGTCTGTCCCGTCCTCGGGTTTACCGAATCTCTGCCAAGCATAAACGAGCCGAGTCCAAGCACGGCACCGTCACCGACGTAAACCGAGGAAAGCTTCTGACACTCGCAGAACGCACCCTCTCCGACGGTCATTCCCGCGGGAACGGTAACCGTTGTGATGTCGGTGTATGCAAAGGCGTAAACGCCGATTTCGTCAAGCTCCGCCGCAAATTCGGGAAGCTCTGTTATAGGTGTGTTGTAGAAGGAATAATCTCCGATTGCGGTAAGCTTACCGAGGGATACGGAGGAAAGCGCGGTACAGTCGGCAAATGCATAAGCATTAACGGTAACCGCATCGGGCATAATTACGGAGGTAATTCTCGTGTTGCCCGCGAATGCGCCCTGACCGATTACGGCAACACCCTCAAGGGTGAATACACCGCTTGCGGAGGGAGCTACCGCAACAAGCGTCTTTATGCCGCCGACGGTCTTGATAATTCCGCCGTTGACAGAGGAAAGCACTGTATTGCCTTCGTCAATCTCGATTTCCGCCCTCGTGGAGGTGAATGCAAATTCACCGATAGCCGCCACGTCCTTGCCAAGCTTAACGGTGGAAAGGCTGCGACAGCCCTCAAATGCGCTCCTCGGGATAACGCTCGTGTTTACGTCAATCGCGGTAAGAGCCGTACAGCTTGCAAATACTCGCTCGCCGAGTTTTACCTTTTCCGCCTTGATATCAACGGTTGCAAGCCTTGCACAGCCCTCGAATGCGGATGCACCGATGGAGCGAAGCGTCCTTGAAATCGTTACAGCCGTGAAATCGTTGGAGTGCGTTGTGTATTTTGGATTGCCGTTGGCGTCATAGGTGATGCTCGTCATTGCCGCAAAGGCATAGTCCGCAATCGCGTGCGCGGACGCAAGATTAATTTCGCCCTTAAGGTCGCAGCCCATAAAGGCGTATTTGTTGATGGTTACAACGTTTTCGAGCCCCTCCACGCTCTTAAGAGAGGTACAGCCGTAAAACGCACCGTACTCGATGTACTTGATGCTGGAGGGAAGCACCACGGTTTCAAGGGCGGTGAGGTTCGCAAATGCATACGGACCTATCTTTTCAACGCCCTCGGGAATGATTACCTTTGTAATCGTGCTGTCGCCGATGTAGGTTGGCTTCGTTGCGTCGGGCTCGTCCTCGGTTATCTCGGAGGGGTCCTTTGCAACGTATTCGAAATTGGAGAATGCGTACTGACCGATTTCGGTAAACTTCATATCCGCGGGAATTTGCACAAGACCGCCGTTACCGAAATAGCTTGTAAGCGTCGGACCGCTTCTGATATACGGGTCCTTAACCTCAACTCTTACCGTTCTGGTCACGCTCTTTGTTCCGAGCGAAAGCTTTACGGTAATGTTTGCGGAGCCCTCCGAATTGGCAACTATAACGCCGTTGTCGTCTACCGAAACTATTTTTTCGTTACCGCTTATGAAGGTAAGCGTCGTCATTCCCTCGAAATATTCGTCGAGCTGAAGACGAAGCCGTACCGCTTCGGACGGGAACATCGAAAGATACGCACCGCCGTCAAAGCTTCTCGTATCTCCCGTCTCTCCGATATCCTGCTCCTTCGTTTCCATACGGTAATACGCCTTAAGTGTGTCGTAGCCGATAATCTCAAACTTGTCAACGATGGAGGAGGGATTTACCTTTTTGTAGCCCTCGTCGCCCTGCTTTCTGACCGTGACGTTAAGCCTTACCACCTTGTCGGGGTCGTCCTCGTCGTAGATAAATACCTGTGCCTTTCCGCTGCCGATGGCAACAACCTTGTCGTTGACAACGCGGACAACGTCCTCGTTGGTGGAATTGTAGGTAAGAAGCTCGGGCCACTCGGTATTCGGATAAACAAGCGGGGTAAGCTTGTAAATCTCGTTGGGGTTAAGCGTAATTTCGCTCTCCTCAATGTAGAAATCTATATACTCTGCGGGAAGCGGTATTTCATAAACCGCGTAGTTCATTGCAAAGTCGTATACCGAAATCGCGAGGGTGTTCTTGCTTACACCCTTTGTCTTGATGTCGTATATGTAGTCCGTAAGCTCGTAGGTAACGTATGTCGTGCCGTTCTTCTCCGAATAAATCGGGGTAAGATAGTTTGAGAAGGTCAAAAGCTGATTTTCGTACTCGCTGTCCTCGGGAGCCTTTGTGATATATCCGACCTGCATAGCCATGGAGTAGTGGTTGTCGTAAACCGCAACCCTTGCGAAAAGGCGGTTCTTTTTCTTGTCCTTGTCGTACTCTGTGTAATACTCCACGTCGGTAATTGCGGGAGATTCAAAGTCTATTGTGAACGGGAACTCAAAGGTCGTCGACTCGTTTGCCGAAATACCGCCGTCACCGTAATCCACGTAGCCCTGAAGCTTTACGTTATACTGCGTATTGTTTTTGAGGTTGTAGTCCTGTGTATCGAACTCAATCTCCACGTTTGCGGGGTAAATTGAGCCGCCGTCACCGTAGGACTTGCGAACGTCGGTTTCTGTCTTTGTAAAGATAACCTCGCCCGTCTGCGCGTCGGTGATGGTAATATCGATTTTTGCCGCGTTTCGTAAAAGTCCCGCCCATACGAAGCGAAGCGAATGCACCGTACCCTCGTAGTTTGAAAGTGCGATGTAGTCGCGCGATGCGGCAATAATCTTGTCGTTCGGGTTTTGCACGAAGAAGTAAGAGCCGAGATAGCTTATAAAGTCGCTCTCGATACCGCCGACGGGTCTTGTGGCGTAAGCATCGGGAAGGGTCTTGTCAAGAAGCTCGATGGACTCGTTAAGCTCGTCCTTGTTCGTTTCGTAGTAGTCGATGTCAAAGAGGGGTGCCTGTGTCCAATCTCCGTAAAACGCGAGATACGGAGCGTTAAGGTCGACCTCCGTGCCCTCCGCCGCGGTAAGAGTGACAAAGCCCTCTATGTACATACCGTTCTTAAAGGATTTGTCAAGATATTCCTTGTCCTCTGCATTAAGGGTGAGGGTGACGGTAACGGTTGCGGTCTCTCCCGCCGAAACGGTAAGCCTTTTTCCGTTAAGGCTGCCGCCGCTTACACGGTTGATTTCTACCGCCGTGCCGCCGAGGATGTAGCCCTCCTCGGTGACAACCGTATCGCCCTTATATGTGGGGGTATCGCTGACGCCCTCGGTCATAACGAGAGCTGATATATCGTAAGAAAGAGCAGAATTTCCAAAGTTGTATACGGAGAAGGTGAGGCTGTACACACCACTCCTTGTGGGATCGTCGCCAAGCTCAATCTTGGTCTTGTCCATGGCGTTTTCGCGAGTGAAGCTCGTCGTACCCTTTTCGTAGGTAAGGATAAACGCGCTCGTGTCACCCGCGGACTGAAGGTTTGCAAGACCCGCGCCCTGCTTTCTGACAGCGTAGGGAAGACCGTTCTTGGCATAAATAACGTCCGCCGTGGACATAAGTATTCTGTTTATAATCGCATTGACCTCGGGGTAATTAATCTCACCGTTTTGGTATGTGATTTCGCTTTTGTTCGGGTAGTTTTCTATTACGTACTGACGAAGCACCGCGATAACGCCCGCCATATTCGGGCATGCCATAGAGGTACCGGAGAGCCTGTCGTATTCGTTACCCGTAACCGCGGAGAGAATGTTTCCGCCGTGTGCGGTTATCTCGGGCTTTATGCGAAGGTCGGGCGTCGGACCCCAGGAGGAGAAATCGGACATAAACGGACCCGATGCCTGTCCCCTGCTGATTTTGATTGTGCCGCGCTTTGCCGCCGCAAGCACCTCGCCGTCGTCCTGTGAAACCGAGCAAATCGGAATATCCGTCGTTCCCGCGTTCATTCTGATTTCACCCGAGGTGTTGTTGTAAATGATGATGCCCGCCGCACCCGCCTGGAGTGCCGCATTCGCCTTTTGCTCAAAGGTTGTCGAGCCACGTCTTACGAGAGCTATCTTGCCCTCGACGTCAACGCCGTTGTAGTCGTTGTTTCGTCCAACACCGGGGATAAGCACGTACTCAATCTCCATAGAGTCGCGCCCCTCGCCGAGAAGCTCGTCAAAGAAATGCTTTTCCTCGCTTGCCGCATCGGTTGCTTCGGTGAAATACATAATCCGAGAGCCGTAAAGGATATAGGGGGTCTTTGTACCGTTGATGGATGCGATGGAGAGCGCCGCCTCGTAGGTGGAGGGAGAGCCAACCGTGCCCGTATCGGGATTGGAGGTAAGACCGAGGTTGCCGTTCTTCTCCGAGCCGTATGCGGAGGAGAAGCTGTTCGATGCCGCTACGACAAGGCTGATGCCCTTTTCCTTAATTCTGTCGTAAACTCCGGAGATTGCCTCCTCGTCGCTCACGCGGGAGAAGCCGCACGCCGTACCGATTGACATATTGATTACGTCAACGCCGAGCGCAACCGCATCCTCGAGAGCCGAGAGAATCCAGGAGGAGCGCGCCGAATCGTAGGTGTCGGAGAATATCTTCATCGACACAACCTGCGCCTTCGGAGCAACGCCCGTGATAACGTCGTCGTCTCCCACGATAACGCCCGAAACGTGCGTACCGTGATTATTATGTATGGAATAAACGTCGGAATCGTAGTCCGCATAATCGAATGCGAACGGAACCTTGTCGCTTACGTATACGTCCGAGGCAATGAGCCCGGGGATTATCTCCTTTGCATTCGTGCCGCCGAGAAGCGCCTCAACCTCCGAAAAGGTAAGACCCAGCCGCTTGCCCGCAAGCCTGTCTGCATTGAATGCGTCGTGGGTGTAGTCAAGACCTGTGTCAAGCACCGCGACGACAATCCCCTCGCCGTCGTATCCGAATGCGGAGGAATTGAATATACCCGTTTCGTAAACGTTTACGTTGTTTTCGACGAGCTGTGTTTCTTGGGGCTTGTAAACCTCTCCGACAACCGCGCGCCTTTCCTCGCCGAGTGCCTTGCATACCTCCTCAAAGTGCTTTGCCTTTACGAGGATTTCATAGCCTGTAAGCACTGTTTCGTACTCTGCACCGGTGTCATGCTCGATGCCGAGGTCGCAAAGCTTCTCGGAGATAAGCTCCTTGTCCGCCCTGACCTCGCTTCTTAATTCGTCTGCCTCTGCCGAGAAAACGTACTCGGTAAAGGTGAGCTGTCCCTTTTCGTCATAGCTTTCGAGAAGGGAGGGGGTGTCAAGCATAACGATAACCGAAATAAGGTCGTCGTCCTTTACCGACGAGGGGAGCTTGTGTGCAACGTCCCCGTTGATAAAGCTCTCGTAATTCGGGTCAACCGAGGTAAGCTTTTTGATATAGCCCGCCCCCTCAACCCTACCGCCCATTGCATCGGTGGCAAGGTTGAAGAGCATCACCACGGTTAAAAGTATCACGAGTATGCTTGTCGATACCTTTGTGAATGCCTTTTTCATACTTGGAAATTTGCCTTTCTGCTGTTCTTTTCGTGTGTACGCGTACATATTTGCGTATATGTATAAAAATACACCTTAAATATTTTAGCACACACGCAAGGGGATTTCAAGTATTTTTTTATTTTTATGCACAATATGGTTGATTGTTTACAAATTCGCTTTAACTTATTTACTGTTTTGCAGACATTTGCATATTATTTTTCGCGATTACCCGTAAAATCGAGGCGCTTTGCCCTCGCCCCGCCGTTTATTAGCCTCTCGCGGAATAATGTACCGCCCCAACCCGCCGCCATTTGCCGCAAGACT
>JAZSHN010000089.1:0-5287 GCA_045533315.1 Eubacteriales bacterium | reverse complement strand
CCTGATTTTCTGCAATTTCATAACCCTTGGAAACGATTTCTTTCATAACCTCAACGGTAAGATTTTTTGCATAATCATCACTGTACGGCATACCGAAGTTGTTTTTGAGTGCATCGGCATACTGCTGAAGGGTAACTGTTTTTGTCTTATAAACCAGCTCATTGATTGCATACAATGCATCGCCAACATTTGCAATACCAAAGCCCTGCGGTCCTGTAAAGTTATAAATCGCTCCGCCCTCTTGAGGGGATTTTCCTCTGCCGATACAGTCGGCAACCATACAGCTTTGGAAAGGAAGCGGACACCTTACCGCGTGGGCAAGGTCAATGGCGTTGTTCGCATTTACGAGCATCTTTATCATATAGCTCTGCTGTGCCTTATACGCATCGTAGAATTCGTCAAAGGAGGTCATTTCCTCCACGGGCTTTGTATCCACGCCGATTTTCACGCCCTTATCCATACCCGAATTAAAGGCAAGCTCCATCGGGCGGCACATATTGAAGAATGCCGCGTCGTGCCAGCCGTCGGTCTTGTGCGGAGCCTGTGGCTCAACGCAACCGATAATACAGTAGTCGCGAGCGTCCTCAAGCGTAAGACCGCGTGCCATAATCGAGGGAATAATGACTTCGTCATTATAATACGCGGGAAGACCTGTGCCAAGACGGGTGAGAGCCGCCGCCTTTATCATAAGGCTTTCGGGGGTGCCGTTGTGAATTCGTATGGAAATCGACGGCTGTGGAAGCGGAACGTGCATTGCCGCCTCTATACACATATAGGAAAGGTCGTTCGTAGCATCAAGACCGTGAATATCCTGTCCGCCTACGATAAGATTTTGGAACATTCCGTAGCCTGCAAAGCCGTCGGCGGATGCCGCATCTCTTACCTTGTTAATATCGTTAAGCTTTACCCATACGCAGTCGAGAAGCTCCTGTGCCTCCTCGCGAGTGATAAGACCCGCGTCCATATCCTTTTTGTAGTAGGGATACATATACTGGTCAAAGCGTCCGGGCGAGATGGAGTGTCCCGACGACTCCACCTGAAGGAGCATCTGAATAAACCAGAAGGACTGGCAAGCCTCGTGAAAGCTCTGTGCGCCGAACTCGGGCACACGCGCGCAGTTTCGTGCGATTTTTTCAAGCTCCGCGCGACGGTATTTGCACTTTTCGGTTTTTGCCATATCACGGGCAAGGCGCGAATATCTGCGTGCGTATTCGATAACCGCCTCACAGCTTTCGATAACCGCCTCAAGAAAGTTAGTGCGGGTTACGTAATCGGCGTCGGATACGTCAAGTTTATCCATCGCCTTCTGTGCCTCGTTGATAATACCGCGATAGCCGATTTTAAGCACCTTCGGATAGTCAACGCAAACGTGACCTATTCCGTTATAGAAATAGTTGCCGGGGGTGAAAACCGAGTGCTTTGTGAATGCGGCGTATGCCTCGGGCGACATATTTGCTTTTGCAAGGTCGGAGCAGGTCTTTCCGTGCCAGCAAGGATAGATGGCGCGAAGGATTGCCTTGTTTTCCTCCGAGATGTAGAACGGGTCGGCGGCACGGGTTGCAACCGTATCAAGCTCCGCCTCCAGCCATTCGTAGGAGTATTCGGGAAACACCTGACAGCCGCGGGGGGTCACCGTGGGGCTTCCGACAACAAGCTCGCCGTCGCGAATTACGATGGGAATGTTTTTAAGAATGTGGGAAAACGCCGCGCTTCTGCGCTTTATAATCGGAAGGTCCTCCGTCGCCTTGTAGCTTTCGGTAACGAGCACTCCGCGTGAGGTTTCAATCTCGGGCATTTTCTCATAGAGCGCGTTAATGAGCTTATCTATTCTCGCGCTTTTATCGATAACGAATTTTATGTTTTCCATAAGCAGTCCTTTCGGAATTTTTATGTAAATATTTTCTAATCAGTCCTTTTGACGGTTATTAAAGCTGACGCCAAAGCTCCTCGTGCGGTGCGGCAATTACCGAGGTGGCAGAGAGGCTTGCAACAGAGCGCGCATATTCCGCGCCCGCCTCTGTTGCGGCGGTTACGTCACCGATTTCACCGACGAGAAGGACTACGCCCTTTCCGCCCATACCGCGAGAGACGCGGAGGTCGAGAATATCCACACGAGCAGTCTTTACAGCTACGTCAGCCGCCTTTATCGCGCTTGCCGCCGAGAATGTTTCTACAAGTCCGAGCGCGCCGCGAGCGTCAACCGACTGTGTGCCGAAGAGCGCGGAGATAACCTGCTCGTCTATACGACCCATAATCGAATGGTCGATAACGTAGCCCTCAAAGCGGGAAACAACGTGATTAACCGCGGCGGTTACGTTGGAAATAGAGCCCGAGAGGATTATTTCGTATTTACCCGGGCAGGAGGGGTGGGAGGAAACCATTTCCACGCCCGCGCTTTTGAGCGCGGCATCCGCCGCCTCTACGCCCTTTGGTATACATTTTAATTCAATTACACCTATTGCCTTATACATCTTTATACCCTATCTATCATTATTTCGGTGTCGGAAACGGTCACTCTGCCGTTTATCGAGGCGGCGAGCGAAACCGAAAGTCCGTCGCGCGCAACCGCAACGATTTGTCCTATTCTTACCTCGTCGCCGTCGCGTACAACAGGCATCGAGGGTGCACCGATAAACCTTCCAAGCGGAAGCTCCACACGGTCAAAGTCGTTGATTTCGCCTATATATTCCGCCACCCTGTCGTATTTCGCAACACCGAGCGTTGCCGCCCATTTTTCCGACGGAATTTTTCTGTATTCTCTTTCGTATCTTGCAAAGACCTCGTCCTTGCCGACAAATTTCATTTTGTTTTTGCCAAGCGTTGCCTTGTAATTGTTTATAACCGCCCTCGGCGAGATGCCCTGACTGCAGGCAAGGTTTTCGCATATTCCGCATCCGCAGCAAAGCGTTGCGGTAAGCACAAGGTCGGGCGTAGCATCAGCCACGCTCATTGCAGTGCGTACCATTTTGTGCGGCTCAAGCGGATAGCCGAGCAAAAATCTCGGACACATATCCGTACAGCGCGTGCATTGACAGCAGGCGGTTTCAGCCCTTTTTACAGCGGCACGCTCGTTTATGAGCTTGCTCTCCACGGCACGAACGTCGCGCGGCAGGACAAGTATTGCTTTTGTGGTTTTGCAAATCTCGGCGGTTTCGTGGTTGATTATTTTACCCATCGAGGGTCCGCCCTCGATAACCGCGTGGCTCTCGTCGACCGTAATGCCGAGCCTTGCGAATATATCGCGCACAAGCGTACCGATTGGCACGCGAAGCACCACGGGCTTTGCAATATCTCCGCCGACGGTGAGCCATTTCGTGGTAACACTCTCCCCGTATTTCATAGCGCGGGCGAGGTTGTACATCGTTTCAACGTTATAAACGATTACCCCCTTTGTAAGCGGGAGGTTACCCGGGCGAACGAGCCTTCCCGTCGCCTCGTAAATCAGGGTGATTTCGTCACCCGCGGGATAGGTGTTGCCAAGCACACGCGCATAAACGCCGTCGGCAAGCCTTTGCCCTTCGGTAAAGCCAAGTCTTTTTGCCGTATGCTCCTTTACCGAGAGAAGCGCACGGGTGAGCTTGCAGTATTCCATAACGGCGCGTATGCCGTGGAGCACCATCGGAAGCTCTCTTTTCAAAATCGTGTAGTCTGTATAGAGGAGAGGCTCGCACTCACAGCCGTTCACCACAAGGGTGTCGGCACCCTCGGCAAGCTTGGCGTAGGATGGAAACCCTGCTCCACCGTCACCGACTATGCCACTCTCCTTCATCAATTCTTTTAAATCCATACTGTTTCCTTTCGCCGCTTGCGGGCGGTTTTATCACGGCAGTGCCGCGGCTTTACAATAAAGCCTATCAGTCTACGATACCGACGATTACAGCATCCGCAGGAGCAGAGTTGTTACGAAGCGCAAGGCGCGCAGACGAGCCTGTGGTGATAAGCACGGTTTCGCCGATGCCCGCGCCAACCGAGTCGATTGCAACGATATACTTTCCTGTGCGCTCTCCGTTTTCGAGGATTTCAACCTCCATAAACTTACTTCCCACGAGGCTTTCCTGTTTTCTTGTTGACACGATGTGTCCGATAATAATTCCCTTTAACATTTTATCTACCTCACGTTTATTTTTTTAGCACGGGGTCACTCTTTGACGATTTTAACCTTGCAGCCGTTGCCGATACCAACCGCGTTTGCATCGTCGGTATCAACGTGCATTTCAAGGCGGAAATCCTTATGCACTCTTACCTGCACGTCGTACCATCTCGTACGTCTTGTTCCCTCAACGTCAACGGTAACGTAGTCGTTATCCTTTACCCCGAACCTCGCCCCGTCCTCAAGCGACATATGTATGTGGCGGTTTGCGATAATACAGCCCTCGGTAAGCGTGACAACGCCCTTCGGTCCAATAATGGTGATGGGGGCGGAGCCTGCGATTTTTCCCGACTCGCGCACGGGCGGCTTTACCTTGAGAGTATAGCTGTCGGTTTTGGAGATTTCAACCTGCGACGCGCCTCTTACAGGACCGAGAACGCGCACGTTTTCAATGGGGCGAAGCGACGGTCCGACGATGGTAAGCGTTTCCTTGCAGGCGTACTGCCCCGGTTGGGAAAGGTCCTTAAAGGGTGTAAGCTCGTAGCCCTTTCCAAACAGAGCCTCGACATCATTGACCGAGAGATGTATGTGTCTGTTCGATACGCCGACGGGAACCTCCGAGGTGGAGGCACAGGATGCGCCGCAGGAGGATTTACAGCCGTCGCAGGAGGTCTTTTCTCCCGCTTCAATGCCTGCTATAACCTGTCTTACTATTTCCGCAACGGTCTTTTCAATGTTTTCCATATCCGTATCCTTTCGGTTTATTGATTTGGGCATACGCCCGTATGTACTGCATAAGCACATAAGATTTTCGCCCGGTGGCGTCCGCCGCCACCAAAATTCAAAGCCAACAAGCGTTTTCTCTCAATGTGCTTATGCAGTACCCAAACCCCGTTTGGGGTTTGGATACCGTTCCCGTATCGGGTAATGCGGCGCCGATTTTTTGCCGCAATACCGTTTAAGAAATTCCCTACCCTTCGGTAAAGCGAATTACTTGATAGAGGGGAGAAGCTTCTCAACGTCAGCGTGAGGTCTGGGAATAACGTGAGTTGCAATAACCTCACCAAGAGAGTGAGCAGCAGCGGAGCCTGCCTCAACAGCAGCCTTTACCGCACCAACGTCACCGCGAACCATAACGCTTACAAGTCCGCTACCGATTTTCTCGGAGCCGATAAGTACAACGTTTGCAGCCTTTAC
>JAZSHN010000027.1:0-5524 GCA_045533315.1 Eubacteriales bacterium | reverse complement strand
ACTCAAGGAAGGGATCCTTGACAATAACCCGACGTTGGTGCAGCTACTCGGAATGTGTCCCACGCTGGCGACCACAACTTCCGTGAAAAACGCCGTGGGTATGGGACTTGCCGCAACGGCGGTCCTGATCTGCTCGAACCTGTTTATTTCTCTGCTTCGTAAATTTATCCCCTCACAGGTGCGCATTGCCGCCTACATCGTGATCGTCTCGGGCTTCGTGACCGCCGTGGAGCTTTTGATGCGCGCGTATTTCTACTCGCTCTATCAGGCACTCGGACTCTTCATTCCGCTCATCGTGGTCAACTGTATCATTCTGGCACGCGCCGAGGCATTTGCGTCCAAAAATCCGCCTCTGCCGAGTATTCTCGACGGCGTGGGCATGGGACTGGGCTTTACCTTTGCGCTGATCCTCGTTGCCGTGGTGCGTGAGCTGCTCGGATCGGGCAGTATTCTCGGCTTCCGCGTCCTGCCCGAGGCCTATCCCGAAATGACGGTCTTCGTGCTTCCCGCGGGCGCGTTCCTGACGCTTGGATTCGTGATCGCCGCGGTGCAGAAGATCCGCAACGGAGCCGCCGACCGCGCGCGTCTGCGTGAGATCGAGACGAACCGTATTCAAAAAGACGAAAACGGCGGCGAAGAGACCGCCGAAGCACGGGAAAAGGAGGTCGCAGAGGTATGAGCTTTGGAAATATTCTGTTGATGATGTTCTCCGCAATCCTCGTGGAAAACTTTATTTTCGCAAAATTTTACGGATGCTGTCCCTTCCTCGGGGTCTCCGAGAAGCCCGATACCGCGCTCGGTATGGGCATGGCAGTGACGTTCGTTATGACGGTCTCGGGAGCGGTGACGTGGGCGGTCTACGAGTTTTTGCTCGTGCCGTTCGGACTGGATTACCTCAAAACAGTGGCGTTTATTCTGGTCATTGCCGCGCTCGTGCAGTTCATTGAAATGTTCTTGCGCAAATTCATCCCCGCGCTCTATAGCGCGCTCGGAATCTATCTGCCCCTGATCACCACCAACTGCGCGGTGCTCAGCTCGGCACTCCTGATCGTGCAGAACGGCTACGGCTTTCTCGAGGCGGTCTGCTTCGGGCTTGCCGCGGCGCTTGGCTTTACGTTGGCGATCGTGGTCTTTGCGGGCGTCCGCTCGCGGATGCAGAGTGCCGACCCGCCGCGTGCCTTCAAGGGCTTTCCGCTCACGCTGATCACGGCGGGACTGCTTGCCATGGCGTTCTCGTGTTTTTCTGGCATCAAGCTGTAAGAGGGGGGAACGGTTATGCAATTATCAGACGTTTTGATCCCCGTAGGGATCTTTGCGGCGCTCGGCGTGCTTTTTGGACTTGTCCTTGCGATCGCATCGAAAATTTTTGCCGTCAAGGTGGACGAACGGGTCCCCGCCGTCCTGGAGAATCTTCCGGGCGCGAACTGCGGCGGATGCGGCTTTTCGGGCTGTGACGGATATGCAAAGGCTCTTGCCGACGGTACGGAAACCCGCACAAATCTCTGCGCCCCAGGTGGCGACGGCGCGGCAAAGGCTATTGCCTCCACCCTCGGTGTAGAGGCGGAGGACGTTGTTGAAAAGGTTGCCTACGTTGCCTGCAACGGCACCTGCGACGTTGTTGCAAAGAAATACGATTACGTCGGTCAAAAGACCTGTCGCACCGCAAACCTCGCCTACAACGGCGACAGATACTGCATCTACGCCTGCCTCGGCTACGGCGACTGTGTAAGCGTGTGTCCCGAAAATGCGATAAGCGTTGTGGACGGCGTTGCCCGCGTCAATCCGCAAAAGTGCGTTGGCTGCGGCATTTGCACACGCATCTGCCCCAACGGCATAATCCACCTTATAAACGATACCTCACGTGTTGTTGTTGAATGCTCCAATCACGATAGCGGCGCAAACGTAAGAAAGTATTGCACCAACGGCTGTATCGGCTGTAAAAAATGTGAAAAAACCTGTCCCCACGATGCAATTCACGTTATCGACAACCTCGCAACCATCGATTACACGAAATGCACGGGCTGCGGAGCTTGCGCGAGCGTTTGTCCCGTTCATTGCATTCACGAGGGTAACTTTATCTGCGGAGCGCACTTCTGATTTTTCAAAGATAAAGCCGCGGTTAAATTTAACCGAAAAACGGCAAAAAGCGGCTTGACTGAAAACGAAAAAGCGGCTCAACCGCAAACCGCAGGGCACAAAGCCCTGTGTAAACGAAAAAGCGGCTCAACCGCGAACCGCAAGGCACAAAGCCCTGCCAAAAATTCAACAAAAGACAATCGCCGCCCCGACAAAAAGGGGCGGCGTTATAAAGAAAGCCGAAGGGAGAGGAAAATGCGGGAATCGGTAAAAAAGCATAAATGGGATATAATAGTCGTTTCGGCAATTCTTCTTGTCGGTATAATATCCCTTATCCTTGTATTAACCCTCCGACGGGAGGGCGGCTCTGTCGTGGTGGTAATAAACAACGCCGAGCTTGGCGAATACTCTCTTGACAAAGACGCCACCTACGAGCTTTACGGAGTAATCCCCGAGGGGGACGAAAGATACGAAAACGCCAAAAACAACCCCACCGAAAAGAAAATCGTCACGCATATACTTATCATCGAGGACGGCGTTGCCTATATAGAGGAGGCAACCTGCAAGGGTCAGCAATGCGTCAAAAAGGGTAAAATCAAATACGTCGGACAGCATATTATCTGCGCCTACCACGACGTAAGAGTAAGCGTTACGGGAGCAACCGAGGGCGGAGTCGACCTCGTAAGCTGACACCCGACACCCTTTCAAAGCAAACGTAAACAATTATTTACACAAAAACAAAATTAATTTGACACGCCCGTGTCGATAGGATATATAATGAACAAAACAAAAAGGCTTGTCACCCTTTCCGCAGTGGTGGCACTTGCGATGGTGCTTTCCTATTTGGAGCGCCTTCTACCCGAGCCTCCCATACCGGGAATAAAGCTCGGACTCGCGAATATCGCGGTGATTTTCACGCTGTATAAGCTCGGCTGGCGGGAGGCTCTTGCCGTATCCCTGCTTCGCGTCATTCTGATTTCAATGCTTTTCGGAACACTCGTAAGCTTTTTTTACGCTGTTGCGGGTGCTACGGTAAGCTTTATTGTTATGCTGCTCTTAAAGAGCCTTACACCGCTTAACACCATTACGGTAAGCATTGTCGGCGCAATTTCGCACAACCTTGCCCAAATACTTGTCGCCTGCTTTCTTTTCGATACGAATTTGATTGTCTATTACCTGCCCTTCCTCATTATTTCGGGAACGGTTGCGGGTATTGCAATCGGCGTGGCGGGAGCTATGCTCGTCAGACGGGTGAAAATCGGTTGGTAATCTTCTGCGCAAAGCCTCGCCATATATTTTTCCAAGCCTTTATTCAAAGCTTTTAACCAAGCCTTTAACTTAAGCTTTTATCCCAAGCGCAAAAGCGCAATTAACATCTCGTGACTCAAGTATACAGAAAGGAGCAATAATATGAAGGTTGACCTTCTTCGGGAAAAGGTGAATAAGCTTTTCTTTCTTCTCTTCATTTCCGCACTCGGAAGCACGATTGTGCAAACGATATATTCCGCGGTAGATATGATTTGTGTCGGTCACTATTCGGGCGCCGACGGCTCATCCGCCATTGCCTGCATCAACCCGATGTGGTCGATGATGTTTGCTCCCGGTGTGCTTTGCGGAGTCGGCGGCTCTGTTATGGCAGCAAACCGAAAGGGTGCGGGTAACAATCGCTCCGCCAACGAGTATTTTACGGTTGCGACGGCACTTGCCACGGTGTGCTCGATTCTGATAATGCTCTCATTTGTTATTTTCCCGCGAGAGCTTCTCATTTTCTTCGGCGCGGACGACCCAAAGGTGCTGGAGCTTGCCGTTTCGTATATGAAAAGCGTTGCGCTCGTTTCCCCGACCTTTACTCTTTGCGCCACTCTTTCAACCTTTATGCGCAACGACGGAGAGGCATTCGTCCCCACCGTTGCCACAATAGCGGGCGGTGTAACAAACGCGATTTTGGACGTGCTTCTCGTATTTGATTTCGGTGCGGGGCTTGGAGTTGCGGGCGCGGGAATTGCCACCTCAATAGGTCAGGTTGTCGCCTTTGTGATTATTTTTGCCTACTTTTTCACGAAAAGGTGCAATCTGAAGCTTGTTCGTCCAACCCGTATTCCCGCCCGTCTTTGGCGCATCTTCACACTCGGAATTTCGGCATTCGCTATCGAGGTCGCATTTGGAGTCACAACCACCGTATTCAACAATAAAATAGTTACGGAGCTTACCACCGACCACCTTGCCGTTTACGGCACTGCGGCAACGGTTACGATAATGTTTTATTGCCTTCTTAACGCGACGGGCACGGCTATGCAGCCGATAGCGTCACAGAATTTCGGTGCTAAAAACTTGACACGGGTGCGCGCTTCTCTCAAAATCGCACTGATTTGTGCGACGACTCTCGGAGTCATTTGCTTCCTTCTTGTAGAGCTTTTCCCCGAAGCTGTGCTTCGCATTTATATGGACGTAAACGATAACATCGTGGCGGTCGGCCCACGCATTATGCGTATTTATTCGCTCGCATTGCCTCTTGTCGGAATTACCCTCGCTGCAAGCTTTTACTTTCAATCCATTTTGAAGCAATGGATGTCCTTTACCGTTGCGATTTTGCGCGGGCTTTTGCTCCCCATATTGCTCGTGCTTATACTCCCCTCCGTTTTCGGCATCGATGCGATTTGGTGGTGTATGCCGATTTCCGAGTTCATTTCCTTTATCATAAGCGTAATATTCCTGATAATATCCAATCATGGGCTTAAACGCTCGGCATTCGAGCTTATGCACGAGGTAAGCGTGTAGCCTTCGCACAGAGGTCGCACAGATAAATCAAAAAAGCGTTTAACCCCACGCGCAAAAAAACGCAAGGGATATGCGCGAGAAACCGCTTTGCCCCGCGAAGAAAGCGTATAAAATGCACAGCTCGGCGCGAAGGTACCGATTTGTAGGCGGGTGAAAGCACAGCTACGCGCAAGGCTACCGATTTGTAAGCGAGTGAAAGCACAGCTCGGCGCAAGGCTACCGATTTGTAAGCGGGTGAAAAAGCACCGCGAGCGACTTCGTCACCGCAAAAATAAAGCAATAACTGTCAAAATTCGGATATTTTCTTCTTTATAAAAATATTTTCAAAAATCTATTGACAAACGCCCAAAGTTTTGATATAATATCATGCGTCACGAGGAAATATCCTTTGACATGCTGCTATGGCTCAGTTGGTAGAGCACATCCTTGGTAAGGATGAGGTCCCCGGTCCGAATCCGGGTAGCAGCTCCAGACACCCCCGAAGCTACGGCTTCGGGGCTTTGGTTTTATATGAAAAAACGACTCCATTCGGGGTCTTTTTTCATATCCAATCAAGCCTTGTGGCGCACCTCGGGTGTCAGGAGCTGCTACCGCGAAAGGACCGTGTTTTGTCCGCCAAAACCGCACCTACACCCCGCCACATACCAAAGTGAAGTCACCGCACTCAAAC
>JAZSHN010000160.1:0-7693 GCA_045533315.1 Eubacteriales bacterium | reverse complement strand
CTTGCAAGGCGTTACGCAATGTTGCGAACACGAACACCCGATTAAAAGTCAAGTGCTCTACCAGCTGAGCTACAGGGGCGTATAGGTTTTTGCTTTGCAAAAATGCGGAGAATTTGCTACGCGGGCAGTGGGGTGTTGGCTGTGCCGCCTTTTTTCTGTCGTAACTCTTGCAAGGCGTTACGCAATGTTGCGAACACGAACACCCGATTAAAAGTCAAGTGCTCTACCAGCTGAGCTACAGGGGCGTATAGGTTTTTTGCTACGCAAAATGCGGAGAATTTGCTACGCGGGCGGCGGAGGATTGATTGCCGCATCTCATTACGCCACAATATCATACCACACCGCAAGCGGTTTGTCAATACCTTTGGAAAAAATATTCGCGAAAATATTCACCAAAAAATATGTGTAGAAGATAATCTCTTTACGAAAAAATATGCAATTTTTGGTTATAATCAAAGGGAAGGGGGGTTTTTCTCTTGACGACGGAATTACACACACCCTACACAAATCCGTTCGAAAGCGCGATTTTTGCCCCGTTTTTTTGCCCCATTTAATGAAAATTAACATTTTTTCGCACAGTTAAATTTGACACGGGGTGGGGGTAATCGCTTTTGTATAAAAAATTTCACAAAAAAACTATTGACTTTTTGGTGATTTATATTATAATATAAACTACCGAAATTTCATCATTTTAATAAAATGTGTTGAAGCGGTACAAACTTACATATTATTATATTGCGCTGCGTGGCGCGCGTGAGCGCAGTATAACTTTTACACTTTTACAATAGGGAATTTCCGCGACCGACCCATCGCGCCATCCCTTACGAAAGGAGAATGACAAATGAAGATTAAAATAGGAACTTTGAGAATTACAAGCTTTATTCTCGCTATTTGTATGACCGTCGGATTGATAATCCTTCCGACGCGAGTCGACGGCGGAACGCACGTACACGCTGCGTCCGATACTGTTGCAGAGCATAACTGTACGATAGCGGCGGAGGGCTTTACTCTTGACCAGGCAACAATGAGCTTTTTCGTTGCAAACGGAATAAACGTTGGGGACTATGACTTTGCACAAGGGCCTCTCGTTGTTTCCGCAACCGAGGAAATTCACTGGACTGGCACGCTCACCGTTCCCGACGGAATGTTTATCGGTATCTGTACGGGCGGCTTTGACTACTCGATGGGTACGCTTGAATTTGAGGGAAGCGGCGGAGTATACCTTCTCAACTGCCAAAACACCCTCACCGAGCATAAGGATTGCCAGGCGTTTACCGACACCGACGTAATGTACATTACGCAGGACATTGTTACTATGTACGAGGATTGGGCAAGGGCATACGGCGTAACCGAGCCTATTCTTAACGAAAATCTCTCCTTTGCGCTTTTCGAGGATATAACCTTTACGACGAACATCCTCGCACCTGCGGAGGGATATACGCGCAATTTCTGCAAAAACGGTCACACTCTCACCTTTGGCGAGGGGGTGGATTTCTCCGCATTTAACGGTACGGTAAATATTCTCGACTGTCAGAATATGCCAAAGCTTGTTCACTCCTGTGCTGTCGCGCATTACAGCACCGACCCCGTTACACAGGAGAATATTGCCACCTATTTGCAGCAGATGCCCGCCCTTCCTGTCGGCACTATCGTATGCGTTCACCTTGCGGAGGATATCGATTACGAGGCGGAGGTAAGACTCCCCGACGGAGTTATCGTTGCCGTTTGTCTTAACGGCTTCACCCTCTCGGGCGTGAAGGTTAACGATTCCGCATCAACCGTCGGCGGCTTCTTTACCTACGATTGCGAGCAGCATACCTGCCGTATAGCGGGGCAGACTCAAACCGCCACCTACACGCTTACACAGGACGTTGTCAATTTTCTTGAAGCAGCGTACGAGCTTGACCCCGACTTTATAGAGGAGTATCAGCACTACGCGCTTGCGGGTGACGTCACTCTTAAAAGCGAGCTGTGGCTTGCCGACAAGGGAAATTCTGCAATCTTCTGTAAAAACGGCTACTCTATTAACGACGAGGTCGGACTTAACCTCTCCTACGGCGATGTAATGTACATCGACTGTAACAAAACTCAAATGAAGGACATCGTACACGAGAGCCAAATGTTCGGTGACAGCTCCTTCCCGATGGCACAGGAAACCTTTAACGACTTTAACGAATCCTTAAAGCCGTATCTCTATTCCGAAAAATATTCCTACGGTCAGTATAATTATTGGTCCTATCTCGATTCGGCACAGACGGTTTGGTATATCGACAGAACGATGTCTAATCGGTATATTACTCCGATGAGCAGTACAAATAACAAGGATTATTCCTTCTATTTCTACGCGGGCTCGGCATCGATTTGGGATTCGGTAAATTACGTTTATAACACGGTTTATACCTATATGGGCAGCTGCTACTATTATAGCGAGAGCGAAAATTCAACCTACGGCTATACGTCATATCTTCTTCCCGCTGTCGCAGAGGATGGAAGCATCTATCTTGCCCTTGTAAACAACTCAAATATCACCTACGACTCGGAGCTTGGGGCATATTTCGCAAAATACACCGAAGCGAGGGAGGTAACAACCACCCTTGACGACGGCAGCACCCAAACCGATACGGTTAACGTGGACGTAACCGTCCCCGTATATTTCTGGGAGTATAACAGCGGTATTGGCAACCTTACCGTAACGATTGACGGTGCAACCTACTATCTCGCCGCGGACGAGCAAAACGGCTTCCACCTTGACAGCGTGGATAATTTCACCGCGGAAAAGCTCCCGTCCTATTACGATTGGAAATACAGATACTGCAGCGACGGCTCCGCATTTTTGTTCCATCTTTCGGAGGACGTAAGCTGGGAGGGAACGCTCACCGTGCCCGCAGGACAGATTCTTGTCATTTTCACGAACGGTCATACCGCAACGGGCGACTACGTCCATAACGACTACGGCGGAGTTTACATCTTTAACGACGATATTCACGCTTGCCCCTCCGCACCCGAAATTCCCATAACCATTTCTCACGACTTTATCGACCTTATGCTTCTTATGAACGGAGGCGGCGAGATTGAAATGCCTGCGCGTCAATACGTCGCACTCGGAGAGGATATTACCTCTATCGACCCGCGCTTTGTTCTTTCGTCTAATACCACGCTTTACATCTGTACTAACGGCTACACGATTTCCGACGACGCAATTGCACAGCTTACCGCAAACGGTGCGGGCGTTGAGCTTATCGATTGCGACGACCTCTCCCACGATTCCTGCGGAAGGATACAAAATCAAAATATACAGCCTGTTAACCAATATCTTATGGTTAACTTTTATCAGAATTCGTCGGGAGTGTTCCAGCTTGGTGCGGGTACCTATTACCTCTATCTTACGTCGGATATTACCCTGAAAAAGGAGCTTGTTATTCCCGCGGGAGTGGAGCTTCACATCTGTCTTAACGGCTATACTATAAAATCCCCCAAGATTATCACGGAGGGCACGAGCAACTACACTCCCGAAAACGAGTGTAACGGAGCTATCTTTGTTCAAAGCGGTGCATATCTTGCCGTTTACGACTGCTCCGCCTCTGGTACGGGCTGTATTACCCCCGATATGGAGGAAATGAACGGCTGGGGCTCGCTTGTGGCTTATGCGGTTGCGAACGAGGGCGTGTTCGTCCTTGACAGCGGTAACCTGCTCGGTATGGTTTCCTTCATCAACAGCGGAGATGCCGAAATCAACGGCGGCTCGGTTTACGGAGTTCTCGGTGCAGTTGCACAGGGCGGAAGCCTTACAGAGGACATCGGCGGAGGTGCCGCAAGCGAAAATCCGACACTTGTTGTAAACAATGCAAGCATAAATTCCGCGCTTATCGGAGTTATCGGTCAGGGCGGTGATGTAACGCTCAACAACACCGAATTAAGTGCGGGTGTAATTGGTGTCGGCTCCGACCTCGACGGAAGCGCAACCACTGTTGGCTCCGAGTTTGTCATTAACGGCGGAAGCATTGCGGTCGGTGCTGTAAAGCTTGAGGAATTTATGGAAATGTACGAGACCGCGGGCATTAGTATGGACCCCGAGGTTATAGAGGACCTGATGGGTGATATCGAAGCAGCCGAGAACGGCGAGGTTATCGTTGACAACGACGAGATTTACGGTGTCGTAAGTAATAACAATATATCCATCAGCGAGGATGCTCAAATCTCCATTCACCCGGGCGCGGCTGAAAATGCACAAACGAGCGCGGAGCTTCTGCTCGGAGAGGGTGCAAGCGTTACCGTAACTCCCTCCACAAGTGGAGCAACTGATAACCAAATCACGATTGCAGGAAACGCGGGAGCTGTTCCGAGCGACCAGGTTGGAAATCTCTTTATCACAGGCGAGGGCGAGGCCTTTGAAACCGACGAAAACGGAAACGTTATAATCGTCGATGTTACAACGACGGCAAAGCTGTATGCCAACTCTGTCAGCCTTAACGGTATTCTAAAGCTTAATCTTTATTTCTCTCTTACCGAAAGCTTTATTAATAATGCCGATGCGCGCGTGCTTGTTAATTTTAGGGGCGAGGTTTACGAATTAAAGGTTTCCCAGCTTTGGAAGTCGGGAAGCTATAACGGTATAACTCTTAACGTTTCTGCAAAGGACTATGCAGAAATCGTCTCGGTACAGTTTACCGACGGCACTGTGGTTTGGGATGCCGAAAAGACTACGTCTGTTTCCGCATATCTTGACGGTATTATTAACGACGTTAACGGTATATATGATGAGTATGCGGAAAACGTAGCCACATACACCAAAAACTACTGTATGGCTGCTGCTACGCACTTCCTTGGCACGGATTATACCCCCACGGAGGATGTGGCAAGCACTATGGCTGCTATCGGTATCGAGCAATTCTTGGAGTATCAGCACGTAACGAGTGGTAGCTCGGAAAAAATAACCTTTGCGGGCGCATCTCTCTTCCTTGAAGCGGGAACTAAAATTCGCGTGTATATTCAGGCAAAAGAGGGTGTTGATATAAGTACGGTTGACGTTTACGTTGACGGTGTAAAGAAGGACGCAACTCTTTATAACGCATCACAAAGACTTTATTACGTTGAGGTTGATAATATTGCGGCAAAGGACCTTGCAAACCCTCACGTATTCGAGGCGGACGGCGCAAGCCTTAGCTATTCCGCACTCAGCTACTGCTATATTACGCTGCGAACAAAGGATACACAGCCTGTTGACCTTGTTAACGTTTGCTGCTCGCTTTTTGCATATTACGAGTCGGCGGTTAACTATTTCAACAACAAGTAAATCGAAGGAGGTAAAAAAATAATGAAGATCGAGTATTTATCTCCGGAGCTGGAGATTGTTGAGCTTTTTGTTGTCGGTACCGGAAGTGACGTTATCTCATCATCAAATACGGGTGAGAACGAATTACCGATTCAGCCGTTGTCGTGGTAAATGCTTAACGCAAAATCCATTAATAACCACGTCAACCGAGCTTTAGGGCTTAAAGGCGTATAAATTTTCAAAAAACGAATGGCACGGCGAAATGCCGTGCCATTTTTACGTCAACCCACACCAAAATCCCGTGAATCAGGGGGGCGAGAGTAACGCTGTGGTATCGTAACGGTCGGATGTGTTTATAGAAATACCGTACAGACGGCAAGCTTTTGCCTTTCGGTCGCCACTTGACAATCCCTCGCGCGCGTGATAAAATAATGAAAAACACCGTCGGAGGGAATTATGGAATTTTTATGGTGGACACTCTGCACGCTGTGCGGCATTGCCGCCTTGGTGCTTTTAATCTCGCTTTATTGCTATTTTCGCGTGTTTTATTCGCCAAAAAGAAAACCGCTTGGCGAGGACGAATTTGAAATCCCCTTTGGCAACGAATACGAGGCAATAAGCGAGCAGATAAAGGCGTGGACTCGCGCCGCGCGCACCCTCCCGCACGAGGAGCTTGAAATCAAATCCCGCGACGGACTTACCCTCCGCGGAAAATACTACGAAAACAAAAAGGGCGCACCCGTTGAAATACTCCTTCACGGCTATCGCGGAAACGGAGAGCGTGATATGTCGGGCGGAATTGCCCGTGCCTTTGCGCTTGAGCGCAACGCCCTCGTTATAGACCACAGAGCCGCAGGAAGAAGCGAGGGTCACACCATCACCTTCGGTATAAAGGAGCGATACGACTGCGTTGATTGGGCGCGCTTTGCGGCGGAGAAATTTGACACGGGTACCCCCATAATCATTACGGGCATATCAATGGGCGGTGCAACCGTGGCGATGGCGGCGGCAGACCCCGAGCTTCCCGCGAGTGTAAAATGCGCGCTTTGCGATTGCCCATATTCCTCCGCCCGCGAAATAATTATGAAGGTTATTGCCGATATGCACCTGCCGCCGCGGCTCGTTTACCCCTTTGTAAAGCTTGGCGCAATTATCTACGGACGCTTTAACCCCGACGAGTATTCTCCGCTAGAGGCGGTTGAAAACGCCCGTATCCCGATAACCTATATTCACGGTGCGGCGGATAGCTTTGTCCCCGCGGATATGTCGGTAAGGCTTCACGCCGCAACAAAGGGCGAAAGCCACCTCCTCCTCGTCGAAGGTGCCGACCACGGGCTTGCATACCCGACGGATATGGACGGCTACGTAAAATTCCTCGGTGAAAGCCAGAAAAAGCATCTTGTATAAAAGAAAAACGGGCAGAAATGCCCGTTTTTTACAGGTTATCTTTTTACCTTGCTCGGTGAATAAATGAACGCCAAAAATCCGAATATCACGGCGGTAAGAAGCATTACTACGCACAAAATCCAGTTGAAAATAATATCTGTGATAAGCGGATTGGCAAACAAATACACTCCCGCGGTGATTAAAAGCAGATAAAGAATAAACTTTGAAAGGTTGTATCTAGCGCTTTTCAGAGTACCGAGGTTTATATACATAACCGTAATCGACACAATACCGCGAAGCCAAAGCACAACGCCAAGCGTCCGACACACCCCCGCAATATTAAATACGCGAAGTTGCTGGAAAATCAAGCCGACAATAATGATGCAAACCACCGAAAACTCAAACAAGGTGAGTATAAAGGCCGTGCCCTTTGTCCTTTGAAGCTTGCCGAAAAGGTGGATAACGAGATACGCCGCAAGCGAAATCGCAAGCAAAAGATTAAGCAAATGCTGCCCGATTCCAAACGGGGGAAGCATCACAATCCCAAGCACAAGCGCAAGCCCCGCAATAACAATGTCGAATATGTAATTTTTGTAGATTCGCATACGCCGTCTTTCCTCCTTTTCTTAATAAAGGTCACGCGCCACCCGTAATAATTTTGCCTTTTTACGGGGAATTGCTGCCCTTCTATAATAATTTTAACCCCAAATTTTCGCAAAGTCAAGCAAAGCTTGTCAAAAATAAAAATATTTAACATTTTAATAAACTGTTAAATCTGTATGAGCAAGGTCTTAAAATAAAAAGTGCCGAGCATTTTCTCGGCACTTTTCGCGTATTTAATTACAAATCGAACTTCATAAAGCTTTTTTTACCATAGCCTTCTCCGGTGGGAGAAGGGGGACCGCTTGCGGTGGATGAGGCGTTAAACGTGATAGCCTTTTACTCATCCGATAATTACAAAACGAACTTCATAAAGCTTTTTTACCATAGCCTTCTCCGGTGGGAGAAGGGGGACCGCTTGCGGTGGATGAGGCG
>JAZSHN010000065.1:0-2708 GCA_045533315.1 Eubacteriales bacterium | reverse complement strand
TTCTTAAATATTTTTTGCACTACCCTTTCGTGGTAGTCGTCGGTGGTGCGGATAAAGTGGTCGTACTCCACGCCCATTAATCCCAAATGCCGCGGATTTCGCCCGCTACGCGGTCAACGTACTCCTTTGGAGTAATTCCCGCATCCTTTGCAAGGTTTTCGATTTTCTGTCCGTGCTCGTCGGTACCCGTGCAGAGAAATACGTCCTTTCCAAGTCTTTTCTGAAATCTCGCAAAGGCATCCGACATAATGATTTCATAGGTATTGCCGAAGTGCGGCTTTCTCGATGCATAGGCAATCGCGGTTGTGAGATAGAATTTTTCCATAGTAAAAACCTCCAAGCGCAATTCACCGTCCAATCGGCAAATGAGCCGACGGCGTGAAGCGCATTTTATTTCAATTTAATATTTTACCACAACAAAAGCGAAAATGCAAGGTTTTTGGGGATTTATTTTGTCGCTCTTGATTTTTTTATATATTTTTCTACATTTGGGTATAGTTTTCGGTTGACTTTCGGGGCGCGGTGTGGTAAAATTACAACGGTTAAGTATTGACGGAGGGCGTATGAAGGCTTTTTTTCCCACCTTTCTCGGCAACGAGGGAATAAAAAATCGAATAGGCGGCGCGATTGTATCGGGCAAGGCTCCGCACGCTTTCCTTATCGACGGGGCGGAGGGCTCGGGAAAGCGGACGCTTGCAAGGCTTATTGCCGCGGCACTTAACTGCGAGAGGCGGGGGGCTGACGGCTATCCCCTTCCCTGTCTTTGCTGTGACTCCTGCAAAAAGATAATTTCGGGAGGTCACGTCGACGTAAAGGAGCTTTCACGCTCGCAGGACAAGGCGACGGTAGGTGTCGGCGAGGTCAAGCTTTTGCGCGAGGATATGTTCCTTTCCGCCACGGAGGCAGACAAAAAGGTTTACATTATCAACGATGCCGAAAGGCTTACGCCAGAGGCGCAAAACGCACTTCTTATCGTTTTGGAGGAGCCGCCCAAAAACGTTGTTATTTTGCTTCTTGCATCGGGGACGGACAGAATACTTACCACCGTGAAATCAAGGACGCAGTACATCGCAACCGCGAGATTTACGCCGAGCGAGATTGCCGATTACGTATTAAAAAGCAGCGAGGCGGCAGAGCGTCTTTACAGAGCCGACCGAGAGGCATTCGATGCGGCAATTATGGCGGCGGACGGAAGCATCGGACGTGCGCTTTCGCTTACGGACCCGTCGACGGCGGAGGATGCAAGAGAGCTTCGCAGACGGGCGACAGATTTTATCCGCGCCTGCACACCGCGCAGCGGATTTGCCGCTTTAAAGGAGGCAACCGATGCGTTTCCGACGAAGCGCGGCGAGCTTTCCGAGCAGCTTGAGGTAATTGTAAAGGCTCTTCGCGATATGATAGCCGTAAAGCGGGCGGATAATCCCCCGACGGTGTTTTTTTCCACGGCAGACGAGGCAAGAGCAGAGGCAGAGCCGTTTAAAATCGGCAGACTTATTTCGGTGTTCGAGATAGTGATGGCGGCACACGACGACTGTAACAAGAACGGAAACGTGACAGCACTCGTCACCGCGATGGCGGGAAAAATACACCTGCTTAAAAATTGACGGTAATTTGGCGATGGCGCTTTGCTTACCATAGGTAAAAATACAAAAAGGAATAAAAAAATGACGGACAAGAAGAAAACGCAGGGCAACCCGCAGGACGGCATAGAGCTTACCCCGGGTGTACCCGTAGAGATAGTTGGAATTAATTTTCGCGAGGCGGGAAAGATTTACTTTTTTTCACCGAACGGCAAGACGCTTTCGGTTGGAACGAGGGTAATCGTCGATACCGCGCGCGGAGTTGAGATTGGAACGGTAAAGGTCGCAAACAAGACCGTCGACCCGTCGGAGATAATTCCTCCGCTTAAAAAAATAATCCGCGTTGCAACCGCGGAGGACATCGAGCGCGACGAGAGAAATCACGAGCTGGAGCTTGACGCCGCGCTTATTTGCAAGAAAAAGATTGCGGCACACGGTCTTGAAATGAGCCTTGTCGAGGTGGAATACACCTTTGACAATTCAAAGCTGATATTCTATTTCACCTGTGAATCGCGCGTTGATTTCAGAGAGCTGGTAAAGGACCTTGCCTCCACCTTTCACACCCGTATCGAGCTTCGTCAGATAGGCATTCGCGACGAGGCAAAGATGATGGGCGGTCTTGCCGTTTGCGGACGAAAATACTGCTGTGCGGGATTCCTTTCGGATTTCGTGCAGGTGTCCATAAAGATGGCAAAGGAGCAGAATTTCTCGCTTAACTCGGCAAAGGTGTCGGGAGCGTGCGGAAGGCTTATGTGCTGCCTTCGCTACGAGCATGAGGTTTACGAGGATGCGTGGAAGCGCACTCCGCCCGTCGGCTCTACGGTTTCAACCCCCGACGGCGAGGGCGTGGTTGTCGAGGCAAAGCCGCTTGCGGAGGAGGTGCGCGTAAGACTTAACGGCACGGACAAGGATACCGTAAGAATTTACGGGTGCAAGGAGGTCAAAATTCTTCGCCGCGGAAAGAGCCAAAGAGACGAGGGAGAGGGCGAGGACGGCGAGGAATAATTCCCCGTTTTTCGCAAAATCCACAAAACCGTTATAAATTTTTAACAAAATTCATTTTTTCTATTGATTTTTTCACGCAATGTGATAAAATATAATTAACCATATTACATAGGAGGACTTTAT
>JAZSHN010000113.1:0-2578 GCA_045533315.1 Eubacteriales bacterium | reverse complement strand
CAAAACCGGTTCGCAAAATTCGCCACACCGCACAAGCTTTAAAATCGCACGCCCCCACCCCGACGCAACCGAGCAAAGGAATACCGCGCCCCTACGGTGTCGCCAATCCGGGTTTCAATCCATCGGATTGAATAGCTCCAGACACCCCCGAAGCTACGGCTTCGGGGCTTTGGTTTTATATGAAAAAAACGACCCCATTCGGGGTCTTTTTTCATATCCAATCAAGCCTTGTGGCGCACCTCGGGTGTCGGGAGCTGCTACCGCGAAAGGACCGTGTTTTGTCCGCCAAAACCGCACCTACACCCCGCCACATACCAAAGTGCAGTCACCGCACTCAAACACCCATAAGTACACCGCGGACAAAACCGGTTCGCAAAATTCGCCACACCGCACAAGCTTTAAAATCGCACGCCCCCACCCCGACGCAACCGAGCAAAGGAATACCGCGCCCCTACGGTGGCGAAAATCCGGGTTTTGCTCCCGCGACCTCGACGGGCGCGGGAGCAAATAGCTCCTTAATTAAGCTTTTAATTTGTTAAAACGACCCCGTGGGGTCGTTTTCATATTCCTCTACTCTCCAAGTATCTCGTGGCGAAGCTCGTTCATACTGCCGTCAAGCTCGGCAGAAAGCGTTGCACAGCGCAAAAGCTCCTCGCGCGTTTTATCGGTAACGCTCACTCCGTCCTTTTTGTAGCGCATATGGTGGTCAAGGCTCGCCCAAAAGTCCATCGCAATCGTTCGCATCTGAATTTCAACGCGCATCCACCGCTTCTCGTCAAAGAGGAAAATCGGCACTTCAACAATAAGGTGCAGGCTTCGGTAGCCGTTTGGCTTTGGATTTTTTATATAATCCTTTCGCTCTATGAGGTGGACGTCATCCTGTCCGAGGAAGCTGTCCGCGAGGGCGTAAACGTCATCGAGAAAGCTGCAAATCACGCGTACTCCCGCAACGTCGAAAATCTTTTTTTCAATGCTTTCAATCGAGATGGGCTCCCCCCTTCTGGTAAGCTTTTGCGCTATACTCTTCGGGGATTTCAGACGGGTTTTCACAGTTTCAATCGGATTTCTGTCGTGGCGATAGTTAAAATCCTCGCTTATAACGCGGAATTTTGTTTCCACCTCCATCATCGCGCAGCGAAAATATGACATCGTACGCATATATTCCTCCGCATAAGGGGCAAGCTCCTTTAAAACCCCTTCCTTTTCCTCTGGCGTAAGATTTATCATTTTTCCTCCAATGCTGAATTTTCGCTTATATTATACACCTTTGACGGGAATTAATCAAGAATAAAAACGTAACAAAAGGTAAACAAAGAGAAAAGATTAGCCCCGACAGACTTGTCGGGGCGCTCGGTTATTTCAATTTGTAAAGCTTTGTTGTCATCGGGTGGAACAAAATCGGGAACACCACGGCATTTGTGACAAGCTGTAAAAGGTAAAACACCGCGCCCCGTGCGTAATAAACGGCAAATCTTGCAAAAAAATTATCAAATCTTCCGCTGAAAAGTCCAACGTCGACAAGCGAGGTTAACACACCGAAAAACAGCGTCAAAACAAGCGCACACGCGGTGGCTGACGCGACCCTTGGCACGCATCTTTTGAATTTGATTTTCCCGAGCAAAAGGAACACGGCGGCGACAAGCGGCCAATATATAAAATAGGATATTACCCAAGTGCCAAAGCCCCAAATCAGCGGCTCAATCGCCACGAAAAGCACCGTAGCTACAACCCCCTCCCAACCAAAGACAAAGGAGAACACCGCAACAAGAAGAGTTACCGCCTCTATATTCGGCAGGCTCGCAAGCACGAGCTTTGCACACTCTATTGCCGCCGCCATAAGTCCGATTCGGCAAACGGCGCGAGCTATTGAATTTTTACCTGTTTTCACACCGAATACCTCCGTTTTTTCGGGGGTGCAAGCTTTCGCACTCTCCGTAATCCCAAAATTAATATCTTAATTCACCGAAATAAATAATTGCTCCGTCGGGAACGTTAAGCTCTCCCATTCCGACGCTTGACGACCAAAGCTCGGTGCCGTTATACTCCACCCTCGTCGAGTAGACGCTTTCCTTGTCAATGTCGGACACAACGCTTGTCCAAATGCCGACGTATACACCCTCGCTCGACCTTTCTTCAAGGTGTCCGACCCTTGTAAGATACGGACCGTAGCCCGCATCCTTTGCGGTGTAATCGAGCTTTCCCTCCTCCTTCAGGTATTCGAGAAGGGCTATTGCCCCCTTTTCGCCATCAAGCCTGTCAAGCGGAATTTCGTAGGCGCGCACGTCCTCTCCTACCGCGACAACCACGGTGGCGGTGCCAACATCCGACACGTCCCCATTTTCGCGGCAGCCGACAAGCGCAGTAAGCGTTAATGCAATTAAAAGCAGAAAAGCTACAACGCCAAAAATTCTTCTCTGCACGGATTTTGCTGTTTTCATTTTTTTCTCCTTTCTTTTTTAACAGCATCCGAACAAACGAAAAGCCCCCTTGCCTTTCGGGCATAAGGAGGGCATTCGGGATTCAATTGACCTTCGTCAACGGTATCATCTTCCTTCGTTTGCCCAAGGAATATATACAC
>JAZSHN010000147.1:0-6605 GCA_045533315.1 Eubacteriales bacterium | reverse complement strand
GCGGGCTACCTTTATATCATTATCGGAATGTATCAGGCACTTACAGGCGAGATTGAAGTTACCGACGTCAGATTAACAGAGGAAAGGAACACCCCGAATATCAACGGCTTCACGCGCGACTCGGTGCTTGAATTCGGATATTGCACGGAGTTTTTGCTTCGTCTTACAACGGCGAAGGTCGACCCCGATGCCTTCAAAATCGAAACGGTGACGGATATGCTTTCCGAGCTTGGCGGAGAGAGCGTGGTCGCATACAAGGAGGGGGATATCGTAAAGGTACACGTTCACACCTTTAACCCCGGGGCTGTGCTTTCGCGAGCGCAGGAGTTCGGCGAATTTCTTACCGTAAAGATAGAAAATATGTCCATCGGTCATTCGGAGGGCGAAGCAAGCTCTGCGCCGAGGAAGCCGAAAAAGAAGTTCTCGGTGCTTACCGTCGCCTCGGGCGAGGGTATGTGCGCGCTTATGCTCGACGCGGGCGCGGACGGAATTATCGCGGGAGGACAGAGCGCAAACCCCTCCACAGAGGAGTTTATCACCGCATTCGAGGAATGCGACAGCGAGCATATAATCGTCCTTCCCAACAATAAAAACGTATTCCTCGCGGCAAATCAGGCGGCGAGCATGTACGATGGGGCAAGGGTTCATATCGTACCCACCAAGAGCCTTATGCAGGGGTACGGTGCGCTTTCGGTTATAACCCCGGGCATCACGGATATGGATATGCTCGTCAAAAACGCGGAGCGCGCGGCGCAGAGCGTAGTTACGGGCGAGGTCACACGCGCGGTGAGAAACGCCACCGTGTGCGGAAAAACGATACAAAACGGCGATTATATGGCAATTGTGGACGGAGAAATCGCAGCGGTAACAAAAAGCTCCGAGGAGGCGGTAATCTCGCTTCTCGAAAGCGTGGATATGGAGGATTACGAGATAATCACGCTGTTTGTCGGGCGCGGAGTTACCGAGGGTGAGCGCGCATACCTTACCGAGAGGATAACCGAGGACTACCCCGACTGTGAGGTTGTGGTATACAACGGCGGTCAGGACGTTTACGATTATCTTATCGCGATAGAATAAAAATTCGGGCTTTTGCCGCTTTTTAGGGCAGAACAAGCGTATTTAATGCCGTTGCCTTCCGCAACGGCGAAGGGGAGGTTAAAATGTCGGAGCTTTACAGAATAGTTGTTGACACAAAGGGTGCGGACGGAGGTCCCGCGGTCATAGTCGGCGGGGTCAAGGCGGCACTCGATATGCATAAAAACCTTGCGGTGCTTCTTGCGGGAGATACCGAGGTTATTATTTCCGAGTGCGAAAGGCTCGGCGCGGATATGAGCCGCATTGAAATCCTTGAGGCACCCGAGGGGGTTACGAATTACGACAGCCCCGCGGCGGCGCTTTTTGAAAAGCCGAATTCCTCGCTCGTGCTCGGTATGAGTGCCCTTCGCGACAGGGACGACCTTTGCGGTTTTGTGGGCGCGGGCAATACAGGTGCGCTTATTGCGGGGTCGATGCGCTTTCTTTCGGGCGCGAACAGAGTAAGACCCGCGTTGGCGGCGGTGCTTCCCGCAGAGGTGGGCGGCTTTACCTGCCTTGTCGATACGGGCGCAACCGTCGACTGTGATGCGGGGACGCTTCATCATTTCGCAAGGCTCGGCACCGATTTTATGAAGAAAATGTACGGTATAGAAAATCCGCGCGTCGGGCTTCTCTCCAACGGTGCGGAGGAAACCAAGGGCAACAAGGCGGTAAAGGAGGCTCACGCCAAAATCAAGGCGGACAGCGAGCTTAATTTTATTGGAAACGTAGAGGGTAACAAGGCTCTTTCGGGTGTGTGCGACGTTTTGGTGTGCGACGGCTTTGCGGGCAATCAGGTGCTAAAGGTTACGGAGGGCACGGCAAGGCGTATGCTTACCGACATTGTAAAATACGCCAAAAAGACGGGCAGCGAGGAGGCAATGAAAATCTTCGGCTATCTTATGCAAACGTATGACATTGCATCTCTCGGCGGAGGCATTATTCTCGGCGCGGTAAAGCCCGTGGTAAAGGCACACGGCGCGTGCGACGAAAAGGCGATTGTAAGCACGGTCACTATGGTGCTTAATATGGCGCAAAACAAAAGAATTTACGACGAAAATCACGCGGAATAAGCTCCGCAAAAATACAACAAGCCTTAACAGAAAGGCAAAAGGAGGAATTATGTCAAAGGTAAAGGTAGTATGCACGTCAACGGGTGCAATTAAGTTTGCTCCCGAGCGTTATCAGAAGCTGAACATCGACACGCTTCAGATACATATGATTTTTCAGGGCAAGGAATTTCTCGAGGGGGAGATGGACCCCGTATGGTTTTATTCCGAGCTTGAAAAGCTCGAGGACCCGAAAAACAATCTTCCGAGAACCGCCCTGCCCTCCCACGCGGAGATAAGCGAGGTTTTTGACAGAGCGATTGCCGAGGGCTACGACGAAATTTTGGTATTCACGATTTCCTCGGGTCTTGGCGGTACGTATAACGCGATAAAGCTTTTTGCGGGCGAATATGCGGACAAAATCAAAATTCACGTAATAGATACGAAATCCGCCGCATTTTGCGAGGGTATGCACGCCATTCGCGCGGCACAGCTTCTCGAAAAGGGACTTTCCACCGAGGAGGTTTTAAAGGAAATTGCCTGGGGCATTGAGCATCAGGAGTTTATGGGCGTCGACGGAAAGCTCGATTATCTTATCTACAACGGCAGACTTAAGGGTGCGAAGGCGTTTATGGGTCAGATGCTCAAGATATGCCCCGTCCTTCGTTTTAACGAGGAGGGCGAAATCATCGCGGTTGAGAGTGTAAGAACACCCAAAAAGGCACTTATGCGTACGTGCGAGCTTCTTAACGAGGCAATCGGCGACAGAAGCCCCGAGGACTATATTCTTTTCCACATATACACAGGTCCGTCGCTTCTCGAAACGCTGAAGGAGCTTGAGCCGAAGTACGGCATCGCAGTAAATCACGAGGACGTTATTATGTCGCCTGCAAGCGGCTGTCACAACGGTCCGTGGCTTGCGGGCTACGGTCTTTACAGAATAAGACGCGAGGACGAGGCTCTTGACTGATGGTAGAGATTATTGAGGTAAAAACGCGGGCGGACAGAAGGGAGTTTGTTGAGCTTCCCCTCCGAATGTACAAGGATTGTCCGTACTTTGTTCCCGAGCTTTACGGCGACGCAATGAAGCTGCTTCGCGAGGGCGGAAAGGGTGATATTGCCGACTCCGTATTTTATATTGCAAGACGGGATGGCAAAACAGTCGGAAGAATACAGGGAATACTTCACAAGCAGTACAACGAATTAAAGGGCGAAAAACGGGTAAGGTTTACCCGCTTTGACTCTATCAACGATACCGAGGTTTCGCGCGCGCTTTTCGGTGCGGTTGAGGCTTGGGCAGCGGCGAGGGGTATGACGGATATTTGCGGCCCACTCGGTTACAGTGATTTGGACCGCGAGGGACTTCTCATTTGGGGCTTTGAGGAAAACAGCACCTACGAGGAGCAATACAGCTTTGACTACTACCCCGCGCTTGTAGAGGATTTCGGGTTTGCAAAGGAAATAGATTGGCTTGAATTTGAGCTTACCGCCCCCGAAAGCAGAAATCCGATGCTTGGCAGGGTTGCGGAGCGCGCGCTTGAAATGAACAAGCTCCACATCGCCGACACGGGCATACCGAAGCGCAGGTATATTGCAAAATATGCGGACAGCTTTTTCGACACGCTCGACGTCTGTTATGCAAAGCTTTACGGCACGATGCCGATTACCGAGGCGGAGCGCCGCGAGCTTATCGACCAGTTTATAGCCGTTATCAACATCGATTACACTGTGTTTATCTGCAACGAGGCGGAGGAGGTCGTCGCGTTCGGGCTTTGCTTTCCGAGCTTTGGTGATGCGCTTAAAAAAAGCGGCGGAAGGCTTACGCTGCCGACGCTTATCCGCCTTCTTCGCACGGTGAAAAATCCGCGGACGCTTGACCTCGGGCTTGTGGCTGTTCGTCCCGAATATCAGAACGCGGGAGTAAATGCCGTCATTCTTAACGGAATGGTTGAGATGCTTTGCGACGGGCGAATTGAAAAATGCGAAACAAACCTTAACCTTGAAACAAATACACAGGTTATGGCACAGTGGAAGCACGTAACCTCCCGTCACCACAAGCGCAGACGCGCGTATATCAAAAATATAGAAACGGAGAACGAAAATGCTTGAGGAGCTTAAGGAAATAATTGCAAAGGCTATGCCCGACCTTGACACGTCGGCTGTCACCGAAAACACACGTCTTATCGAGGAGCTTGGCTTTGACTCGCTCGCTATGATGATGATGGCAATGGAGATAGAGGACAGATACGGATTCCGCTTTACAGAGTTCGTACGCTTTGAAACCGCGGGCGACGTTTGCGCCTACATTGAAAGCAAAATTTCGTGATTAATCAAAATCACAAAAAACAACCGACACGTTGGTCGGTTGTTTTTTTCATTATTTTTTCGTAAGAGCCTTGCCGTCGTAAAGGTAAAGCCCACAGTCGCCATTTCCCGAATGCACGGGATAATCGCCGACGTAATTAACCGCGGTAGCGATAAACCAGAGGCTGTCGCCGTCAACGGTGAGCGCCTCTCCGACGCTGTCGGAGATTTTCGCTTCCGCTTCGGTGGTGAGGTTGTAGGAATAAACGCCTACCTTTCCGTTTGTGGAGGAGAAGTAAAGCATACCGTCGGTGACGGCAAGGTCGTTTACGGTAACACCCGCAACAACGGTAGTAACCGTACCCGCGTCATAGCACTTTATTGCGTTATCGTAATCGTCGTAGAAGTAAAGCGTGTCACCGAGGCTTACCACCGCGAATGCGGTTTCATCAAGGTCGGTTGCCTTTGTATCTCCGACGGTGAATTTATAAAGCTTTTGCTTTCCGATGAGGGGATTAACAACGAAATAGAAGCTGTCACCGGATTTGCAAAGGCCCGTAACGGCAACGTTTTTGTCCTCGTAAATAACGGTAGGCTCGACCTCCGCGCCTATATCCGCAAGCGCCATTTTCATAATCGTATTTTTAGCACCGATAACGTTGACCTTTAGATAATAAACGAAGTCGCCGTCGAAAATGAGGTCCTGACACCTGTCGGAATTGACCTTTACTACCTCGCTTGTGTCAAGGTCCATACAGTAAAGGGCGTAATTCGTGAGAATACAGGTGGAGTAAAACATTTTATTGCCGTTAAACCAAATTCCCGCAACGTCGGCGGCAAGCACCTTTACGTGCTGGTTGGTGACGGGATTGTACTTGTAAAGGCAGGCGCCGTTTAACACTCCGTCCAAGGGATTGGTGTAGTAAATTTCGCCGTTGTGGATTGCGATAACGGTGTCGCCAACGGGGATTATTTCCTCCACGGGAGGCTCGTAGCCCTCCATAAGGTCGATTTCCTCTCCGCTTTGCGGGTCGTAGCGGTAAAGATGCTTATCGTTAAGCTTGTAGTAATAGAGATACTCGCCGTCGGAGGTGAGAGAGGAATAGCCGTTGTCGGAGGCAGAAAGGATTTTCGCACCCGGGAAAACGCCTCCGCTTATAATAGTGGACACCCTGTAAATACCGTCACCGAAAACGGTCGAGGTAAGAAGGTCGTTATTCACGTAGTATACGTGGTTACCGAGCTTTACAAGATATTTGCCCGAGTCGGTGGTCATTTTCGCAAGACTTCCGTCCTTGGTATCGTATTTGTAAATCGCGCTTCCGAGAAGCTTTGATGAGTCGAAGTAAAGAATGCCGTTATCCGCGATAATATACTCAACCTTTTCGTCGTGAACGAGGGTAGATGCTCCGCCCGAAACCGACATAACGTAAAGACTTCCGCCGTCGGATTTATTGGAGTAATAAAGCCTGTCCCCCACGATTGTAAGGTATGCCGCCTTGTTTTCACAGATGCGGGTGGGAGCCTCCTCCGAGCCGTCAAGCTTAAATCTGTAAATGCCCGCTTCCTTTGAAAGGAGGGTGTTTACGGCATAATATACGTAGGTGCCGTCAAGCGTGATATATTCACCCTTAAGCGAGGAGATTACTATTTCAACCTCTCCGCTTTGGGTAATGCGCTTTAAAGCCTTTCCGAGGAAGGCACTGCTGTAATAATAAAGCGCGTTCCCGTCGTTATAGAAGTATTCGGGAATATCGTTGTTAACCTTGACAATTTCACCGCCCTCAAGCTTGTAGAGCTTATTACCGTCAAGATTGTTTTGGAAGTAGACTGCGCCGTTGAAATTGGCGGCATACAGCTGCTCCTCCGTTGATTTAATGGTGAGCGTTGCGCTCAAAACAAGGGTGTTATAATTTGCTCCCGTGAGAGTTGCAACTATATCGTAGGTGCCGACCCGACTTGCAGAGGTGAATGCATAATCACCGCAGGTGTAGCTTACTATAACGCCCGCGGGCACGTTGCCAACAACCGCAATAGTATGCTCGTTCGTATCGTATTCAACGGTATCACCGTTAAAGGTGACACCCGTAATATCGGCTTTGTTTACCGTAAGCGTTGCGGTAAGGGTTTTGGTGTTGTAGTTTGCTCCCGAAAGCGTCGCGGTGACGGGGTATTCGC
>JAZSHN010000055.1:0-4746 GCA_045533315.1 Eubacteriales bacterium | reverse complement strand
GGGGTTGGAGTTGCAAAGGATAACCTCGTAGCCCTCTTCCTTCAGAGCCAGGCACGCCTGCGTGCCCGCATAGTCAAACTCGGCTGCCTGTCCGATCACAATGGGACCCGAGCCGATAATCATAATTCTTTTGAGGTCTTTTCTCTTTGCCATTTTTATATCCTCCAAATTTTATTAAACAAATTAATTAACCGAGAAGCCGCTTGTCAAGGTAAACGGCTCTCTCTCCAATCACGGTGGCAAGGCATCTGCCCTCTACCGTAACACCCGCAAACGGTGTGCTTCTTCCCTTTGAAAGAAATTCGTCGGGATTGATTTCGTAGGAGTCGGAAAGGTCGAATACCGTATATCCAACCTCGCTTTTTATCCCAAATCTTCTTCGCGGATTTACCGAAAGAAGCTCTACGAGCCTTTCCATGCTTATTATGCCCGTTTTTACAAGAAAGGTATATAAAACGGGGAATGCGGTTTCAATTCCGACAACACCCATCATACTGTTTTCAAGTCCGCGCGACTTTTCCTCAAAGCTGTGCGGTGCGTGGTCGGTTGCAATCATATCCACCGTGCCGTCCTTTATCCCCTCGATAAGGGCAAGGCGGTCCTCCTCGCTGCGAAGCGGCGGGTTCATTTTAAATCTGCCGTCCTCTTGCAGGTCGGCATCTGTGAGCGTAAGATAATGCGGCGCGGTTTCACAGGTGACGTCAAGCCCCTCCGCCTTTGCCTGTCTTATAAGCTCCACGCTCTCCCTTGTCGACACGTGGCAAACGTGATAGGCACAGCCGATTTCGCGCACAAGCTCAAGGTCGCGCTGTATCTGTCCCCACTCGCTTTCCGAGCAAATGCCGCGGTGTCCGTGTGCCCTTGCATACTCTCCGTCGTGAATGTAGCCTCCGCGGAGCAGGGAATTATCCTCGCAATGCGCGACAATCGGCAGACCGAGCGCCTTTGCTCTTTTCATTGCCTCGCGCATCATATCCTCGTTTTGCACTCCGCGTCCGTCGTCCGAAAAGCCGACAACGCTCGGGGCAAGCCCCGCCATATCCGAGAGGGACTCTCCCGCCTCCCCGACCGTGATTGTGCCGAGAGGGAATACGGGAATTGACGCACCGCGGCGAATGGCGGCAAGCTGTACCGCGAGGTTTTCGGGACAGTCGGGCGCGGGCTTCAGATTCGGCATCGTCATTACCGAGGTATAGCCGCCGCGCGCGCACGCCGCCGTGCCGCTTTCCATCGTTTCCTTATAAGAAAATCCCGGCTCTCGTAAATGCACGTGGGCATCACAAAAGCCGGGTAAAATAACGGTATTGTCAAAAACAAGAGAGCGAGCAACGTCGGATACGTCGCCCATATTATAAAGCTTTGCACAGTCAAAAATCATATCGGCGCGCTTTGCAGTGCCGTCAAGGTATATCTTTGCGTTTTTGAAAAGTGCCTTCATTTTTTCCTCCCGTGTTCGGTAGGCATAAAAAACGCCCCGCCGATTCCGACAGGACCATCCTATACGAAGCCCCACCTATCGCGTAGGTGTAGGGGTGGGTATAACCAATCTTGTCGGTCTCTCTGTACCGAATTAAAGATTTTAATTTCAATATATTTTATCACACACGGGGATAAATGTCAATAGAATAAAAGTATTTTTTGAACGGACGGATGAAAAAAATCGGTCGGGCGGCTCGCGATTTTTATGTATTATTCCCAATGCTATGAAATAACGCGGTGCATTGCGGTAAAAAAGCCCCCGCGGAAGCTCCGCGGGGGAAGTGATATTTGCGTCTTTGCTATTATCCGTTACCGCCAACCATTGTAAAGGTTACGGTGACGGTGTTCGTTTCCTCGTAAGAATAGAAATATAAGTTGAAGTAGCTGACTTCACCGCTTGTAATATCGAGCGTTGTGGAGGAGCTCTCTCCGTAGCGGTAGTAAGACGTATCGATGTAACCGTTATCCCGATACCAATGTAAGTAGCCGTCACCGCTTGCGTCGGAGATGGTTATCTCGTACGTACCGGAGCTTTCAACAGCGAAATAAAAATCAATGGGGTCACCGTTTTCACCGACTGCGTTCTTCGGCGTTACGGCTACATCACCCTTAAACGTCAGATTAAGCGTGCAGAATTCAACTCCGCAAGCACAGTTGTAGCCGACCAAATACGTGCCGGACTCCTCGTTGTATTCTATGGAGGCAATGACGACCTCTTCGCCGTGCTCCTTAACGTATTCGTTAGATTCGATATGTCCGCAATCTTCGCATACGTAAACGTAAGTGTAGATTTCACCGCAGCTAACGTCATACTCTAAAACCGAAAGCTCGTCGTCATACTTGAGAGCGTGATCTGCCGAATCGATAAGCTCCCAGTTTTCCCAGTTTTCCAAATTTATGGAAAATTCTATCGAGTAGTCTTTAGGCGTGGAGTTGACCACCACGTACTCAACCTCGGAATTAAGGACGATCCACAGGCAAGCGTCGTACAGGGATTGAACTTCGTCAAGGGCTAAAACCTCTTCCGCAAGAGCAGCGTCGACAGCGTAGCTCCACGTTTCCTCCGTTGCGGCGAGAACGTATTCGTGTTCGTATTTTTCCTTGCAGTTGTAGTCCGTAACGTTAAAGTTGATAAGCTTGCTTATATCGACAAACGACGCAATTACGCTGAAGGTTATGCTGCCGTCCTCGTTTTGAATCATATTAATGATAGAGCCGATATACAATCCGCCGATAATAGTGGTTCCATCCTCTGCGTAAATGGGAAGAAGGTCGTTTGCTGCAAGAATTTCCTCGTTAATCTCAACCCTGACGGAAAGCTTTTCCTTTATTTCCGCAAGCTTTTCCATATCGGGGTTGGGGGTATAGCCGGGAATTATCTCAACGGTGATGTTGTTATCCTCGCTACCGTCGTTTGCGTTGATATAAATCTTCTCCGCGGTGATGTTGGCGGTAATAAAGGTTTCCATATCGGGGATATTAACTTTAAGCTCTGCGCTTACGAACTTTCCTGTCTTGTCAACAGTGATTTCGTAGGAAAGCGCTGCTATAATCCCGTCAATCACGTCGCTGACGAGCTGGATGTCGCTTTCGCTCACCTCAAGGAGCTGATATACGGTGGTTGTATTCAGCATCTCGGTTACTTGCGCGATAAATGCGATAAGCTCCGTTTCCTCTGTAAGCTCAAGCGCGGACATAAGAAGCGTTTTTACGTCAAGCGCAAGGAATTCCTCGTCGGCAAGGATTGCATCTATATCGCCTTCAAGACCAACGAGCATTTCAAACGTAGCCTCCTCGCTGCCCGTGATAATAGCGGCAAGCTCGTCAAGCGCGGTAAGAAGCTTTGGAATATCTACGCCGAGGTTAAGGTTAATAAACTTAATAAGGTCGTCGACAGAGAAATTGAGAAGCGTGGGAATAAGTCCCTGAATTTGAAGGAACGTACCCTCGCCGCCGAGAAGGTCGATAAGCTCTGCTACCGTTTTTTCCTTCAGCGCGTCGTTTGCTTCCTTAATAATAGAAAGGTCGAGTATAACGCTTACGCCGTTTTCGGTTGTTTCAACCTTGAAGAAAAGGTCGAGGATTTTTGTGAGAGCCTTTTTGGCGGCATCCTCGTTCAGCTCGGGAAGCTCTACGCCCTCGGGCGCGGTAAATTCGCCGAAGCAGGGAAGCAGGCTTTCGTTAATCCAAGTCTCAACGGAGGGGAGAAGCACGGTAATCATTTCTATGGCTTCCGCTACGCCATCCTGTTGGAGGATATAATTCTCAAGGTCCAAAACACTGTAATACTCTTTCTCGGAGTCGATATTGCTTAAATAAATCTTGCCGTTTTCGAGAAAGGCGTTGACGGAGACGGTTTCGGTTTCGCTGGCATCGCCGTAGCTGTAACGGAGAGAGGACGTGCCCGTGCCGTATCCCGCAAGGCTGCCGTTTTCGTCAAGGTAAACAACAAGCTCTGCAAGCTCGAGGGTCTGTACTCTCTTGTAATCATCATCGCTTTCGGTCAGAACAACGTCCTTTATCACTACTCCGACAGAGGAGAGTGACTCTGTGTTGATAGAGGGAAGGAGCGAGTCTACTCCGACTACGGTTTCGCCACATACGCCACAGAGAAGCTCCTCTGCGCTATGACCCGTGGCTTTAATCGTTTGTTTTTCGACTTCACCGCAAATCGAACAGGTTCTTTCTTGTGTTCCGTCCTCGGTACAGGTTGCCTCCTTTGTAACCGTCCACTCACCGTATTCGTGGGCGCATTCCTTCTTACAGGAGGTAAGCGCGAAGGTAAGCATCAGGGCGGTTATAAGGAGAACGGGTATTAAAACTTTTTTGAGCATTTTCATTTTATGCCCTCCTTTAAAATAAAAGTGTAAGATGGTGTCTTGCCTTCTTCGTTTTCATTTTAAATAAAGAAATGAGCAAAGTCAATAGATAATTAGAAATTTTCTAAAATTGTTCACATTTTATCCGTTATATATAACAAATTCGGCACAACCTTATAGTAAATTATGAACAATGGACAGTTTTGGTGCAAACAAATATGCGTGGAAACGGGTTTTACGCACCCGAAAAATACGGCGTAAAAATTTTTTAAAAAAAGTTTTGAAAACCTCTTGACAAACGAAAAACTGTTTGATATAATGGTTAGGCATTTGACGGAAGGTTAGCTCAGTTGGGAGAGCATCTGCCTTACAAGCAGAGGGTCACACGTTCGAGCCCTGTACTTTCCACCAAGGATAAATATAGGGTAGATAGTTTGCGAAGAACAAT
>JAZSHN010000095.1:0-11622 GCA_045533315.1 Eubacteriales bacterium | reverse complement strand
CTCCTTGCAGCTCTCTTCATCGTTATCGCGGTTGTGTTCCAGAAGTCTGCTGACGAGGGACTTTCGAGCACTATTGCCGGCGGCAGCGAAACCTTCCTTGGCAGAGAGAAGAAAGGTGGCACCGATAAGCTTTGGTTTAAGTGGACCGTCGTTGCTGCTATCGTATTCGGCGTTGCTGTAATTGCCGCATACGTTATCCAGCCCGACTATACTGCGGCTAACGCTATTGATTATTGGAAGAACCTCGGCGAATGGGGAAGCCTGTTCAAGTAAGATTAAACGGAAGGAAACTTCCGTTTTTCTTTTTATAGGGCGGTATCGCACCCCGCGGGTGCTGTGCCTTCTTGAAACGGCTCTCTGGCAAGTTGGCAAGCCGAAGGGCTTTTGTGATGCGTGGAATATTTTGCGTGTAATTTGCCGTGCCTTCAGACAAAATAATTTTATGAAGAATACGAAGAAGAATTTTAACAAGTTTTCAAAAAGAAACGTCCACAAAAGGAAAAGCAAGGAAAAAAGCCTTCGCGAAATTAAAGCCGAGCTTGGAAAAAGCGGTGTTTCCTACGAGGGCGCAAAAATCACCCTGCGAACCGACGAGGGCAGACGCGCAAGGGTAAGCCACTCGCCCTCACGTGACGAGATCCGCGCGCGCGGCATATTTTCCGGCTCTAAAAGCGGCTTTGGCTTCGTTTCGGTAGACGGCGAGCAGAGGGATATCTTCATTCCGGAGGATAAAACCTGCGGCGCGATACACGGCGACGTCGTTGAAATAATCTATCATACCTATCGGCGTGCTGGTGGGGAGCTTAAAACCGAGGGGCGGGTTACCAAGATTGTGGAATACGGCGTAACAACGCTCGTCGGCACTCTGATGCACGAGCCGTCGCATTTTCGCGGAAGGAGGAGAATAGCCGACAGATACTATATTCTACCCGACGATACGCGTGTCGGAATTCGCCCGAGCGTTACCGACCCCGCGGGCGCAAAGGACGGTGACAAGGTTGCCGCTACGCTTGTGCGAGGCTATATGCCCGAGGCAAAAATTACCGCCGTGCTTGGCGATACCCTTTCTATGGAGGCGAATTACGAGGCGGTCCTTATTGAAAGCGGGATACCGACCGAATTTACCCCCGACGAGCTTTCGGAGGCGGAGCGTGCAGCCCGCGAGCCGCTATCGGATGAGGGGCGCGAAAGATTTGACGGTCTTATGATTATGACGATTGACGGCGCAGGGGCAAAGGACCTTGACGATGCCGTTTCTGTTGTTAAAAGCGGCGACGGCTGGCGGCTTTACGTCCACATTGCCGACGTTGCAAATTACGTAAGAGAAAAGACACCGCTTGACCGCGCGGTTATGAGCCGCGGCACGAGCGTATACTTTACCGATAAGGTTGTGCCGATGCTTCCTCCCGTGCTTTCAAACGGTGCTTGCTCGCTTAACGCGGGGGAGGATAAATATGCCCTCACCGCCGTGATAAGCCTTGATAAGGATGGCGAAATAATTAAAACAAGGCTTGTTCCCTCGATAATCAACTCCCGTGTACGCGGGGTATATTCGGAGGTTAACGAAATCCTTGAAAACAGGGCGGACAGTGCCACCCGTGTTAAATATAAGCCGGTTCTTCTGCTTATAAAACGAATGTATGAATTGTACACAATTCTTTACAATAAGGCAATAAAGCGCGGTTATCTCGAAATGGAGCTTGCCGAAAGCGAGATTTTGCTTGACGGCGAGGGTAACCCCGTCGGAATTGAAAGACGCGAGCGCGGTGATGCCGAAAAAATGATAGAGCAGTTTATGCTCACGGCAAACGAGGCGGTTGCAAGACTTCTCTCGGAGAGGAGCATCCCCTGCGTGTACCGTGTGCATGAGGAGCCGCCGCGGGATAAGATAGAGGATTTTGTGCTTTTTGCTCACAACCTCGGCTTTGACACCTCGGTTATCTCGCTCGAAAATATCACAACGGGAGAGCTGTCACGGCTTCTCTCTGTGGCGGAGGAAAGGGGGCTTCTTGCGCCTATCTCATACACCCTGCTTCGCTCTATGGCAAAGGCAAGGTATTCGGAAATCCGTTCCCCGCACTTTGGACTTTCGCTTGAGTATTACTGTCACTTTACCTCGCCGATACGCCGCCTTTCCGACCTCGCAACGCACAGGATTATTCACCGTGTTTTGATTGAGGGCAAACGCCCCGAGGCATACAAATCCTACGCAAAGCGTGCGGCTGCTGCCGCCACCGATGCCGAGCTTCGCGCTCTTGGTGCGGAAAGACGTATTGAAAATCTTTACAAAACGCTTTATATGTCGCGCTTTCTCGGCGACGAGCTTGATGCCGTCGTATGCTCGATTACCTCCTTCGGTATGTTTGCAGAGCTTGAAAATACCTGCGAGGGCCTTATTCCCATATCCGAAATGCCGGGGCTTTTCATGTATGACGAGGGTAATCGCACGCTTCGCGCGGGCAGCAGGATTTACCGTCTTGGCGATAAAATTCGCGTCCGCCTTGAGGAGGCGGATATGATTCGCGGAAAGCTTCGCTTCTCTCTTTTGCTATGATTTTTTATGCGCCGACCGATAGAGCGTTTGAAATAATAAGCCCGACGCCAATCGCAAAGCGGCGCACCCGTGTTAAATTATTTGACGTTTAATGCTGTTATACATTTTTGTTATGTAAACTATTATTTACAAGAAAGGAAGGACCGTGAAAAAGGGAATACGCCTTGTCGCTTCTGTTGATTTGATATTTCTTGTTTTGATGTCGCTTTCGGCATATTTTAACGGCTTGCTCGGTGACCTCGTCTACCTTTCTGCCTTTGCTTTGCCCTTTGTTTTTGGGTGGTTTGGAGCAAAAAGCCTTCGCAAAGAGAGAGAGGAGGAGCGCGGACTTGCCGAAACCGATTATCCGAGGATCGGACTTTCCGCCGAGGGAGTGCGCGACTTTCTGCCGCTTGCTTTGCCAACGGTTGCCGTTGTTTTCGGTGTTGCGCTTTTGACCTCCGTAATCCTCAACTCGCTTGGGGCAACTGCTCCGCCCGTGACCGAAGATGCGGTGTGGAAAATGCTTCTTGTCCACGCACTTGTTCCTGCAATCCTTGAGGAGATGCTTTTTAGATACCTTCCCTTAAAGATACTTTACCCCTACTCTCCGCGTGCTGCTTTGATTATTTCCTCCCTGTTTTTTGCGCTTATTCACCTTGACCTTTACAAGCTGCCGTATGCATTTATTGCGGGAATGCTGCTGTGCCTTGCCGATGTTATGACGGGAAGCATACTTCCCTCGGTGATTATACATTTTTTGAACAATGCGTCCTCTGTGCTTTTGATGAAGTATGGGGAAAATCCGATTTTTGGCACAGTTTTTTACTCGGTGCTTGCCGCCGCCGTTCTTGCTTCTCTTGTTTTTGTTGCTCTGCGGTTCAAAAGGTATCGGGAGGGTGTGCGCTCCGCCTTTCGCGGAGGGATTGAATACGACGTGTCGGCTTCTCTTATCACCGTGATGTGCCTCCTTATTTCCTTGCTTAATATACTCGGTTGAGCAGCGAAATGCCTGTTGAAATGCAATATAATGTTTTTTGAGGTAGAATATGTCAGAAGAAATTCAAATTAAAAACGACGAATATTTTATGCGACTTGCTATGGAGCTTGCACATCGGGCGGAGGAGATTGACGAGGTGCCTGTCGGTGCGCTTGTCGTCCGTAACGGAGAGATAATTTCAACCGCGTTTAACACTCGCGAAAGCTCGAAATGCGCGACTCACCATGCCGAAATTCTTGCGATAGAGGAGGCGTGTCGCGTGATGGGCGGCTGGCGGCTTCCCGGTGTTACTCTTTACGTGACGATGGAGCCGTGTGCAATGTGCGCGGGTGCGATAATCAATGCGCGCATTCCGCGTGTGGTTTACGGATGCCCCGATTTAAGATTCGGTGCTTTCGGCTCGCTTATCGACCTTTCGGCGGTCGGACTTAATCATAAGCCGGAACTTGTCGGCGGCGTGCTTGGCGCGCAGTGCCGCGAAATGCTTTCCGCATATTTCAAGAAAAAGAGGTAGTTTTGTTATCGATAAAAAGCGCAAAAGTGCCACCCGTGTTAAATTAACGGCTTTGTTTTTTGTGTTTTGCTTTCTTTTATGACAACAATTGTTTACATAAATCGACTTTCGCATTTCTGCGCGGAGGTCGGTTTTTTGTTTTTTGTCCGCCGCTTCGGTTTGCTTGGACGGCAAAGCCTCGCCCCTTATCCAAAAGGTGTTGACTTTATTTAAAATATATGATAAAATACGTGTGTATGAAAAAAATATATCTTGAATGCGGAAAGGTGTGCGCCGCACACGGAGTACGCGGAGCCTTAAAGGTAGAGCCGTGGTGCGATTCGCCAAGAGTGCTCGCAATGCAGAAGCGCGTTTTTCTTGCCAATGGAGATGGCACATTTAAGGAGGCACGTGTCCTCACCGCTTCTGTCAGCGCGGGTACCGTCCTTATGACCCTCGATGGGGTCGAGGGGCGCGATGCGGCAATTGCAATGAAGGGAACAATCCTTTATCTTCACAGAGATGACATTCCCGTAAAGGCCGGCGAAATGCTTCTTTCGGATATGATTGGTCTTGACGTTGTTGATGCGAACACAGGTGTTAAATACGGCGTTATTACCGATATTACCGAGGTGCCGCGCGGACTTCTTTACACAATTAAAACCGAAAAGGGAGAGGTGCTTTACCCCTCTGCCGATGCGCTTGTTGCAGGTGTTGATGCCGAAAGGGGGCTGCTCGTTACTCCGATTTCGGGCTTCTTTGACTGATGAGATTTGATATAATGACCCTTTTTCCCGAAATGGTGACGGGCGTTCTCTCCGAAAGCATAATCGGAAGGGCGCAGGAGGCGGGAATAATCTCCGTCCACGCGCACAATATCCGTGACTTTTCAACCGACAAGCACCGAAAAACCGACGATACCCCATACGGCGGCGGTCGCGGAATGGTTATGACCTGCCAGCCGATATACGATTGCTATACCCACATTCTCGGGGAGCTTGGAGAAGAAAAGCCGCACGTTATTTATATGTCGCCAAAGGGACGCATTTTTGACCACGGCATAGCTAAAGAGCTTTCGCATTACGGCAGCATCGTCATACTTTGCGGTCACTACGAGGGTGTTGACCAGCGCGTGCTTGACGAGATTGTTGACGAGGAAATATCAATCGGCGACTACGTTTTGACGGGCGGAGAGCTTCCCGCCTGTATTCTCGTGGATGCGGTTTCCCGTCTTGTGGAGGGAACTCTGCCCGAGGCGGTGTGCCACGAGGATGAGTCGGTTGCCTCGGGTATTCTCGAATACCCACAATACACAAAGCCGCGAAGCTTTATGGGGCGGGAGGTTCCCGAAATTCTCCTTTCGGGCGACCATGCTAAAATTGACAGATGGCGTCTTGAAAAGGCGGTGGAAATCACAAGAGAAAGACGTCCCGATCTTTTGCTTTTGCACCCGGAAATAGAGGAAGCGTTAATCCCGAAAAAGAAAAAGCGAGGGAAAAGGGGAGATACACCCGATACGGAAGAATAGTCCTTGCTTTGCTTTCGCTGTCCAAGGCGTAATGCTTTTTATCCCCACCCGAGCCGCCGCGCTAATATTCCGTGCACAAAGCGCCGCGCTTGTATTCCTTGCGCGAGGGGCTGCGCTTATACCTTGACCGAGGCAATTCGTTATTTACGTCTTGTTTTCGGAATAACCCCGTAAATTTAACACGCCCCACCCTGTTTGCTTGATTTGTGATAGGCGGTGCGTCTTATCTATGTAAATGATTGTTGACATTTGCTTTTGCTAAAGCCTAAAGAAAGGAGGGAATATGGCAAGAGGTAATTTGACCGATATTTTAATCGGATACGAAAGAGATGCCGAATACGGCACGAAATTTAAATCCATATCCGTGACGGGCAACGTCACCAGAACGAGAAGCAGATTTGTAAGACGGATGCTCGGCCTTTGTCGGTCGCTTCTCAATACGTTTTCCTATTCCTCCACGCGAAGCTACGGACTTTTTCTTATCGGCTTTGGGCTTTTTTCCTTCCTTCTTCACACGATACGAACCTATACCGCGGGTGATCAAATCCCCCTTTACGTTATAATTTCCTCGGTTGTTCTCTCGCTTCTCGGAATACCACTCGTCTGCTTTGATAAGCAGCTTGCCATTGCGATGCAGGATTTCCCCCTTACCGATTATATCTTCTTTGAGTTTTTCTGTCTAAAGCGTATGCACCGTATTAAGCTGAACGCCGCAAGAAACGGGGATGATGCCGTCCTGCTTGTAAAGCCCTACGTCGCTCTTATCCTCGGACTTTTGCTCGCCGCATTTACGATGCTTGTTCCCATGTGGTATATAATGCTCGGTATTGGGGTGCTTGTATACCTGTTTTTGACATTTATTTCTCCCGAATTTTCCTTCTTTTCGATTATTCTTGCGATGCCGTATCTACCGACACTTGACTTTTCGGATTTTATTCTCGGTATGGCGGTGCTGGTGACCTTTCTTTCCTTTGCGGTAAAGGTCGCGCTCGGTAAGCGAGTATATCACTTTGAGCAATATGACCTTTTGCTTGCTCTTTTCCTTGCATTTGTTTTGATAAGCGGCATATTTGTAAAGGGGCTTGCCTCCTTTGGTGCATCGCTTATTCTCGTTCTGTTTGCGATGGGATACGTGCTGTCCTCCTCGCTTATATCCAACCGCCGACTTGCCGACTGTCTTATCAACGCATTGATTATTTCGGCAATACCCGTGTCGGCTCACGCCGTATTCGTTGGAATAAAATCGCTTGTCGCTAACGGCTTCGGCGGCTTTGCGCCTGTTTCTGCCACCTTTGAAAGCGAATCCTCGCTTGCAATATACCTGCTTGTTGCGGCTATATTCACGCTGTATTATATCAAGGCAAGCTATCATATCGCGGCAAGGCTTGGCTATGGGCTTGTATTTGTCCTGATTTTCCTTGCGCTTCTCTCTACCGCATGCACGTGGGCGTTTATCGCGGGTCTTTTCGGAGTTGCCGCATACCTTTTCACAAGGTTACGGCGCGCGGGTCCTCTCTTTGTCGGAATGCTTTGCTTTTTGCCATACCTCCTTCTTTTTGTGGGAGGCGATACGCTTCGCTTGCTTGATAACGTTCCGATTATTTCGACTCTCGGACTCGGCGACCTTGCCGACAGGTGGAGTGCGTCCTTTAATATGCTTCTTGACAACCTTTTCGTCGGTGTCGGAATCGGAAGCGACAGCTTTTTGCGCGAAATAGTCCATTACTCGCCCGAACGATATACCGACAGCGCGAATTTGCTGCTTGAAATCGGTTGCGAGGCGGGAGTTTTCGCCCTCATTGCGTTTTTGGCGATAATCCTCGTCCGCCTTGTGCATAGAATCGCATACCGCAGATACGTTGCGGTGTCGGAGGTGCGATACCTTTCCGCCTTTTCCTCGGTTGCTATGTGCGTGCTGTTCGTTTTCGGGGCGGTGAGCTATCTGTTCAGCGACCTGACCCTCAATTTGCTTTATTGGTGCGTTTTCGGTATAGGCAGCGCAGCGCTTCGCGTTGCTAAAAGAGAGCATGACGACCTTATCGGCTATTATTCCGACGGAAGAAGTCGGGATTCGTCAAGCATGGACATCGAGCTTTACTGATTTTTCAAAGGTTGCCGCCCTTCCCGAAAAAACGAAGGCGCGCTGTGCAATCGGGAGTGGGTATTTACCCCGTTTGACACGGAAAAAGCCGCATTTTTATTCACCTTTTCGTCATTTTGTATAAAAAGAAAATAAAATCGCAACAAAAATCTACTATTTTTATTTTATATATCTACTTGATTTTTGGGATACAATTTGATATACTTGAATTACTAAAACTCTCGAAGGAGATAGATCCGATGATTTCTCGCAACGTTACGATAAAGAACAGCGTTGGCCTTCACGCAAGACCCGCAACCTTCTTTGTTCAAAAGGCAAATTCCTATAAATGCTCTATCTGGGTCGAGAAAGAGGATTGCCGTGTGAATGCAAAAAGCCTTCTCGGCGTGCTTTCTCTCGGTATCGCACAGGGTGTAACCATCAACATTATCGCCGACGGAAATGACGAGGCGGATGCGGTTGACGGACTCACCGCGCTTATTGACGGCGGATTTTCAGAGCTTTAAACCGTTTTCGGACTGTTCCGAATACATAATAAAAACGGCAGTCTTCACTGCCGTTTTTGTTTTATCGCCGACCTTAATGCCGTGCCGAGAGGGCGTGAATTTTATTCGCGCGTACGCGTATAAACGCAAGACGAAGAAATAAAAACAGTAAAAAGCAAAAATAGAGGGGAGGGACCGCACGTGACAAGGATTGAAAGACTGCGCGAAAAGGCAAATTCGTTGCCCGCGTCGCCCGGAGTCTATATTATGCGCTCGTCCACGGGCGAGATAATCTATGTCGGCAAATCCAAAAAGCTCAAAAACCGCGTAACAAGCTATTTTGTTTCGGCTAATCACAGCTATAAAACCGAGCGAATGGTCGCCCTCGTCCATGATTTTGACTTTATACTTTGCGATACGGAGATAGAGGCACTCGCTCTTGAAAATACGCTGATAAAAAAGCACTCTCCGAAATATAACATTAAATTAAAGGATGCAAAATCCTACCCCTACGTTAAAATGACGAGGGAGGAATATCCGATGCTGCTTGTCACCCGCGAAAGAAAAAGCGACAGGGCGCGGTACTTTGGACCTTACCGAAGCGCAGCGGATGCCTACACCGCCCTTGAGGTAGTGAAGAAAATATTCGCACTCCCGACCTGTAAGCGGTCGTTTCCGCGAGATATAGGAAGGGAAAGACCCTGCATCTACAAGGATATGGGAAGGTGCATTGCCCCGTGTGCGGGCGGTGTATCGAGAGAGGAATATCTTTCGCTTGTTAATTCCGCGGCGGCGGTGCTTGACGGAAATATCCGTGCGACAGTTGCAGATTTGAACGAAAAAATGGACGAGGCAGCCGAAAACCTTGAATTCGAGCGTGCCGCAGCTCTGCGCGACAGCATACGTGCGCTTGAGAGGCTTGTCGAGGGGCAAAAGGTTGTTGCCGACCCGAAAATCTCGCGCGACCTTTTTGCGCTTTACACATCGGATACCGTGGGTGTGCTTGCGATGCTTTCGGTCAGAGGCGGCGCGCTTGTCAACAAAAACGAATTTATACTATCCACCTCCGAGCTTACGGGTGCGGAGGATGCGCTGACGCTTATTGTGGACTACTACGAAAACGTTGGTAATATTCCAAGGGAGATAATGCTTGATTTTCCGCTTTTGGAGGACGACCTTTCGCTCCTTGGCGAATATCTTGCGCTCGACGCGGGGCATAAGGTAGCCGTAAAGGTACCCGAAAGGGGCGACGGCAGACGGCTTTGCGATATGGCACTTGAAAATGCGCGCGAGGCGGCAAGGCAATTCCACAGAGAGGCAACAAAGGCGGATAAAACGGTCGAAAGGCTTGCCGAGCTTTTGGGGCTTGACTCTGTGCCGAGGCGGATAGAGGCATACGATATTTCCAACTTTGGAAACGAAAGCATTTTTGCATCAATGGTGGTTTGGCGGGACGGAAGGCTCGCACGCTCCGACTACCGCGCCTTTTCGATAAGAACAACGGGCGGGGCGGACGATTACGGATCTATGCGAGAGGCGCTTACGCGAAGACTGTCGCATATCGGGGACGGCACGCCGTCACTCGGTGAATTGCCCGACCTTATACTCCTTGACGGCGGTGTGGGACAGGTGTCCGCCGTACGCTCCGTGATGGAGGAGGCGGGAATTGAAATTCCGCTTTTCGGTATGGTAAAGGACGACTTTCACAAGACCCGCGCCATAGTAGACGAAGGGCGTGAAATCTCCATTGCCAGAGAGATGAACGTGTACACATTTGTTTACAATTTACAGGAGGAGGCGCACCGCTTTGCCCTTAAGCATTCGTCGGGAAATCAGACAAAAAAATTGACACGCTCCACCCTTACCCGCATAAAAGGCATAGGGGATAAGAAGGCAAGGGCTTTGCTTTCCGCAATGCCGCTTGCAAAAATCAAGGTCGCGACAATAGAGGAGCTTTGTGCGGTAAAGGGCATATCCGAAAGAGATGCGAAGGCGATAATCCTCCACTTTGAAAACGAAAGGAAAAACAAGAAATGATAAGAATTATTACAGGAAGCGCAAAGGGCAAAAAGCTCCTCTCTCCAGAGGGGGAGTCGACACGCCCCACCTCCGACAGAATAAAGGGCGCGATGTTCTCGTCCATACAGTTCGATATTGAAAATCGCCGTGTGCTTGACCTTTTTGCGGGTACGGGACAGCTCGGGCTTGAGGCTCTTTCCCGCGGTGCGGAGTCCTGTACCTTTGTGGAGATGGACCGCGACGTTATGGAGATTATCAAAAAAAATGCAAGGGCGACGGGCTTTTTTGAGGTCTGCCGCTATGCGGTAAGCGATTGGAGAAACTTTATAAGAAAGGCGGCGGGCAGGGACGTATACGACCTCGTTTTCATTGACCCTCCGTACGCAATGGAGTGCTGCACCGATGCGGCGCGCCGACTTGCCGATGCAAAGCTTATAATTCCGGGCGCAATCCTCGTGCTTGAGTCGGGGGAGGAAAATATCGAGCTTGAAAGGCTCCCCGATTTTGAGGTAGTCAAGTCCACCGCCTACGGCAAAAAGACCGCCCTTCACGTGCTTATCTACCGCGGGTAAGGCGGATTTGCTTTCGCTTTTTCAAGCACCCGTGCGCTGTCTTGCGTTAAAACGGGGCGGACGCTCTGGCACAATCGCGCGCCCACTCCCGCGAGATTTTTATATATTTGGTTGCGGTTTTTTGGCAAATTATTGACAAACGCGCGCGTATGGTGTATAATTTTTATTTGTTAAAGAAAGGAGCGAGGTATGACCGTTATCCTTCCCGGCAGCTACGTCCCCGTAACCGTCGGACATCTTGAAATTATCAAAAGGGCAAGCCAAGCCTACGACGAGGTTTACGTCGTCATATTCGTCAACGATAAAAAGGAATATACCTTTTCTTTGGAGGACAGGGTTTGTATGCTCCAGCTCGCCTGCGAGGAGCTTGACAACGTTCTGGTATCCTTTTCGCTCGGCCGTGTTGTCGACTATATGCGGGAGCATAATATCGAAAAAATTGTAAAGGGCTATCGCACCGATGCCGACCTTCCGTGGGAAATGGAGCAGGCGGAATATAATAAAAGGCACGGCGGCTTTGATACCGAGCTTATAAAATGCGACACGGCTTACGAGAGCGTAAGCTCCACCGCGGTGCGCGAGGGGCTTAAAAACGGAGAGGACGTTTCGGGACTTCTCCCCCCACCCGTGTTAAATTATATACGCGATTTAACCGACCGCGCGTGATAATTTTAAGGACGGAAATAACCACAGTAATTTATTTACCGAAAGGATTACAAATATGAAGGCAAGAATTGAAGAGCTTCGCTTGAGCTTCAAGGCGGCACTCGCAGAGTGCAAGAGTGGTGCGGAGCTTGAGGAGATAAGAATAGCCTACCTCGGAAAGAAGGGACATATCGCAGAGCTTATGAAGGGTCTGCGCGATGTTGCCGACAAAAAAGAGGCGGGACA
>JAZSHN010000117.1:0-8569 GCA_045533315.1 Eubacteriales bacterium | reverse complement strand
TACCTCAGATGCAGAGAAAGACGGAAATTTTAAAAACGATTTTTGCCCTTTGGACAAAGAAGAAAACGCGAAGAAAACCGAGCAAAAATTAGGTACAAATTTGGCACAGAATTTTAATTTATTCCGTGAAATCCCGTTTTTATCCCGTGAACAAGTGGCAAAATGCACAAAAATAATGCACAAAAAATGTACGAAAATAACAAAAATCCGAGGCTTTTGCCTCGGATTTTCTTTTGGCGCAGGAAGAGGGATTCGAACCCCCGTGGCTTTTGGCCTAACGGTTTTCAAGACCGCCTCGTTGTGACCGCTTCGATATTCCTGCATATATATGGTGTGGTTTACTACACCATATATATGCAGTCTTATGTCGAAGTGGCTCGTGAAACTCGTTTCACGAATCCGCTTCGCATACCCCACGAAGACGCGTCAAGCTCGCTTGTAAGCGGCAAGTGCGGGTATCCTCGTCAGAGATAATCCTGCGATGTAGTAAATCATCTTACCGGTTATTTAATTGTTAGATATTACGTTAGATATGCGAGTTTTTGCATTTTTCGGAGTTTCGAAATAGTACTCCTTGCGACATAGACCGCTACGCGTTCTTATGCGTTGCATTTGCTCGGTTTTACCGAGCTGTCGCGGAGCAATCTGCGCTCGTTTGCTTGTGTAAACACAGACTCACTTCGCTTGATTATCAAAAGGTTTCGGCTTTTTATCGTCCGCTTGACCGACAAATTTTCAAGACCGTTTCGCATATCTCGCGAAGATGCGTTGGGATTAGATTAATCGCTGCACTTCAATCGACCGTATAATGATAACACAATTTTTGCCGATTGTCAAGCGGTGGAAGCATTTTCTCTTGGATTTTTTAATGTTAACATATTGTTTGCGTAGGTTATCCTTATATTGTGGTGGGCGCACAAACGTTTTTGCCTTCATCGCGCCCGAGGGGGAGGGCATTGAAATTTGCCGCGGATGTTGAAAAATCACCGAAAATGAGGCAAAATACCGCCGAAAGCAAAATTTTCTTGACATAATTACGCGCGAGTGGTAAAATATATACGTAAAAGTATGCTTTTTCGCGGGACAAGCCTCTCGCCGAAATGCAAAGACGGAGAAAATTATGAGAAAAACAAAAATTATCTGTACCATCGGACCTGCCTGTGATAACGAGGACACGCTCACCAAAATGTGCCTTGAGGGTATGAACGTTGCAAGGCTTAACTTTTCCCACGGCACCCACGCCGAGCACGAGGAGAAAATTGCGCTTATCAAAAGGGTGCGCGAGCGTCTTAACCTCCCGATTGCTATTATGCTTGATACAAAGGGACCCGAGTACAGAATACGAACCTTTAAAAACAAGAAAATCTTCCTTAACGCGGGCGACAAGTTCACATTTACTGCCGATGAGATAGAGGGCGACGAGCAGCGCGTTTCGGTGTCCTACAAAAACCTTCATAACGAGCTTGCCGCGGGCGACCACATCCTCCTTAACAACGGACTTGTGGTTTTCGAGGTTGAAAGCGTTGAGGGCACGTCCATTCACACCACCGTCCTTACGGGTGGGGAGCTTTCGGACAGAAAAAGCATGTCCTTCCCGGGAAAGGTGCTGAAGCAGGATTACCTCTCCGAGCAGGATAAGCAGGACCTTCTTTTCGGTATAAAGCACGACGTTGATTTCGTTGCCGCATCCTTTGTTTCCTGTCGTGAGGATATACTTGCAATCCGTGAATTTCTTGACAAAAACGGCGGTGAAAAGATTGACACCATCGCGAAAATCGAGAACAGGGCGGGCGTTGATAATATAGAGGAAATTTGCACCGTTGCCGACGGCGTTATGGTTGCAAGGGGAGACCTCGGTGTTGAAATTCCCTTTGTAGAGGTGCCCACCGTACAAAAATACCTTATCAAAAAGTGCCGCCTTCTCGGAAAGCGCGTAATCACCGCAACCGAAATGCTTGAGAGCATGATTAACAATCCGCGCCCCACCCGTGCGGAGATTTCCGACGTCGCGAATGCAGTTTACGACGGCTCGAGCGCGATAATGCTCTCGGGAGAGACCGCCGCGGGAAAGCACCCCGTGGAGGCTGTACGCAATATGGCGGAGATTGCCGCCTTTACCGAGCGCGGAATTGATTACAAGCAGTGGTTTTTGTCCACCGAGTTCAAAATGCGAAACAATATCGATGCCGTTTCACACGCAACCTGTGCAATGGCGGTTGACGTTGATGCAAAGTGTATCGTCGTTAACTCCATAAGCGGACAGACCGCAAGAATGGTAAGCCGCTTCCGTTGCCCCATCGACATTATCGGTATGACAACCGACGAAAAGGTATGGCGAAAGCTTAACCTCTCCTGGGGCGTAACCCCCGTAATTTCCGAGGAATACAGCTCCATTGAGGTGCTTTTCTACCGTGCGCTTGACGAGGCGAAGAAGGTAAAGGGCCTCAAAAAGGGCGACAACGTTGTTCTTACAGGCGGACAGATTAACGGCAGACCGGGGAATACCAATATGATAAAGCTTGAAACCGTAAAGTAAGGGTAGGGAATATGTCAAAATACGAAATAATTGCCTTTGACCTTGACGGCACGCTATCCGACCCCGCGCACGGACTTATTGACGGGTTTGTGTATGCGTTTAAAAAGCTCGGTGTCGATTATGGCGAGAGGGAATCGCTCCGCCGCTTTATCGGACCTCCGCTTGCGGAGGAATGGTCGCGCGCCTTTGGCTTCACAATGGAAAGGGCGGAATATGCCGTAGAGCTTTTTCGCGAATACTACAATATCTACGGCTGGTGGGATAACACGCTTTATGTCGGGATAACCGAGCTTCTTGCCGACCTCAAAAAAGCGGGAAAAACGATAGTCCTCTCTACCTCAAAGCCACAGGATACCGCAGAGGATATTCTCCGCCTTCACAAGCTTTACGGCTATTTTGATTTCATTTCGGGTCACGACTACGTCGCGCGCCTTCGCGAGAAAAAGTGGGAGGTCCTTGAATACGCGCTTGAAAATCTCGGTATAGACCACAGCTCCGAAGCACGTGCAAAATGCGTTCTCGTCGGCGACAGAATGTACGATGCGGAGGGGGCGGCAAAATGCCAAATCGATTCTATCGGCGTCCTTTGGGGACACGGCAGCCGCGAGGAGCTTTCCCGTGCGGGCTTTACCCACGTCGTCAAAACCGTCGGGGAGCTTGAAAAAATTCTTCTGTAATTATAAAAAAACGAATGCGTCCATCGCCCGAAAATCGGCGATTGGGTGGCACCCGTGTTAAAAAAACGCCCCAATTTGGGGCGTTTTTCATTTAAAGGTCAAAGCTTGATGCTATTCTCGCGGGCGGGAGTAAAATTATTCTTATCGCGGGAATAACCGAAATAATAAGGCGGTATGCCGCTATCGAGAGCAGAGTAAGCGCCGCCGCCCAAATCGGAAATACAAGAGCAGTAGAGTCAAAAAACTCCACGAGCGAAACTGCCTTTATAGCTCCCCAAATGCAAAATACGGTAGGCAAAGCAAACCGCAGGGTAAGCAAAATGCTTTCAATTGCGAAAATGGAAAGCAGCGAGCTGTTGGAAATTCCGAGAAGCCTGTAAACCGCAATCAAATCCATTCTTTCGCGAATCTTGGAGCGCTGCATAAGATAAAGCATCAGCATACAGGCAAGCACCACCGTTATCGTTACGATAAGCCGAGAGTCAAGCCTTTTCTTTGTTTCGGTATTATGACGGTCAAGCTCCTCGCCGTAAATATCCCTGTCCTTTACCACAAGCACGCTTGAAAGCTCCTCGGGCATACCCGTGTCGATAAGCTCGCGGATTTTTGTCTTGTCCTCCGACCAAATGTGAAAGGTATCGGCGGCATCGATCATGCTTCGGTAAAGGGGTGAAAGCGCATCGTCGGATATAATCAGCTTTGCACTTATATCGCTGTCGGTGGTTAAGGTTGAATGAAGCGTAACTCTGTAATTGCTTCCGATATACATTTGAACGCTGTTCCAGTCGTTAAGCCCCGTCGCGTTGTTCATAATCGCAATACATTCCTTTTGACCGAGCGAGCTTACCGAGCTGTCACCAGTTATTCTTATATACTCACTGAGAGTTATTACCTCCGAGCCATATGTTCCGAAGGCCAAAAGCGCCTCCGTGCTCATATACATCGTCGGCTCACCCGAGTCGCAAATTCCAACGATTTTGAGCCGCATGCTTTTGCCCCTGCAAATCAGCTCCTTACCAACCAGATAGCTTGCATTCGGTATGATGTTCTGAATAATTCCGTCATCTGCCAAAAGCTTGTCGATAACCCATCTGTCGATGACGATTTCGTCCGACCTTGTAGGCATTCGTCCGATTATTATACTTTGACTGTCGAGCCGATTGACGTTTGCCCTGCTGAAATATTTCATTTCAAGGTGCGCCTCCTCGTATTGAGGAATAGTGCTGTCCACGTAAAACAGGGTGTCGTTTGTTGCGGGAATGTAATCAAAATCGCATCCGGAATTATCGAGAAAGGTCCTGAAGGCATCAATGTTGGTAAGAATCGGCTGATACTTGTTTGTAACCCCTGTTCCGCGCTCGAATGAAAGGTCAAGGGTATGCGAATCCGCGGTTATGTAGGCTTCGGGGTCTATACCCTTTATCGCGATAAAGTCCGCCGCGAATAGCGAAATCATCAGCGAGAGCAGGATGATAAAAACACCCATTCCGAATCTTTTGAGCCTTTTTCCACCCGAAACGAGAGCTCGCGCCTCGGCAAAAAGCATTTTCCACGGAAGCCTGCCACCTTTGTTGCAGATTTCCTGCATCGGCTTGTCGGAATTGACGGGAACCGCTTCCGCTTGGCTTGTGCTTATTACGGGGCTTTTCACCTCCTTAAGCCTTGGCGGCGCTGCGCTCTCGGACGAGATAACGGCTCTCGGGTCGTCGAGCTTGATAATTATCCTGCTGTCCTCTATAACGATAGTAAGCTCCGCGGGCAGCGCACCGTCCTTTGACAGGACGCGAAGCCTTGCCATATCGGTGGAAATACGCGCCTCCGTATAGTCACCCGCATAAACCGCATCGTTTTCCCTAACGTTAAGCGAGCTGCGGTCCCATTCTGTGCTGTCGCTTTTTATAACCCCGTCGTCAAGGGTGATAATTCTGTCTGCAAAAAATCTTGCAATTCTCTCCTCGTGCGTTACCATAACGACGAGGCTGTCGCGCGAAAGCTCCTTGAGTATCGTGCAAATATTTACGGTATTCGCCTCGTCAAGATTGCCTGTCGGCTCGTCTGCGAAAATAACTCTCGGCTGTCTTGCTATCGCACGCGCAATAGCAACTCTTTGCTGCTGTCCGCCCGAAAGCTCGCTTACAAGTCGCTTGCTGTAACGAAGCATATTCACTCTTTCAAGCGAATTTTTCACTCGGCGAAGCTTTTCTTCGTGCGAAAGCTCGAGAGAATGCATTCCCAAATAAACGTTGTACGCGACCGAATGCTCGGAAAGAAGATAATAGTTTTGAAAAATATAACCGAAGGAGGAGTTTCTTATTTCCTCCATTTTGGCACAGGGAGAGCTGCTTACCGTTACGCCGTCGACGCATACGCACCCCTCGTCAAAGCTGTCAAGTCCTCCAACCGCATTTAAAAGCGTCGTCTTTCCGCAGCCCGAGCTGCCGAGGATGGCAATAAATCCCGTATTCGGAAGCTCAAGGCTTATGCCGTGAAGCACCTCTTTTTTAAACCTTGAGTGGGGGTTGTAGGTCTTTTTCAGATTGTCTATTTTAATCATAATCAAGCAACCTCCTCTCCCGACATATCAAATTTCGTTCTTTTTTCGGAATGGGGAAAAACGCTTTTTTCGATAGCCTTCATAATGAATATAAAGGCAAAGGCAACCGAAAGAAGATGCAGGAGAACGAGTATAAGCATCATATACCATTCAAGATGCTTGAAAATGCTTACAATTCGCATAATACCGAGCGAATTCAGCAAAAGGACACAGCCGATACCCAGCCCCTCGCCAACTGCGGTAAATAAAAGCATAAGAAGCGAAAGCGCCGAAAACGCAGAGCTTGCCCGCATACCGACGTTGGACATAAGGCGCAGCGGCTCGCGCAAAAACGCGAACATTACGCGAAGCAAAATTGTTTGAAGCGCTATGCTTATTAAAAATGCGGAAATACAGATTATAAGAGTGGTCATACGCTCGCTTTGCAGCTTTGGATCAAATTCGGTCGCGCCGATCTTAAACGGGGAGATGGAAATGTAGCCCTCGCTGTTAAGCTCCCGCATAACCCTCTCCGCATACGCATAGTCGGTGACGTACACGTTAACCTGATTATCCTCTCCTCTGTCGAGAAGGAGGTTGAAATCCTCCTCGCTCAAAAGCGCAAGCCGCGAATAGGTGGAGGAATGCTTTGCCTCCGCCTTGAAGAATTTTGAATTCGCGCCCCTGATTTGACAGGTATCGCCAAGCTCCGCACGCAGCTTTTCAAGAAGGAACTCGGTTAAAATTACCTCTCCGCTTTGTAAATCGATTTTACCGTCCTTTGGGGTGTTGGGTGCGCCACTCGGCTTTGGTGCGGTTTGAACGTATCCTCCGCCCGATGGCTCGTTTGACGGCAGTGTTTCGTCAAAAAACTGTGTCACCGTAAAGCCGTCGGGATTGTAGGGAAGTATCAGCGTCCTTTCGTCATAATTGAGTATTGCGGGGCTTCCCGCTGCCTCATATCCGCAAAGTCCACTCATTGCCGCGGCAAAATCGTCGGAGAAGAAAAGTCCGTTTCCGTAATCGGTTTCGCCCACCACCGTAAACACCGAGCTGATATATGCCGAAAGGCTCCAGCTTGCGGTATTTTGAAAGTATACCGTGACCGTGTCGCCGATTTTGTATTCGGGGTCGGCGGACAACACCTCGTAGCAGCCGACGGGCGCGCGCCCCTTTGTAATGATGCCCTCCGACGTTAAGGGAGTTGTCCGTAAAAACATGTCAAACCCGATAAAGCTCGGCGTTTGAACAAGGTAAAAATCGTCTGGGTTTAATATAGAGTGATAGTTTGGACCGTTGACAATGGCATTGTAAAGATAATAGTCGGTATCCTCGCGGTAAAAATAGTTTATATCCGCGCTGTATCCGCGCTTTTCAATGCTGTCAACCCGCTTTATTGAGAGTATTTTTTCAAAGTCCTCCTGTGTCAGAGCTTGACCGTCGGCTTTCATTAAGACAAGACGAAGCGGGTCGCCGTTCACGAATGCATCGGACCTGTAAATTTTCGTATCGCTGTCGTCAAGCTCGGAAATAAACGTGCCGAGAAAGGAGAAGGTGATAAACGAGGTAAAAGCGAGCAAAAGGCAAACTATTGCCGAAAACGTGGGTCGCGACTTTAAAATCAAACGTGCGATGTAGGCGGAAAGACCGCCTGCGCCCTTTTTTCTTGCCGATGCGGTGTTGGCGACCTTTTCCGCGCAATTCGTCAGGCTGCCGCGCTTTGCGACTCCCTCCGCGCGGATATCCTCCTTTGCGCGAAGCGATATATCTGCAATTACCGCCCCGTCGGAGAGAATGATTTGACGTGTTGCAAGCTCCTTTGCCTCGTCGAAATTATGTGTTATGAGAATAACAAGCCTCTCCGCTGAAGCCTCCTTTAAAAGTCGTATGACCTTTTCGCTGTTTTCGCTGTCAAGGTTGCCTGTCGGCTCGTCTGCGATGAGTATTTTCGACGGCTTCGCGAGTGCGCGCGCGATTGAAAGCCGTTGCTTTTGTCCGCTTGAAAGACGGTCCGCACGTCTTGTCCTGAATTCGTAAAGGTCCACCCGCTTGAGAATATCGTCGGACAGCATTGCCGCCTCGTCCGCGGGCATTCCGTAAAAGCGCAACGCGCTTTCGACGTTTTCGAAAACAGTATTTCCGACGAGAATTCCATAGCTTTGCGAAATAAAGCTGACGGTATCTCTGCGGTATTTTTCCCAATCCGCGGCATCGAAATGCGAGGTTGGCGCATTGCCGACGTAAAGCTCGCCGGATTCGTATGGAATAATACCGCCAAGCACGTGGGCAAGCGTGGATTTTCCGCTTCCGCTTTCTCCCGTGACGGCAACCATCTCGCCAACATCAAAGGACAGTGATATTCCCGAAAGTCCCACTGCAACCGAGGTCTGCGAGGTGTAAAATTTTGAAAGATTGTCAAGACGAATAATGCTCATAGCCGTCTCCCCGATAATTTGCAAATTTCTTCACGCGCTTCGTCGCGCGCGAGGTGCGTGTGAAATTAATTAATATGTAAAAGTATACCACACATTACTCGCCCTGTCAATATCGTACCGCCGTGAAAGCCTTTCGCACTAAAGCAAAAATGCCGCTGCGGGTGCTTTTTATTATCGTTCTGTAAGCTTGTATGTGCAAAAACCTTGAAATCCGCAGAGCCCTTGAAAAAACAAAGGACTTGGCAATTTGCCAAGTCCTTTGTTTCGCCGAATTAGTCGGCAGCGTTGTCCTTTTTAGCAACAACCTGTGTATCCTTGTAGTAACCGCAAGCCTTGCATACGCGGTATGCAAGATTGTACTCGCCGCACTGGGGGCACTTTACAAGGT
>JAZSHN010000058.1:0-7534 GCA_045533315.1 Eubacteriales bacterium | reverse complement strand
GCGGGGGAAAAATCCTCGTCGGAGATACCGAGCATACCGCCGGGGTAGGGGAGGGCTACGTCCCCTTTCCCACCGAAAGCACCACGCTCGTTTCCGACTCCGTAAGCTCTCGTACCTGTCTTTGGTGTGCTGTGGCTGGAGCCGACGTTGAAAACGCCATTCGTGCCGCGGGAATATGTCCCGAAAACCCGATTATTCCCCCCGCCTCCTTCGCAGAGGTAAAGGCGGCAATCTCCGACCTCTATAAAATGCGTGACGAAAGCGACGGCGGGGCGGAATACCGCCGCACCGCAAATATCTACCGAATTCTCGGCGCGCTCCTGCGTGACAGTGCGGAAAAAAGCACCAGCGCGCACGTAAACCGCGCAATCGGTATAATGGAAACGAAATATAACCAACCGCTTACCGTTGCGGGAATAGCCTCTGCCGTGGGGCTTGACCGCGCCTATTTTACAACCCTGTTTACAAAGGCTACGGGAATGTCCCCGTATTCCTACCTTACGGGGCTTCGCGTGAAACGCGCCTGCGCCCTCCTTGCCACCGATATGCCCGTCTCTGCCGTTGCCGAAGCCGTCGGCATCCCCCCGCAAAACTTTTCGCGCATCTTCCGCCGCATCGTCGGCATCACCCCCCGCGAATACTCCGCTAATTAAGCCTTCTCCTTGGAGAAGGTGTCACGCTTGGCGTGACGGATGAGGTAAAAACCTTCCCCCATCGGGGAAGGCTTATTATACGCACAAAGCCTTGTAGTATTCAGCCTTCTCCTTGGAGAAGGTGTCACGCTTGGCGTGACGGATGAGGTAAAAACCTCCCCCCATCGGGGAAGGCTTACTATACGCACAAAGCCTTGTAGTATTCAGCCTTCTCCTTGGAGAAGGGGGACCACAAAGTGGTGGATGAGGTAAAAAATCCTTCTCCCCCGAGAAGCCAACCCTTTCACTCTCCACTTCCCGCCGATAACGAAAAAAAGAGGCTGACCTCGCGGTCAACCTCTTTAATTTTTTATTAAATTACCAAGCCCATTCCTCGTTTTCGCCGTTAAGCGCACCGTCGGGGTCGTAACCAAAGACGGAGGTCGTAATAACGTCCTCGTCTACAAGGGAGATAATTTCCAATTCAACTTCAAAATAATTCTTTTTCATTGTCATTACCTCCTTTTTAAATTAAGCCTTTTTCAACAAGGTAGTTGTAAAGATGCTCTACCTCTGCAATTCCCAGTTCTTCCATATAGTGCTGAACTAACGTAGCAACGGAGTATGTCTTTGACTGCTCGGAAACGTGAACAAATCCGTCAACAACAACGTAAGCCTCTACTTTAAACTCGGTTTCAAGCTTGGCGGTATCGTTAATAATGTTACCAAGAGTAACGTTTACGTAACATTTTTCACCGTCATTACCCCAAACCGTTACTGTATCGGGAGTGTAGTAAACCTCTTTATCACCTGCGGTAACTCTGATTCCGTATTCCTCAACGCCCTCAATTTCAGCAAGTCCCGCATCAACAGCAAATCTGAATGCAAATGTGCTGCTTTCATAAATGGTCTTGCTGGTGGTCTCTCCACCTGTTCCGTTTGTAGAATTCCAAGCAATATCAATGCTGTCAAGATACAAAGCACCGGAATAGGATCTAATTCCGATATATGCGTAATCACCTGTAATTTCAAGCTCCGTGGATGTTCCGCATACAATAGAACCAATCTTCTTTATATCGCCGGAAATATTGTAAAGCTGGGTAGCAGCGGTGAAGGCAGTGTTAGAGCCGTAAATATCAAGTGTTCTTCCTTCTGCTGTGTTAGAATTCCAAACAACGGTAACTGATTTTGCTGTTCCTATGCTTGTGGTAGTAACAATACCGGAATTGCTGTTGTTGGAGCGCAACTGAATGGAGTTGTTGCCGCCCGCGCTTTGACCGCTGTATGTAACACCTGAAGAAGCACCTGTTGCGGTCCATTCAGCATAGTTTGTTCCTTCTATACCGGTAGTGCTTCTGTTGAGAGTATCAACAACACCGCTAACGGTTTCAACTCTCGTGGTGTAGGTATAGCCAAGGCTCATATAAGCTGCAATTTTACCGAGTGCTTCCTTAATTGCAGTGGTATCCTCGTCGGCAGCAACCTTTGTATAGGTGGAGCCTGTGGCAAATTCGGGGGTATTGCTGCTATAATTAACAAGCTTTCCTGTTACGATAATCTTATCACCAACCGCAAGGTCAGAGCCTCCCGACATTCTGTATACCATGATGCTGTCGGGTCCGTCTGTAATTGTAACGGTGATTCTATCGTTATTTTCGTCGTATACGGTGTTAATAGCTTCAATAACACCCTCAACAACGTAAGAGTCGGTTGTGTTCGTTGTACCTGTAAGCTCACAAACCTTGAGTGCTTCCGCAATAGTAAGTGTAGCACCTGCAACGGGCCATACCTGAATGTCGATTTCCCCGCTGGTTTCGCCGATTGTTGCTTTAATGGTGGTCGTACCTACCGCTTTACCTGTAACAAGACCGTTTTCAACGGTAGCAACATTTGTATTGCTCGATGTCCAAACAACGTCGCCACTAATAATATTAGCAAGCTCTTCGTTAATCAGAACAGTGCCGCTAACTTTAATTTTGTTGCTGTCGCAAGAAAGTGAGATTGAAGGAGCTGCTGTGTCTTCTACAAACTTGTAAATGGAAACAGCTTTTTGTCCGCTGCTGTAGCAAGCAAAACAAGAACTTGATTGGTTGTACATCAAAGTGTTTCTTGCTATATCAGAAACCTGTGATACGATTGTAGCTGCTCCATCTGTAATAGTTATTTTCTAGCTAGCTTTTGCATCTTTTGTAGTTTGTGTTCTTAAATAGTTTTTTGAAGAAGTAGATGCACAGTACAAATAACCGCTTCCGGTGTTAAATGAGAATGTGCCGGTCGTGATACCTTCTTCAAGCGTTAAAACTTGAACATCTTCGTTGAATGTAGCGGTATTGTTAGTTTTTACAATTGTTGCCTGTCCTCTGTTGTTGGAGTTCTGTGTAGTACTTATTGCAACATTGTAATCCTTTGCAGCAATGATAACCTGATCACCTGCTACGAGTTCGGAAGCATCAGTAACAAGCGTCCATGTTCCCGTCGCCGCATCAACGTTGAACACAAGCATCGGCACTACGAGCGAAATCGCAAGCACGAATGCAAGTATTCTTCTTGAAAACTTTGTTTTCATTTGTTTTTCCTTTCTTTTTTGAATAATTTATTATTTTTTTAAAAAATATTTCGCCTTATACACATTATACCATTACTTTCGAATATTGTCAATCAAAATGTAGTCAATTTTTGTCGTTAAATGTAACAAAAAAACGACCCCACAAGTCGTTTTTCTTGTGAAGTCGTTAAATATAATCAAACCCACGGCAAAAATCCCGACGAATCCGACTTGTACGTAAAGTCGGAAAGGAAATCAAAATCCCCCTCCAAAATCGCGAAAAGCTCCTCGCCAAGCTTGACAAAATCTCCGTAAACCTTTATCGTTTCCTCGCCGATTTTTATGCTGTAATCCACCTCTGAAAGAAGGTAATCTCCCCCGTTCAAAAGCTTTATAACCTTAACTTCGTTAAGATTTGCCAAAAATTCTGCATTATCGGTAATTTCCGCCACCAAATTTTTATCGTTATATACCTTGATTTCCGCATCCTCGCTATACCCGCAAAGCGCGAAAGCCTCCCCACTCGTCACCCCGTTAAGATAGGAGAGCCCCGAATCCGAAAGAATAACGCTTTTCGGTGCATTTACACCGTCGTCATACCACACCGCGCCATCTGCAAAAACCGTGAATGCCTTTCCTCCAAAGGAAATGAAATATCTTCCGCCCTCGCTCGGCATAACCGTCGCCTCGCCATCCGTGTAGCAAAGCCCCGATAAAATCGCCCTTATCTCGGTGTTTGCGCTCAAATCAATCAGCAAATCCCCCTCGATATCCTCGAAAAATATCTCCTCTAAATCCCCGTCTGTAAAGCCGAACTCAATCGGATCGGTCGGTAAATTATCCTCCCGCCCCCTGTCGCAACCAACAAGGAGCAGCATACAAATTACCACCAAAATCAAAACAGCCTTTTTCATTTTTCTCTCCTTATATTATATAATCGTTTATCTAAATCAAGCCTTCTCCTTGGAGAAGGTGTCACCGCAGGTGACGGATGAGGTAAATAAGCCATCTCTTGTGAGAGAAGGCTATAACTTAAACCCATCAATCTCGCCCTTACACATCGCGTTAAAAATTCTATGCTTTATCCCCTTATTTGTCTTTTCAAGCTCCGAAAGCAAATTTTTCATATTTTCTCTTTCGGTTGCGTGGTCCTCGGGGCAAAGCGAGGTCAAAACGGGTAAATTTGCCCGTCTTGCGAAATATTTAACGTCCTTTTCGGTGGCGTAGAGCAGTGGACGAATAAGCTTTATTTTTCTGTTTGAAAGATAGGATACGGGCGAAAAGCAGCCAAGCCGCCCCTCAAAAAACAAATTCATCATAAAGGTTTCCACCGCATCGTCGAAATGGTGACCGAGCGCAACCTTGTTGCAGCCTGCGTCAACCGCCGCCTCGTGAAGCGAGCCGCGCCGCATCTTTGCACAAAGAGAGCAGGGGTTTGGCTCCCGTCTGACGTCGAAAATGATTTTGGCTATCTCGGTTTTCACAATTCTGTATTCAACGTGAAATCTGCGGCAAAATTCCTCTATCTCCGAAAAGTCCTGCCCCTCAAAGCCCATATCGACCGTGATTGCGACAATATCGTAATTCTTGGGGTAAAACCGCCGCATTTGGGCAAGTCCCGCAAGAAGCGCAAGCGAGTCCTTTCCCCCCGAAATACCGACGGCAATTTTGTCACCGTCCTCTATCATACCGTAATCGTCAACCGCACGGCGTATAAAGCTTAACAGCCTTTGCATATCCTTCATAACAAGCTCCAAAACGAAAATTCACGAAAAGCCATCTGCCGCATATACTGTAAACAGTAAAATGTACGGAGGCAAAATGAGTATAAAAGTTTACATTGACCAGGGGCATAATCCCAGAGATTTTAACACGGGTGCCGAGGGTAACGGTCTGTACGAGCAGGACATCACCTACGACGTGGGCATTCGACTTTACAATCTTATGCGCTCAAACCGGAATTTCGAGGTACGGCTTTCCCGCCCGACGGAGGACACCGTCCTCGGCACGAGCAACTCCACGAGTCTTACGACAAGAGTAAGACAGGCAAACGAATGGGGCGCGGATATTTTTCTCTCCCTCCACACTAACGCCGCCGCCAATTCCTCCGCAAACGGAAGCGAGGCACTGATTTATTCCACCGCCTCGCGCGTGGCAAACGGACTTGCAGAGGATATTCTCACCGAAATGACCGCCCTTACGGGACTTCGCAACCGCGGTGTGATTGAGCGCCCGGGGCTTTACGTCCTTCGTCGCACAAATATGCCCGCCGTCCTTGTTGAAATGGGCTTTATAACCAACGAGGGAGACGCCTACCTAATGGCAACCGAGCCACAGCTGTTTGCCGAGGGCATCTACCGCGGCTTTTTAAAATATTACAGCCTGTAACCTATCAAAATATTAAAGACGAAAGTCCTTCAAATATTACAGCAGTAGGCAGGCAAAATAAATCTCAAAAACCAATTAACCGCACCCCGTGTTAAAAAAACACGGGTAAAACGGGCAATTTTGCCCGTTTTTTATTTCAAAACAATCTCGGAAAGCGAAAGGTATTCCTCTGCCACACTCGGCGAAAGGCAATAAAAATCATAGCTCGCGCCACAGCTCTCGCAATAAACCTGCATACCCGTATCGGTAAAGCGAAGTCCGTATTTTCCGCCCTTGCAGGGGCATTTAACCGCCCCCTCCGCCTCAAGGTCGCGCACCACGAAATTGATTGTGTCGTATATTGCGGGGTCGGGCGGGCAGTCCGCCTCGTCAACGTCGTGCGGCTGAATGTCCTTTACCTCCTCCGCCTCAAGCGATGCCATTATACGGGAAAGCTCCTCCGCCGTCCTGTCAAGCTCGGGCTGTATCGCCTCTCCGTCGCCGATAAAGGCAATATCCATACCCGAAAACGGACAGCCGAGCTTCGTCACCTGCTCGCGCGAAAGCACATCGGGCGAAAGCCTGTAGCCGTGGTTATCCTTGCAGAAAATGCAGGGCACCGAAATATGTATCCTTCCGTCGCGCTCCTTTTTTATATCGAGCGCAGAGCCTGTGCACTCGCATTTAAGCCTTACAAGGTCGCCAAGCGACTCCACCCCGCCTACAAGTCCCACCGTAGCCGTCGCACATTCGGGACAGCGGTAGGCTATATGATTAATTCTGTTCTTCATTTTCAAGCCTTTCCTTAATATCCTCCCACTCGTCGTAGGTAATAAGCAGGTCTCGCGGCTTTCCGCCGTTAGCCCCGGATATAATGTGAAGATTATACATAGCGTCTATAAGCCTTGCCGCCCTGCCGTAGCCAATGGAGAATTTCCGCTGAATAAGCGAGGTTGAAGCTCCCCCGAGGGCAAAGGCAAGCTCCACCGCATCGAAAAGCAGCTCGTCGATAAAGGACTCTCTGGACTTGACGCTGTCCTTAATGCTGTTAACAACCGTTTCCACCTCTCCGTAGCTCACAAATGCGCCCTGCAGACGAATGGGGGAAAGCGCTTTCGGATTGAAAAACAGCATATCGCCGCCACCGAGAAGCGACTCCGCACCCGATTGATCGAGAATAATGCGCGAATCGGCGTTGGTCGCGGTCTTAAAGGCAATTCTTGTCGGAATATTCGCCTTCAGCGTGCCGCTGATAACGTCAACCGACGGACGCTGCGTAGCAAGTATAAGATGTATTCCCGCCGCCCTTGACTTTTTGAGAATACTCATCAAAAGGCTCTCGAACGACTCCCTTGAATGTAGCATAAGGTCTTGAATTTCGTCCGCAACCACAACAATCCTCGGCATATTCTCGCCGATAGACGGGTCACTTTTCTGCATTTTGCCGTATTCGTCAATATTACTTACTCCAAGCTTATAGAAAAGCTCGTAACGGCGCTCCATCTCCTCGATAACCCACGCCAGCGCGCTTTCCGCCTTTTTTGTGTCCCTGATAACAGGCGTAAGAAGGTGGGGTATACCCGCATAGCCTCCAAACTCAACCTGCTTCGTGTCGATGAGAATAAGCTTTACCTCGCTCGGCTTTGCCTTAAAAAGTATACTTAACACGAGCGTGTTAAGAAATACCGATTTTCCCGTACTCGTTGCTCCTGCGACGAGTGCGTGCGGTAAATCCTTTAAATCCCAAACAACCGCAGAGCCGTCTAAATCACGCCCGATACAAATCGGACAGGCAAGATTTGACTCGGCAAATTCGGGACTTTCCAAAAGGCCGCGAAGATAAACGGGGTAGGGACGTTTGTTCGGAATAAAAAAGTAAACCGAATCCCCGATGCCGTTATATGCAAAAGCGCCGCTGACCGAAAGGCTCATTGAAATAAACACCCTCATTTTCTATAGCCGTACCGCCCCGATGCTCCGTGTCGGAATG
>JAZSHN010000030.1:0-14806 GCA_045533315.1 Eubacteriales bacterium | reverse complement strand
CTGCCAAGGGCATAGCCGGGTAGCCGCGTACGGATGTAATAAACGCTGAAGGCATCTAAGCGTGAAGTACACCTCAAGATGAGATATCCCATCATTTTAAATGAGTAAGGTCACTTGTAGACTACGAGTTTGATAGGTCAGAGATGTAAGCACAGTAATGTGTTCAGTTGACTGATACTAATTGACCGAGGGCTTGAACAGAAGTTCAATCCTAAACTCAAAAAGCAAATGATGCTTCGCATAGTTTCATTTTCTAATCCTTTATTCGGTTTTCTGTGGATATTTGAAAAAGTACCGCAGCCGTCACCCTCGCAAAACGAAGGGTGGTTTGTTTTCTACCGACAGAAAACAAACACAATAAATATTCCTCGATAGCTCAGTCGTAGCGAGCAGAAAGCGTCTAAACGACGGTTTATGCGAAGCGAAACCGCCCAAAGCAAGGAGCAAGCGAACCGAAGCTTGCGAAGGCGAAGCGGCGAATATGCGACGGTGGAGGGATGTGCGCATGACTGCGCTCTAAAATCTAATATTCCTCGATAGCTCAGTCGGTAGAGCGCATGACTGTTAATCATGATGTCACTGGTTCGAGCCCAGTTCGGGGAGCCAACGAGAAACCACGCCAAACGGCGTGGTTTTTTTGTTGGCTCACTCTTTACGCAGGATTGAATACCAAGCCTGCTTGGTTCGAGTTCGCCAGCGAACTCTTGGAGCACCAGTTCGGGGAGCCATAGGACTTGCACGAAAGTGTGAGTCCTTTTTCTTATGCCCCCGAATGGGCTACTCACTGCGTGATGTTTGCTATGCAAACGGTGACCGGTTCCGCTGCGCGAAAGCGACTGTTAATTCGCTGTTCGTCGGTCGGACACGACGAATTTTACAATGCTATATGATGCCAATTCATACTGTGATAAACACCATTTTAATTATAAAACTTCTCTCTTTTGCGAAAAATGCACAAAACCGTTGTTTTATAATTGAAAGCAAAGCACATTGACTGTCGTATGTGCGGTGTGTTATACTATATATAAGCGAAAATACAATTATCAATGGAGGAATTTATGTCGGTATATAAAACTTTAAAAGCAAAATGCAGAAAAACAGATCGGATTTTCGGTATAGAGCTAAAGACCTACGGATCGGACTATGAGGTTGTAAATTTTGCTGATTTAACACCTATGGAATACAAGGCACTCCCTTCTAATGTGAAGCAAAAGGATTTTTATTCTCACAACAATCTTCTTCCTTGCTCGGGTTGCGGAGGCAGACTGCTTGGCGGATGCTCGTGCGGAAACGACGGTAAATGCACCCCTGATATGCCATTCAAAATCGACTGTTTGTATTGTCGGGAGCTGGAGCTTGATTATTCCACCGCTGTGAAAAGCCCATATAACGATTGGGCAGGAACGAGCAATATACCCGGAGCAACCTCCGACAAGCACGGAAATCCGCAGGGAAGTCAATACGACCTTGCCCGCGACGGAGCATACGAGGGATATACCGTTGTTATACTTAATCTTGGCGCTGTATCAAGAAAATTTAATCTCAATGATCCGATAAACGCCCTTAAAAGAAAAGGCTTCTCGGTAATAGAATACAGAAGGGTCCCGAATTTCGCGGAATTTGAGGAGACATTATCGGTTGAAAAGACACAGCTTTGGATTCTCGCTGACAAGGAGCCTCGCCTTGACCGTAAATATCTTAATCTTATAAAGGATTTTTTCCTTGCGGGTAACGGAGTTTATTTTATGGGAGAGGAGGAGCCCTATTTCCAAGATGTCAACCCAATTATAAATGCCCTCTTTGCCTCGCAAATGCACGGAAATAACCGCGGTGGCAGGGTGTTGAATATCCAGCCTACATACGGCATGCCGGGAATTATCGCAAATCATTATATAACAACAGGAATTGTGAACTTTTACGAGGGTACAACCATAGCCACGGTTGACCTCGGAAATGGACTTAATCCGCTTATTTATTCTTCAAACAGGCAGGTTATTGCCGCATTCTACGACTCGGACGGCTGTCGCGCGATTGTTGACGGCGGATATACAAGGCTTTACTGCCAATGGGATACCGCGGGCACAGACCGCTACGTTGTAAACGCCGCGGCTTGGTTGGCAAATTTTGAGCGCTTCGGTTAAAACAAAGGCCCATCCTAATCGATGGGTCTTTTGCCTTTTGGGCAATTTTTCTTGACGAATTAACCGCTATATGTTATAATTTAAGGGTAAAATGCATTGTGAGGTAGCTATGAAAGGGACTTTTCTTGAAAAGGCAGAAAAATATATCCCGAAAATCAACGAAGCAATAATAAAGCCAAAGCCAAATAGCGCGGTGCTTAACAAGGGCGACAGCATCGTTATCGATCTTGGAAATCATTACGTCGGATACTTTTCATTTGTTATGAAAAAGGTAAAGGAATATATCGATGCTCCCGTAAGACTTGTAATTCGTTTTTGCGAGGTGGAGCGCGAGCTTGAAGACAATTATGATGATTATAACGGTTGGCTCTCTGCCTCTTGGCTTCAGGAGGAGGTCGTAAACGTTGATTTCCCGGGCAGGTTTGAGCTTTCTCGCCGCTACGCAGCAAGATTTATTCGTATCACGGTAAAATACACGCCAAAGCCGTTGGAGCTTTCCGCCTTTGAATTCAAAGCCACGTCGAGCGCGAATATGAACAACCTTATCTCTTGTGAAATTTCCGACCCGCTTATGAAGCGTATTGACGAGGTTGCCGTAAACACTCTTAAAAACTGTATGCAACGTATGTTTGAGGACGGACCAAAGCGCGACAGACGTCTTTGGATTGGTGATTTAAGGCTTGAGGCGCTTGCAAATTATTATACCTTTAACAATTACGATATTGTAAAAAGATGTCTGTATCTTTTTGCAGCAACCGACAGAAATTCATACGGCTTTATGCCCGGATTTCTTTACGAATATCCCGAATTTGAAAGCGGAAGCTGGTTTCTCGAGGATTATTCCTTGCTCTACGTCTGCTCTTTATGCGATTATTTCGAGCATTCGGGCGATATTGAAGCCTTCCGCGATCTATACGAAACAGCAAAAGGAATAGTTGATGCCGCAATTTCAACACTTGATGCAGAGGGATTTATGACAACGCCCGACGACGGCGACGTCTTTATAGATTGGTGTAGGGGACTTGAAAAAATGACCGCCCTCCATGGTGTCTATCTTTACACGCTTGACCTTTGGTGTAATGCTTTGATGAAGGCAGAGATGCTTGATGCGCTTCCTTACTACGTTTCTATGCTTGCAGAGGGAAGGACAAAGGCTGTGCTCAATCTCTTTGATTTTGAAAAAAAGGCATTTATTAACTCCCGCGACAGCCTACAATACAGCGTGCATTCAACCGTCTGGATGATTCTCGGCGGCGTGCTTGACGAGGAGGAGGGAAAAGAAGTGCTTCTGCACGCGCTTAACTCAACCGACAGTCTAAAGCCGTTTACCCCCTATATGCACCATTACGTTCTTCTTGCTTTGACAAAGCTCGAACTTTTTGAGGAGGCGGAAAAATATATCAAGCAAATTTGGGGCGGAATGATAGAGCTTGGTGCGGATACGTTTTTTGAGGTGTATGTTCCCGATGACCCCGACTTTTCACCATACGGCGACCAAAAGGTTAACAGTATGTGCCACGCGTGGAGCTGCACCCCGTCCTACTTTATTCGCAAATACAATCTTGGCGATTAACCCCACCCCGTGTCAAGTTTTGTAGACTTAAAGACTTATATTGTAAACAATCATTTACACATAAACACAACAGCTGTTTATCCTTTGTAAGAAAGGTAAGGGTTAGAATATGATTTATAACGTTGTAACCGCGGTTTGTCTGGCACTTCTCGCGATAGAGGCGCTTTATGTACTGCTTAACGTGGTTTTTCGCACCCGTGCCGAGCGCATAAGCTTCGTGCGAGGCTTTAAAAACGGCAAATGTGCGATAATATACATAATTGCCGTTCCTCTTTATTGGATCGGACATTATTATAATGGAAAGGGCAACGCCCTTGATGCCTTTTTCGATGCCATAAAATCGATAATTGAGCTTGTCGTATTGAAATATGACCGTCCGAGCATTGCCGCCTTAATGCAAAGCAACACTATGTATGCCGTCACGGTTTATATATGCTTTGCTCTTGTTGGTCTAAATGCGCTTTTGTTTACCTTTTCGCTTGTGTCACAGCACCTTTGGGTTGGCTTAAAAAGTCTTTCCTGCGCCATGAACGGCAAAAGCACGGTTTACATATTTGGCAATAACGACCAAAACAAAACAATATACCGCAGCGAGAAAAAACGTAATAAAATCCTTGTTTCCCGACTTTCAAAGGAGGAATGTACTGCTCTCTATATGGAGAACGTCCTCTTTGCTGACGTCGCGCGCGAGGAGATACAGCTTAACCGAATTTTTTCGCTTATCCATCATTTTGAGCGCGAGTGCATTGTTATACTGAATATGGGTAACGACGAGGATAATATTCGTCTTTGCCGCGAAATCGTTAACAGGATTGATAGCCCCGATGACGCCGAAAGAAGGGTTTTGTTCCGCGAATTAAAGGTGTTTGTTTTCGGAGATGCAAAATACGAGGGCGTATACAGCGATATAGTTTCATCTGCGGGCGGATGCATCAGCTACGTTAACCGCTACCGTAAAATTGCTGTTGATTTTATAGAGCGTTATCCGATTACACAGTTTATGACCGAGGAGCATATCGATTACAAAACCTCCCTCGTGCACCCCGACGTAAATATAAATTGTCTTTTCCTCGGCTTCGGTAAAGCAAATCAGCAGATTTTTCTCACCTCGGTTGCGAACAATCAGCTCATCACCGCCTCCGAAAACGGAAAGGATCCCAAAATCAAGCAGATAAACTACTACCTTCTTGAAAAGGGGGAGGCAAGAAACAACAAAAACCTTAATCACAATTATTTCCGTTACAGAAACGAAATGAAAAACGCGAGGGAGGAGGATTATCTTCCGCTTCCCGATGCACCCGCAAACGAAATCTTTCTTACCCTCGATATAAGCTCTGCCGATTTTTACAACAGGATTTACGATATTGTAAGCCGCCCGCGCGACCTCAACTTTATTGTTATCGCCTTTGGCAGCGATCTTGAAAATATTGATATGGCGCAAAAGCTCGTTGAAAAGCGCGAGGAATGGGGACTTTCCAACCTCGTAATCTTTGTAAAGGCAAACAAATGGCGAAAGGAAGAAACCTTCATTGGCGAGCGTAATTGCTTCTTTATCGGAAACGACGAGGAGGCAGTGTTCAATATTGACCGTATCTACGGTGACGAGCTTGAGCGTATGACCCACGCCAGAAGCGCAAGCCATACGATAGAATACGATATGAGCGAAAATTCGGATATCACCGTCGACGAAAAGTATCTTTCCGATGTTATGGAGCGCGTTGAATACGAATGGTATGCCCGCCTTTCGCAAATACAAAGGGAGTCAAATCTCTACGGAATACTCTCCCTGCGTTCAAAGCTTCAAATGATGGGGCTTGATTATTGCAGAAAGGACACCGAGGGTATCACCCCCCTTACCGCGGACGAGTATTTTGCAATCTACGCGGGAGACGACCGCCCGACCGAATCTGCGCTTCCTCGCGTGCTTGAAAAGCCGATATTCACCTACACGCTCGACTTCCCGTATTCGAGAAGGCGTAACCTTGCCGTTCAGGAGCATCTGCGTTGGAACTCCTTTATGATAAGCAAGGGCTTTATCCCCTCTACAATCTCACAAATACTTGACGAAACGGTTACTCAAAACGGAAGGGTAAAGTACACCGACGGCAAACGCTTTGATATGCGTCGCCACGGAAATCTTACCACCTTTGACGGACTTGTGACATTCAGAAAAATGACCGCAGAGCGTGACGGCGTCGCCGAGGAGGCAAAGGATAAGATAAAATACGATTATCAGCTTCTTGACGATGCGTGGTGGCTGCTTGACAGATGCGGCTACGCGATTGTAAAGCGCAAATGATAAATTATCCCCGCTTCCGATATACGGAGGCAAAGCATAACAAAACGCCCCGATTTTGGGGCGTTTTTCTTTTATCGGCTTTGCTTTTTCGCCGAAGCTTCTTTTAAATTTCTCATTCTTATGAGAGCGATTATTATAGACGTCATTGCGATAAGCTCGTTAAGTATCCCGAAGCAGGAGGAATAAATCATTCCGTAAATAATCCAACACGGTCCGACGAAAAGCGATACTATTCGCATAAGGCGCTCCTTTTTCATATAAAGCGCAACCGTGGATAAAAGCGTCCCCAATATGGCAAAAAGCGAGCCAATGCCGCCCTTGTCCCAGGTGATAATGCCAACAGCAATAATCAGCACGAAATAAAACGGAAGCCAAAGACTGCTTTTTGCCCATTTATACCTGTCGCAAAGGGAAAAAACGAGTGTCCGCGAAAAAGCCACGAGGTCGAGAATACCTCCCGAAAGACCACCGAGCATTATGAGCGAAAACGCACAGGTAAGGCTCGCAAGCATTTGTAAAAAAAGTATACCGCCCCGTGTTTTCATTTGAAAGGAGGCGAGCGATAAAACGAGAGAAATAAAGCCTATTGCCTGTGCAATCGGATTGCTTATAAACGAATCGCACATCTCGGTATACGCCGCCCTGAAAAAATCTAAAATCAAGTCCCGATTCCTCCCAAAAACTTGATTTCACCGGCTTTTAAGCTGACCGAATTTACCACGCTTGCCGTTTCTCTGTCAACCCAGCTTGAGCTTAAATCGACCGTCCGTTCTGTTTTGCCAAGGTTCGTGACTGTGAGGTATTTTTCGTCGTTTACAAAAAGCGAAATTATAATATCGTCTGCCTTTTCCCCGTTTAAAAGGCGTCCTCCCTCAACGTTAATAAACGCCGTACCTCCGTCTTTAACCATCGGACGGTAAAGCGAAAGGTATTCAAGCCACTTGTCGCGCATTACGGTATCGTCGGGAATTGCCGACCATTCGCTGTATACGTGCGGGCCTTTCGGGTGGGATTCATACCATTTTTTTACCTTGTCAAAATGAAGCTTCTCGTCGTTTTGCGGATTGTAAATATATTCAACCCCCGGCACGGCAGCCCGCTCTCCGGTTATTGGTCTGCCGTCTACTCGAAGCGGAAATTGCATAAGCCCGATACATCCGGTATAAAAGGAGTTTTCGTCCTCTCTTGACATAAAGCGAAAATCGGGGCAGGGCACTACGTATGGCTCAAATTCCGCAATTTTCTTCATTTTGTCAAGGCTTCGTACCCCCTCGCCAATCCAAAGGTAGTCGTAGCATTTTTGGGTGGTTTTCGGACAAAGGCACGTACCCTCGTGTATCTTTACAATACCTCCGCCCCGCTTTACGAGGCTGTAAATATCCGAAAGAAGCTCGTCAAGATACGGGTCGTAATCGAGGTAGCCCTCGTTTTTTTGGGAGTAATCCACGGGAAAGCCCATATCGTTGAAAACACCGTCGAAATCATATTCCGAAAGTAACCGCTCCAGCTTGTCGAGAAGATAGCTCCTCCATTCGGGAGAGGCGGGGTCGCACATACGGTATCTGTAATATGACGAATCGAGTGAAAGCCTTTGGCGCGGGCAAAAATCCTCGGTAAAATCCGGGTCGCGTACGTCGAAAAATCCGGAGGAAATATACGGAATAACCTTGATTCCAAAGCTGTGGCAAAGCGAAATAAATTCCCGAAGTCCCTGTGGGTCGTGAGAGGAAAATTTATCCGCGCCGAGCCTTCGCATAGAGTCGTTCCACTCCTCGTGAATTTGTATAAGACCTACGCCCTTTTCGGAAAGCGACTTGATAAGCTCGTAATCGTATTCGGTTGGGCGAATTGAAAACGGCGCGGGGTATTCTCCGAGGTTGTATATGACCTGACCGGGGATATAGTCCTTAATTTCAAATCGCCTTTGACAGCCGCCCACCGTATTCTCCGCATTAAGGAGATTGGCACGAAATTTTCGCTCCTTTTCTGTATCAAAAAGCATCTTAATCACCAATATTTATTCCAATCGGGCTTAAGCCGCCTTACCAATGCTTCGAGATAGTAATAATCCCCGTAAATAAGGCTTGCGTTAATTCCCATATTGTGTCTTACGGAGGACGTGCCGTGAATAAGAATTGCGCTTGTGTCGCTGTCTATATTCCTCGTCGTGTGTCCCTCCATGAGCGAAAGAAGCATTTCGTCCGTCTTTTCCGCCCATTTGCTTGCATCCGAATGATTGGGTAAAAGTCTGTTCATTTCAAGCATACCGCACGCCGCAATTGCCGAAGCGGACGTGTCCTTTAAAGTGCGTGTGTCGGTGAAAACCATATCCCACGCGGGCACGCTGTCGCTTGGTAAAAGCTCGATAAACTTGTTTGTTGCCGCCCTTTGCACGTCAAAAAGCTTTTGCTCCTTAAGATAAGAATAAGCGAGAGCAAGACCGTAAATTACCCACGCCTGTCCTCTTGACCAAACCGAATCGTTTGCATATCCCTGGTCGACAACCGGCATTATCGGATTGCCGTAATTGAGGTCCATAAGGTAGGTGTGATATGCGCGCCCGTCGGGACGCACGAGGACGTCAACCGTATTCTTGAGGTGTGTGCAGGCAATATCCCTGTATTTCGGGTTTCCGCTTTCGTTGCTCGCCCAAAAAAGGAGAGGGAGATTAAGATACGTATCTACTATCATACGGTTTTCAACCGGGTCGTCCATCTCTCCCCACGGCTTGATAAAGCCGCCCGTCGGCTCAAATCGGCGCAAAAGCATCTCCGCGGCGGTAAGGCCGTTTTCCCGTCCGATTTTGCTTCCCGCAACCTTGTACGCCGAAACCGAGGAAAGCGAGTATTCAAAGCCCAAATCGTGATGCCTTAAATCGAAATCGTTCAAAAGTCTCTCACGGTAGGAAAGAAGGTGCGACTGTGCAACCTCCTTGTACTTTTCGTCACCGGTTATTTCGTATGCAAGCCAAAGCATACCGCACCAAAATCCGCCCGTCCAGCCGCCGTTGTAGAGCGCCTTGTAATTATGCTTTACGTCCTCTGTGGGAAAATATGAATATTTGAATTTGTCAAGCCCCCTGTCAATGCGGGAAAGGCAAAAATCTATCTCGTTTTCTATCCTTTTTCTGTCAAGCATTGTTAATCTCCTTTGATATTTTTCCAGCCGTCAAGCGGCGTGCAGTTTGTTTGAAAGCCTTCGTTTACCGAAAACGCAATCGAAAGGTCGACGCACCCTTCGGCTTCAAGCCTTACCGTAAGCTTTTTTATTCCCTCGTTTGTCCTTTGACCGGGTATTACGGGAGAGAGGGGAAGCGGCGTTGCCTTCATTACCGAAAATTTTCCGCCTGCTCCGTTTAATATCCTTGCGAAAAGCCTTTTGCCGTTTTGGTAAAGGACAGCCGACCTGCCATCCTCCGAAATTTCGATGTCGGCGCGCGTGTGCGCGAACCAATAAATCTCGGCACGCCCCGAAAGGCGTATTTCGTCCTGAATAACGGCAACGCCATTCCTTTTCAAAAGCATAGCTCCTCTTTTGAAAGAGCTTATTCCGAAATCCTTTCTGTATGCGCTTGATAAATCCCCAATGGCAAAGGATACGCCGCCCGAAAAGCATTGCTCCGTAATACGGGCATTTCCGCCCCACTGCATACTGTATCCCGCGTCGGGATTAAAAACGACAACGTTGTGCCCCTCATCTCTGACACGGTAGCAGTTGAGATAATTCGGAAGATTGTAGTCGTCACGCCCAAGGTCGAAGAAAAAGCTTTCTCCGAGAGCATCAAGCACAAACGTGCCCGCATCCATGTGGTCGTGACCCTCGCCGCCGATTGGGTCGTCACAGTGAAATCCGAGCCAAAGGGCATTTTTTGAAACGTCGCTTCGCATCGAAACGACCTCCGCAATGGGAAGGTAAATATCCGACGGAGTTGAATGTAACGCTCCCAAATCCGCCATAGTGTCGGGATTGTAAGCGTAAAAATCCGAAATTATGCGGTATGCATCGTATTTTTCGTCGGAAAGAATAATGTTGATGCGAGGTATTGCCTCCTCTGGTTGATTAAATATGTCCGCAAGGAACATCATCTCCGGCGGAATATTGCTTTTTCCGGTATCGCAATCGTGATAATCAAACGTGGATACAGGTCCGTTCATAGCCATAAGAAAACGGTTTGTAAATCGCATTCCCGTGATGTCGGTATATCCAAAGTCCCTGCCGGTTGAGCTGATAAGCGAAGCCATAAGGTAACAGTAATATTTCATACCGTAATACCAATACCCGACTCCCTCCTCGTATGCACCGAAGGGGGCAAAAAGGCTTAATGAGCGGCGAATGTCGTAAAGCGTTTGCTCGGCGGCTCTTTTTGCTTTTGAAAGATGCTCGCCCTCAAGCTCGTCTAAAATCGCAAGCGCACCTATTCCAACGCCGCTTATAACGAAACGCCAGTTGTCGGCAAGCTCGCCTCTCCAATTCCAGGAGCGCCGCCTCGGTAAATCCTCGAAATCCTCGTTAATGGGGTATATACCCTTCTTTAAAATGGCTTCTCTTATCGGCTCGCGCTCCTTTTCCGACATATATTCGTAAAGCCAGTCATAGGAAAGGGCAAGCCCCGCACACATCTCCCCAACGTCGAGAAAGTGGAACGGATTAAAATCCGGAAAGCTTGCCGAATAAAGCATTTCCGTATATGCTCTTTTTGCATATTTTTCCTCTTCGGTGAGATTGTAAATCAGCGCAAGCGTAAGCATTCTGCGCGAGTTTTCCTGACAAACGTAGCCGAGGCGTATTCCGTCGCGAAGCTCATATTCCGACGGCTTCTCATAAAGAAAGGCATCCGCACTTTCCTTAAGTCTTGCGAAAAGTGCCTTGTAAACCCTGTCGCCGCCGGGAGCTTCTATCTCCTTTTTTATCCGCGCAAGCCTTTCGCCCGTGAATATAAGCCTTGGATGACCCCTATCGGGATGAAGGGATTTTATAAGCGAGAGCATTTCCTCACCGTCGGTGTCGTCGAAAATGAAGCTTTCGGGAATATTTCGCATAAGGCGTGTGTTGTTAATCCAATCAAGCTCCTTGCCGAGGTTTTCTGCAGATATTATGATAAGTCCGTTTTCCTCTACACTGTACCAAAGGGAAAGGCTCTTGCAAAGCTCGGCTATATCCGCATATTCGGATTCGCGGGGTGGATTGATTTCCAAATCAAAAGCCTTGTAAAAAAACGGTACGGGAATCATAACCGTCCCGTCGCACCTGTACGGCTTGATGCTTTTATCCTCGGAAAGATACCCTTTTTTTCCAAAGGCGATAAAGTTGCTTTTTCCTATGTAAAGCGCAACGATTTTGTTGAGTATCGAATCCCTTTCGGGTGCAATACCGAATTTTTCCTCCGTAACCGTATAAATCACCTCCTACCGATTTTCTCGATCTTGTTCGGTTATATTATAGCACGGTGTAAAACGTTTTACAATACCTTTTTTAAAAAATGTTAGGAGGCTAAAAGCGATTGACATACCGCCGCATATATGTTAAAATTATAACGACCAACGTCTTATACGGAGGATACTATGAACGGTAAAAGAGTAACGATAAAGGATATAGCAAACGAGCTTGGCGTTTCCTGTGCGATTATAAACAGAGCCTTGAATAACAAAAGCGGCGTAAGTGCCGAGCTTCGGACCAAAATTCTCGATACGGCACAGAGGCTTGGCTACCGCCCGAATAAGCTGGCGCGAAGCCTTGCGCGCGCTCCCATAAACCTCGGTGTGATAATTCCCACCGCATGGCAAAGCTTTTATGCCTTTTTGGAAAAAGGGATTGTGAGCGAGCTTGACAGACTGCTTGACTATAACGTGGAGGGTACGTTTTACCGTGTAAATAATCCGTATTCGGCGACCGACTACGTGGACAAAATACGGTCGGCTATCAACGACGGAGTTGACGGAATAATCATTACCGACTATTATCACGAGGGGATGGAGGATGTCCTTGCCGAATTGGCAAAGTCACAAATTCCCACGGTTACAATCGGCACTCTGCCGTCGAATGATATAAACCCCCTTGCCTCTATAAGCATCGACTCGCAAAGGTCGGGTGAAATGGCTGCACAAATGCTTTTCTTACCCTTAAAAAGCGGTGCACGTGTGGCTGTGTTTATCGGAAGCAAGAGCAATGCAGAGCATTTTCAAAAGGCGAAAAGCTTTGAAGCGGCGGTAAAGGCACGCGGCTGCTGCTTTATGGGCTGCTTTGAAACCGAAGACGATGCAGAGATTGCCGAAAAAATATTTCGTTCCCTCGCCTCGGAGCTTACTCCCGACGGAATATATCTCGCTACCGCAGGCTCGGATTCCGTTTTGGATATAATTGCCAACGAAAAATATAAAACAAAGGTTGTCGCCACCGATATAACCGATGCGGTAAGGCGGAATGTATCTTCGGAAAGCTTTGTTTGTACACTCTACCAGGACCCCGAAAAACAGGGAAGACTTGCAATCCGTACCTTGTACGATTATCTTTCGGAGCATACTGCTCTTTCGGATGCGGTTATCCTTTCTCCGCAAATAATAATCGGGACAAATCTCGATTCCGTAAAATAATTTTAAAAAATTTCGCTGAGTGTGGTGGTTTTTGTAATTCCTTACGGCTTTATAAGTAGAGAATACAAAACGAAAGGAAATAAATATGAACGCACTTGATACGGGAATGACGGACGAAGCGATTATAGAGCTGTTTTGGCAGAGGGATGAACGCGCAATTTCCGTCACCGATGCAAAATACCGCGCTTACCTATTCACAATAGCCCAAAACATTATCTACGACACGTATGATTGCGACGAGTGTCTTTCCGACACCTATCTTCGCACGTGGAATAAAATTCCACCCACTCGGCCGCGAATTTTCTCGGCATTTCTCGCCAAAATAACCCGCGGATTAGCACTTGATAAATTCAGAAGGAACACCGCCGAAAAGCGCATTCCCTCCGAGCTTGTCGTTTCTCTTTCGGAGCTTGACGAGTGTATCACCGCACGCGAAAGCGCCGACGAAAGCCTCGAGGCGGCAGAGCTTGCGCGCATACTCAATGCCTTTATCGCCTCGCTTACGACCTCCGACGAGTACATATTTATTTGCCGTTATTACTATGCAGATAAAATTTCGCTTATTGCCCGCGGACTTGGGTTAAGCGAAAATACAATACTTCGCAGACTTTCGCGTATGCGTGCCTCGCTTAAATCAATGCTGGAGAGGGAGGGCTTTAACGTATGAAAAGGCGTGACGAAATAAAAATTGACGCTCTTTCTCAAATCAATGACGAGGTAATAGAGCGAAATACAGTTAAAAGAGCGCAGCTTCTCGCTCGCCCGCGTATGAAGCGCAGTATTATTTATTCGGTATCCGCCGCTGCCGCCTGCCTTGCAATTGTCTTGTCGGTAGTTATTGCTATGCTTGGCGGAGGGGTAAATCCGCCCGTTATTACACCCGGGCAAATCCCCGTCTACGAGGGAATGACCGTATCCAACACCTATAACACCGTTGAAACCGCCTCCCGCACCCGTGACAGACTCCTCTTGCCAAAGCCGCCGCATAAGGATGACGTAAAGCAGGACGACGAAATACAGGACTCTCTTGGCGTTGCGGGAGCAATGGAGGAAATATATTACGCCACGGTTGGACAGGATGTCTACGTCAGCGTACATATCAACAACCCCGACCAGTATGAAATTCTCTCCTTTACCCTCAACGGAAAAACCTACTCGTCCTATATGTTCGAGGAAGGCTCTGATATGGAAACCCTCGTTTTGAAGGTAAACGTCGGAGAGATTACGGGGATTAAGGAATACACCATCGATGCCATAAAATACGTTGACGGTACGGAAATTAAGGACGTTCGTATGGAGGGCGATCGCACCGTTGCGATAAGCGTTGGCGACGGCACCGTCCCGAGTGCAAGCGTTTCTGCGCTCTGCTCCTACTATTCGCTTTCCTTTACCGTTGACCTTTCGGATGAATCGGGCTTGATTGATTACTACGGAAATTACGTATACCTCGTGCTTTCCGACGAAAACGGAAGCGTAGTACGCTCCGCCCGCATTGTTAATGCAACCACCCCCGTGGTTATCGACGGACTTAACCAAAACACCGATTACGGCTATGCCGTCTTTGCGGTATACAAATCAGAAGGCGATAAGAATCCCGACGTACATATCTTGACGGAGGGAAGCGCAAAAACCACAAGCGGACTTGCCTACCTCGGAGCTAACGTAACCCAAAACGAAAGCTCACACAGCGTTTCGCTCACCGCAGGCATAAACGACGGCACCCAAATAACTGCTGCGAAAATTCTCCTCGGTGAAACGGTAGTAAACGAGCTTGAGCCTTCAAGCCTTCTTGCGGAGGGAGGTGCGGTAATTTCGCTCTCCGACCTGCTTTATTCAAAAACCTACACCCTTGTTGTGGAGTTTATGCTTGGAGGCGCGGTCTATACCGACAGCGTAAGCTTTACCACACCGACTCTCTCTGCCCCAACCGTAAATATTTCAAATATAACAACGGAAGAGGGAAGCGTTTCTCTTATGGTAAGCGGAGCTAACGCGAGTCTTACCGCAACGAGCGTGACGGTTGATATTCTGCTTAACGGAGAAGTGGTGGATACCCGTATTATAACCTCCATCGGTACGGAAATAGGAGAGGTTGTAGTTTTTGACGGTCTTGACGACGGAACCGAATACACCGTTAAAGCAATAGTAGGGTACGACCTTCAGGACGGAGAGGGAGAGAAAACCGTAACAGCTACCGTACCCG
>JAZSHN010000176.1:0-3823 GCA_045533315.1 Eubacteriales bacterium | reverse complement strand
GATTGCTGGCAAGACCTACGGCGCGGACAAAAAGCACGACGTTGCCATTCGCGTTGTCACCGCCCTTATCAGAAGCGCAACCTTTATGATTGCCGACGGAGTTATTCCGTCTAACGAGGGTCGCGGCTACGTGCTTCGCCGTATTATCCGTCGCGCCTGCCGTCACGGAAAGCTTCTCGGCATCAACCGTATGTTCCTTGAGGAGCTTTGCAAGGTTGTTATTTCACAGAATGAAAACGCATATCCCGAGCTTAAGGCAAAGTACGACTACGTTCTCAAGGTTGTAAGACTTGAGGAGGAGCGCTTTAACGCCACAATTGACGCGGGTCTCGGCATTCTCGGCGGTATTATCGACACCGCTTTGGCGGAGGGCAAAACTGTCATTTCGGGCGAGGATGCGTTCAAGCTTTACGACACGTTCGGCTTCCCTGTCGACCTTACCCGCGAGATTGCGGAGGAAAAGGGTCTTTCGATTGACGAGGAAGCCTTCGTCACTCTTATGAACGAGCAAAAGGCACGCGCACGTGCGGCGCGCGGAAATATTTCGGGCTGGTCCGACAGCTCAAAATCACTCCTTGAAAATCTCCCCGCCACCGAATTTCTCGGCTACGAGAGCCTTGAATGCAGGGGCAAAATTCTTTCCATTTTCGTGGATAACGAGGCGGTCGACACCGTTTCGGAGGGAGAATGCACAATCGTAACCGACAAGACCGTATTTTACGGTGAGGGCGGCGGACAGGTCGGCGACACGGGTAACGTTTGGCTCGGTGATACAGAGCTTACCGTTCTCGATACCAAAAAGACCAACGGAATTTACCTCCACGAATGCCGAGTTGAAAACGGCTCTGTTAAGGTTGGTGACGAGGTATTGCTTACCGTCAACCCCACCCGCAGAAGCGCAATCAAGAGAAATCACTCCGCGGCTCACCTTTTACAGGCAGCGCTTCGCACCGTTCTCGGAACCCACGTCGAGCAGGCAGGCTCCTACGTTGACGAGCACAGGGTTAGATTTGACTTTACCCACCTTTCGGCTATGACAAGCGAGGAGCTTGCGCGCGTTGAGGAAATTGTAAACCACAACATTCTTCGTGCGGAAAGCTGCTCCACCACAGAAACCGACGTTGCCTCCGCACGCGCTATGGGTGCGATGGCACTTTTCGGTGAAAAGTACGGTGACGTTGTTCGCGTTGTTAAAATAGGCTCCACCTCCACCGAGCTTTGCGGAGGCACACACGTATCCTCCACAGGCGAGATTGGTCTTTTCAAGATTATCTCCGAAACCTCGGTAGCAGCGGGCGTCAGAAGAATAGAGGGTACAACCGGTCTCGGTGTGCTTGCACTTCTCGAAGAAAAGCAGCAGATTATAAACGATACCGCATCGGTGCTCAAGGTTCCAAATCCCAACGCAATCGCAAAAAAGGCGGAAAGCGTACAGGGCGAGCTTAAAGCAACAAAGCGCGAGCTTGAAAGCGCGAATGCAAGGCTTGCGGAGATTAAGACAGAGAGCCTTCTTTCGGCTATAAAGCCTGTTGGAAAATTCCTTCTCCTCACCGCAACGGTAGAGGTAAAGCCCGACGCGGCACGCGCTCTTTGCGACAGCGTAAAGGCAAAGCACCCGAACGGAGTAGCCGTTCTCGCGGTTGTTAACGACGGCAAGCTTAACTTTGTAGCGGCGGCAGGCAAGGATGCCGTTGCGGCAGGCGCGCATTGCGGCAATATCCTTCGCGAGGTTTCCGCAGTTACAGGCGGAAAGGGCGGCGGCAGACCCGACAGCGCAATGTCGGGCGGCAGAGATATTGACAAGATTGACGAGGCTCTCAAAAGGGCGGAGGAAATTCTCGCCGCGCTTTAATCCGCACCTTTAATACAAGCCAAGCACCGCAGTTTATGTAAATTATTGTTTGCATAAACAGCCGCGTAATTTAACACGCCCCACGTCGGGGCGTGTTTTTTGCTATTTTAAATTTGTCTTTATTGACTCTCTTTGGGACGAGCATTTTACCTATCCGCACCAAAGCCGAGCTATCCAATAAAAGCCAAGCTATCTACACCCAAGCCGAGCTATCCATACCAAAGCCGAGCTTTAAGCCAAAATTCAGTCGGAAAGAAAAAGCGCCCCCGCGAAATCGCGGGGGCGCAAGCGTTTTAAGCCTTTAATTATGTGCGTAGCTCCAGGTAACGTCCTCGTTAATATCGACGACGGGACCCTCCGTGCCCAATCTATCGTCGGGCAGGTCCGTACCAACCGAGGTGGTAATAATATCTTCCTTTAAAATTGCAAGAATTTCAAGGTTGGGTGCAATATATTTTTTCATTTTTTCCACCTCCGTTAAGCATTTTCGGCACGGTAGGCTTCCGCGCTCTCTGCATATTTCATAAGTCGGAGAACGAGATTTTCAAGTGTTTCACCCTCCGAGGCTGCGAATTCAAGATAAGCCGAAAGATTGTATTCGCCCGAAATATCAGTGCCCTCAATCGCGTAGGCAACGTCCTGTATCATACGGTATGCACTTACCCTTACCGCTATATAGGTCCTTCCGTCGGCGTCGGTGCAAATTTCGCCCTCTGCCTTATTTCCGCCAACCGTAAAGGTATAGTCCTCCGCGGAGTAAAGGAGCTTTCCCTCTCCGTCGGTTTCGGGATAGAACACGAAGGCGGGCGCGCCGTCAATCATAAGAGCCGCGGAGTCGAGTCCGTTTGTGCTTTGCTTTTTCTCGGTAGGCGTCGGCAGATTTTCGGAGTCGTAATTTTCGCCGATAATCTCCTTTGCAAGAGCTTCAAGCTCGGCGGTCTGCTCGCTTTCGGCGGCAAAATGGCGGTAGGTCGCAAGCACGTAGGAAAGCATATCCCTTGCAAGAGCCGCTGCCGTGGTATTCTCCGACTCCGCAACGGTTTTAACGTAGGAAATAACTCCTATGCTCCAGCTTGCGGTTGCTGTCGTGCCGTCGGAGGCAATGCCGATTTCAAGACCGATGCTGCGGTATGCGCCGTAGGGGTTAATCCTCTTTTGCAGCCTGTAATATGCGTTTCCGCCTATAAACACGACGTCAAGAGCATTAAGGTCGGTGTATCTTTCGCCGTCAAGCTCCACGAAGGTAAGACCTCCGAGGGCGGGAACGTAAACGGTGTAGAGAAAATCGGAATAGAAGCTTACCGAATGCTTCGGATTTACCGACGTGCCGTCGAGGTTGTTATCACCCTTTACGGTAAGACCCTGTGCAGTTACGCTGACTGCACCCGTGCCGAGGTCAACAAGCCTTGCACCCTCGGGCGCATTCGTCATATCAACGGTACAGCCCTTGATAGTGATATTATAGCCGAGGTTATTCGTCGGAGTGTAGTCGCGGACGAAAACAACGTTTGAGGTTCCGTCCTTTGTATATCCGACGTTAATATTCTCCAGGGTGAGATTAAGAACGGTGTCAAAGATGCTCGCGCTATGCTCGATACAGCTGATAAGCGAGTTTTTGTTGCCGATAAGAATGCTTCCGTTCTTTACTACAAGATTGCTTTCGGTCGGAGATTGCTTTGAACGGAGAATGAACAAGCCGCCCGTGTAGGTATGCTTGTCATAGATTGTAAAGCCGTTAAGGTCAAGCGTTACGGTGCCGACGTTATTACCGATATTCGGATAGGATATATTATCGGTATAGGTCCAGTCGGCCATCATAAGAATAACCGCGCCATCGCCCGCGCTTCTCGCACCGTGCATAGCGATAAGGGAGAGGTTGCCGCCATTGGCGGTATCGGTATTACCGAAGAGTGCGGGGTAAGCGCCATAGAATGTGCCGTTAGCCTTGAATACCACAAACGGGAAAACCTT
>JAZSHN010000143.1:0-2563 GCA_045533315.1 Eubacteriales bacterium | reverse complement strand
CTACGATCCGACTTCATAATTTCCCACAACCCCACCCCGTGTTAAAAAAACACCGCCCAAATATGCTTTGGGCGGTGTTTTTATTGTTTTATTTAATCGTCCTCGTCGTCATCGTCGACGTATACGCTTTCGCCTCTTTTTCTTGCGATATGCCTGTCAATCACACCCGCAACCGTGTAAAAAATCGGTATTGAAACGAATATAAGCCAGCCGGGATGCCATATCCCGAAAAGCATACCGAAAAGGCAATATAAAAACGCACAAAAAACGGGGTAGGCAAACGGCGAAACGCGCTTTTTTCTTATGCACTCGACGACCGTATAATAAATCGGAATTGTGATAAAAAGTGTCCAGAAAATCGCAAAGCCATCGGGTACAAGAAATCCGAGCAAAAGAAACGCCGCCGTAATAATAATGGGGTAGGGAAGCTCGCTCCAATTAAAGTGAAGCTCCGCTTTCATTGAAATACCCTTTTCGTCCTTTCCTGCATCACCCTCGTCACCCTCGTCGCCGCTTGACTTATCCGCGGCATCCTTATCGCCCTCGCTTGTCGCATCCGCAGAAGAGCTTTTACCGTCTGCGGGGTCGCTATGCCCTCCGTCAAGCCCGTCAAACGGCTCAACCCTATTTACAAGCTCGTCGAGCGTCACACCGTAAAACTCCGCAATTTCAATAAGGTTTTCGGTATCGGGAAATGCCTCTCCGCGCTCCCACTTTGACACCGCCTGCCTTGAAATATGTATTTTCTCCGCAAACTCCTCCTGCGAAAGACCTCGCTTTTTTCTTAAGGTATAAAGATTGTTTCCGAGATTAACGTTTTTCATATAAATCAGCGCCGAAAACGGCTCTCCTTTCTTACCTCTATTCTATCAGCCTCCGACATCGTAGTCTATACATTCGGCTTGGAAAAATCGCTACTTACGGTTGCACTTTCTGCTAATGCAAATAATTATTTACATTTATCGGCGTATTTTCGTAATTTCACAAACCGAAAGCACGCCGTCCGAAACGGTAAATTTCACCTCGTAATCTCCGTAAACCATACCGTAAATACGCTCCCCGTCCTCCTTATACGACGGGCGCGGGTCACCCGAAAGTATAGAAACGAGCGCGGATAAATACTCCGCGGAAAGCCCCTTTTTCAATTCCTCCGGAATTTCCACCCCGACCGAATAATCCATAACCCCGTCGGCAAAGCCGCACACCGCGTCGGGATGACTGTCTGTGTAGGCAAGGTAGGGCTTTATATCGTAAATCGGAGTTCCGTCGAGTATATCCGCACCCGAAACGACAAGCACCCTGCCGTCCGCAGTGTCCTCCACAGAAAGGAGGCGCACGCTTGAAAGCCCTATCGGATTTGGACGAAACGGAGAACGGGTCGCAAATACACCCATACGCTTGTTACCGCCAAGCCGCGGCGGTCTTACCGTCGGACTCCACGTGTCCCTCTCCGCCTCCGAAAAATTCCAAATAAGCCAAAGATGGCTGTATTCCTCAATCCCGCGCAATGCCTCGGGTACACGGTATTCGGGCTCGAAAACAATTCTGCCAACCGTATCCGCTGCAATCCCGCTTTGCCGCGGTATTCCGAACTTTTCCTTAAAATCGGTGTATATTCTTGCGATTATCTTCATTTTTGCCAAAAACCCCTTTGATGCTTAAAAAACTTCACCTTATTTTAGCACACGGCGCGCGAAAAGTCCATAACCAAATTAAAAATCAAGTTGACAATGCCTCCGAAATATATTATAATTGGATTGATATTATTTTAACAAAGGAGAAATGTGCTATGTCAATGATTCTTACCGACGAGCAGCTTGCCATATATAACGGCGAGCGCGGTGAAACTATGGCAAAGGTTATGAAAACCCTCGTCCGCTACGGAGAGGTTTTCGGTGCGGAGAAAATGGTCCCCGTCACCTCCGACTATAACCACCTTGTCACCTCGTTCGGCTTAAAGGTTATGGCTCCCGTCTACGACCTTATGGAAAAGCTTATCGCGGAGGGTGTAAAATCGGGACAGAAATTCTCGGTTGACCCCCGTCCCCTCGATAAAAACGTTCCGCAAAATATTTTGCAAAAGCTTGTGTTCAACTGCTTTATGTATACGAAGCAGGATTATTACGAGGACCAGCTTGAAAAGCTCGGACTTCTTTCAAAGGATTCCTTTACCTGTGCCTGCTATATGGACGAGGTGGGCAACAAGCCGAAATTCGGCGACGTCCTCTCCTGGGCGGAATCGAGCGCGGTTGTTTATGCAAACTCTGTAATCGGTGCGCGCTGTAACCGCAATTCGGGCATTATCGACCTTATGGGCTCAATCGTCGGCTACGTGCCTTACTTCGGGCTTCTCACCGATGAGGGCAGACGCGCAAGCTGGATTGTCCGCATCAATACCACCAAAAAGCCCGAGGCACAGCTCCTTGGCTCTGCCATTGGTATGAAGGTCATGGAAGCCGTTCCTTACATCGAAGGACTGGACGCATGGCTGGGCAGCGAGCTGGATGATGCCGCTTGTACTTACTTAAAGGATTTTGGCGCGGCAACGGCGTCCAACGGTGCC
>JAZSHN010000128.1:0-9739 GCA_045533315.1 Eubacteriales bacterium | reverse complement strand
GATGCGGACACCGAGGTTTGACATACCGATTTCATAGGTATCGGGGAAGCAAAAGGCAAAGCGATATTTTACCTCGAGCTTATTTTTAATTACTCTGTTATATTCTCCGCCGATGTATCTTCCCGGCTTGTTAACCGATTTCAAAACGGAGGATATATTTTTACTGTCTGACATACTTTAGGTCCTTAAATTAATTTTTGGGTGCTTTGAAGGCAATACGGCTTCTTATTCCGAGGGCGATGCACCACGCCGCCTGCCAAACCGAAATACCGAGGACGATGCCCATTGCGGTGGCATCAATCATTCCTCCAACCGCAACGAGTGCGGCAAGGGCGGCACCGACAATCATCGAAATAAGCTCTGTAACCGAGAGGTTTGACTGATGCGCTATATATTTCCTTGCAATGCGAGCAATGCTTACAACCGAGGTGCGGTCGGAGAGTGTTACGATGCTCGAGGAAAGGTGACGATAGGTTTTTTCCTCTGTCGTTTTTCCGCCGTCCTTTTTCATAACGCGGATAACGTCGTCGCCCATTGTGAGCGTTTTTACGAGGTCGTTATTCACGTTGGGGTCGCGGGTGTAAATCAGTGGGATAATTCCCTGCTCCTTCAAATACGGGAGTATCATAGTGAACTCCTCGGTAAACGAGTATCGGATGAAGAATTTCACGTAGACCTCTCCATCCTCCGCACCGTACATAACTCTTGTGGAGTCGTTGGCGCTTCGGCTCGTGCGATAGTCGTCGGCGGGAATGGTTATTCCGTGCTTTAGCATAAAATCCTCCGTGCCCGCGGCAACGGTGTGACCGTCGACGGTGCCGATAATTCCGTCCGCCTCTATTACGAGGTCGGTGGCAACCGAGCCCTTGCTATCCACGGCGGCGGAGAAAAGAACATTGAGAGGTCCTCCAACGTCGGCAAAGAGAGCGTACATTTGCTTCATTGCCTTTGCGGTATTGACAACCTTTCCGTAGAGGTGAACCTTTGAGATAGTAACGTCCTCCGCACCAAAAACCTCGGTATCCTCGTATGCGATAACGTCAAAATCCGCGCCCTCGTAAAGTGCGCCCTCTCCAACGAAAGCAATTTCCTCCATTGCCGCGTGCTTTGCGGCGACGTTATACGGGAGCTTATGTACGAGAATGGAAAACGCGGGGCAGCCGACAAGAATAACGAGGACGAGCGACTGCATTGCATAGCCCGCAGAATTGTCGTGCAGGAAGAAGGAAATCACGGCGGTGACCGATGCAATTCCGACCACAGCACCCATAATAATCAGATTATTGAAGTTATTTTCAAGTGGGCGGGAGGTGTGGGCAAAGAAGTCGTTTACAAACGCGGTGCGGAACATACGCGCGGTTTTAGAGTTGTACTCGTCAATCACGCCGTCAAGCGCGATATTTTCACGCGGAAGCTGGCGTGTCAGCTTTTTTATAAGAACGTGCTTATGCGTGTTTTTGGACACGATTTTGAATGCAGAAAAATCGGCGGAGGTTCTTTTCAGCCCCGCATAGACGGTGACGAGAATTTGTATACCGAAAAGAATGCCGAAGCGCATATGATTAAACTCTCCGCTTGACATAACGACGGAGGTATAGGCGATAAGCGCGCCGATTGAAATCAAGGTAAAAAGCTCGGGTGCTACAACGCGCTTAAAGAGCGCGCAAACGGCACGGATTATCTCCGGCAGAGCCAGCGCGAGCATACACAGGCAAATCATAAGATCCACCACGACGGTTGAATATCTGTATGCTCCAAGACCGACATAATCAAGCGGCTCCACGGACATAAAGCGCGCAATTTCCATTCCGAGCATTAGGGTAAAGAGCAAAATCGCGCTGACGAAGCGGAAGCGCACAGCCATAAGACTGTCAAGCAGCTTATCCTTAAAGGCGTCGCGCTGTGCGAGCGAGATAAACTCCTTTTTCACAAAGCGGCGATCGGCGGTAGAGGACAAATCCTCCTCCGCGTCCTCGTATTTAATTGCTTTTTTTGCAGTTTCGGGGTCGGGAATGCTGTATTCCTCCGGTTTTTTTAGAGCTTTTTCCTCCTTCGGCGGGTCGGTTGCGGGAATGGTTATAACCTCCTCCTCGGAAGGCTCGTCGCTCTTTTCTTCGGGGGTGGGAGCTGCCTCCTTCTCCTCCTCTGTATCGGAGGGCGTATCGAATTTATACACCTTTATGCTTTCGTCGGTTGGCTCAAGCGCGGATGCGGCAGAGGGTGCAACCACAACACGCTCTACGCTTACGTCCTCTCCGATTTCGGCGGTAGGGTCGATGGGTGTTTCCTCCTTTTCGGGTGCTTCCTCTCTTTTGGGTGCAGAGCTTCTCACTCTGTATTTTTCGCTTACCTCCGTAAAGCGAGGGACGTAGGTTACGTTAAGCCCAAGCTCGTCGGCATTGAAGGACGGGGACGGAGGGATATCCTCCGTAACAGAGTCGAATACATCGGGGGTGTGTGCTTCGGCTTCGGGCTCGGCTTCCACATTTTTATCGGAAAGAACCTCCGCCTCCGTTTCAAAAACAAGACCGCCCTTTTCGTCGTAGGCGGGGTCAGCCTCGCTCATAAAGACTAGTCCCGGCTCCTCCGCTATTTCAAATTCAAGCGAGGTTTTAGGGGTGTCGTCGGTCGGGACGGAAGTGCCAAGCTCCTCCGTATTTTTATCGTTATAGTCCACGGCTTCCCTCCTTTTAATTATTTCTTTGGTGTGCCGCCTCTGTAAGAATGACCGCGGCGGCACAGGAAACGTTCATAGAATTAACCTGTCCGTACATTTTGATGGATACGACGAAATCGCACTTTTCCTTTACGAGGCGGGAAATCCCAAAGCCCTCGCTTCCGAGGACGATAACCGCGCCGCCCCTCATATCCGCGGTGCGATAGTCGGTGCCGTCCATATCGGCGGCATACGCCCAAAGTCCGCGCTCCTTTAATTCGTCAAGTGTGACGGCGAGATTGGTTACCTTTGCAACGCGCATATGCGAAAGCGCGCCTGCGGAGGATTTCGCAACAGTGGAGGTAAGTCCGACCGCACGTCTTTTCGGAATTATAACTCCGTGAACGCCCGAGCATTCGGCGGTGCGGATAATCGCGCCGAGATTGTGGGGGTCCTCTATACCGTCGCAAAGGACGATAAAGGGTGCTTCTCCCCTTTCCTCCGCATAGGCGAGAATTTCCTCCACGGTGGAGTAATTAGCCTCCGCCGCGATTGCGATAACGCCCTGGTGCTTTGCGCCGCCCGACATTTCATCAAGCCGCGCTCTGTCGCGCTCGAAAATCGGAATACCGCGCTCTGATGCAATTCCGAGAATGAGATTTATAGAGCCCTCGCGCTCGCCCGAAGAGATGAATATTTTTTCAACGTCGCGTCCGCTTTCAAGAAGCTCCTTTACGGCGTTTCGTCCCGATATAACGTTTTCGTCAACCTCACGCGGAGGAAGACTCCTTTCGCGGGGCTGTGCGTTTTTGTCGCGGCGGTTGTCGTTATTGTACTTTTTCGCAGATGTGTATCCCTTGTTATTATTTCTCGGTCCTTTTGTCATGGCAAAGCCTCTCTTTACATATCTATACAGAATATATTATACCATATATTTTTGAATTTGTATATATTTTTTAAATATTTCGCGTAATTTTTTTAAAAAGCGACGCTTTTTGCAGGGCTGTAAATCAAGCAATGCGGATTAACAAAAAAGAAAAAACACCGTGGGGCTTCCACGGTGTTTTGGGAAGGGCTTAGCCCTCCTTCTTTGCTGCGAAGCAAGCGCTGCAGTAAACGGGCTTACCCTCGGTGGGCTTGAAGGGCACTTGGCACTCCGCACCGCACTCAGCACAAACGGCAGCGAACATTTCTCTCTCGCCTCTCTGTGCATTCTTCTTTGCAGCACGGCACTCTTTGCATCTGGTAGGCTTATTCTCAAAGCCCTTGGATGCATAGAACTCCTGCTCACCTGCGGTGAACACGAACTCATTGCCACAATCTCTACACTTCAAAGTCTCGTCCTGGTACATGGTTCTCTCTTCCTTTTTTAGGTTTTATAATTTGCCCTTAGACGGATTCCGACCGACGCCTTTGTAAACAACGGTCTCCCTTAAGCTACTTGGGCATATAAGCTGATTTATTTTGGTGCGCGACCGCCTCGGATCTTTTTAAGTATCCTTGCCTTTGCGTTATCAACCGTCTTTGCACTCAACGAAAGCTCCGCCGCGATTTCCGCGGTTTTGAGCCCGTCAAGCCAAAGCATAAGCACGTCGCACTCCATTTTTGAAAGCAATTCGCTCATTTCATGGCGAAGCTCCTTACGCTCCTCCTCGCGAACGAGGCGGTTAACAATTCCGTCGCCAACAGCAATTTCGTCAACGTCGCCGTCGACAAGATGCTCCCGCTCCCTTTCGTTTTCCTTATGTAAATCACGAAGGCGGCGACGTATTATAATCGTCGCGTAGAGTCCGAAGGTAACCTCCTCCTGTGTAGTATCAAAGGACATTGCCGCACGGTAAAGACCAATACATGCCTCGCAATAATACTCGTTTAAAGAGGGGTAACGGTTCGCAATGGAGAGAAGCAGCGGACGGTATTCCGCAATCAAGGTGTTAAGAGCATCGTTATCACCCTCGCGCACGGCGAGGATAAGACGTATAAGCTCCTCCCTTTTAAGTCCCTTCATAGAGCCTCACTTTCAAATATAACAACATTATATATTTAAAATAAAACATTGTCAAGAGTTTTGTCAAAAAAAGTTCACAAATAATCTTAATTTCTTACAAATACAACAATAAAACGAGCCGTTTTTTCGTCAAAAGGCACCAACTCTTATGAGATATATTCAAGGCGACCCGTTGCCGAGAAGAGGACGCCGCGATATACACCGTCAGGCTTTGCATCGTAGTTGCGCTTGATTTGCTCCGCCTCTGCAAGCGAGTTGACGGTAACCGACGTGCTCATAACTTCTCCGTATTTATCAAATGCCTCCATCGTAACGCGGTATCTTTTGCTTTCGGTTACGGTGATATAGGAGTTTATGCGCGCTCCGCTTTTTGAAAGCGAGATATGGCGGATTGCAATACGGAGGCTTCGCTCTCTGAAGCTTTCGTCAAGATTATCGTAGAGCTCCGAAGCGACAAGCCTTCCCTTGTCGGATATCATATAATAGCGCACGCCGTCAACCTCGTCAAAAAGGAGGTGCTCGCTCGCCGCAAGCTGGCGCAGGCATTCGTCGTATTCAAGGGTTATATCATCGGTGTTTTCCTGTAATATACTAATGATGGTTTCGTGCTCCAGAGGATAGCCGATGTTATCCATCAAAAACAGAATAAACACCTTCATTTCTGTGGTGGTTTTAAGTTCAAATTCCCTATGTTTTTTCATTAATTGCTCCAAGTAAAAAAGTGCAAACAACCGTGGAGAGCAAGCCCTCCACGGTCGGCATCCCGCGTTTTATTCCTCGGGAAGGTATTTCTTGTAATTCTTAAGCTTTGTATCGGTGAAGATAAGGTTGCCGAATGCATCTACCGCTACCTTCTTCAAATCCTTGCCCTCAAAGCCGACGGTCTGGTTGAATATGATGGGACAAACGGGCATAGCCTCGCAAAGGAGCTTTTCAGCGTCAGCGAGATATTTAGCCTCTTCTTCGCCGCTCATTCTGTATGCTCCGACAAGGAGCTCGTCATACTCTGCGGAATACCAGCCCGAAACATTCTTACGGGTGGTGTTATTTGTAACGTCATATCCGCCACCGCCAAGGTTGGAGGAGAATGCGGAAAGTCCAACGAAGGGGTCGGTAGAATAAAGCTGCCAATCCACAGCGAGAACATCAAATTCGCAGTTGCCGTAGGATGCTTCCTTGAGAAGCCACTGGATTTCGGAGTCGGAAATCTGGATTTCCTGTATTACGGTGTTAATAACGCCCGCGGTCTTTACAGTTACGTTGAAGCCAAGCTGGCGCCAAGCAGCGGCAACAAGGTCGGCGATTGCTTTGCTTTCCTCGTCATTATTAACGGTAAGTGTAAATGCCTTGCTTATTCCGCCAAAATCAACCTCGCCAAGAAGCTTACGTGCGGCATCGAGGTCGGCAGTAGTCTTGATAAGGGTTTCGGACGAGCCGCCCATAAAGTCGGGGATAAAGCCGTTAGCAGCCTTTCCAAGCTTGATAGCGTTAACGATAGCCTCTCTGTCGATAGCCATAGAGAGCGCCTGTCTTACCTTTGCATCAGCAAAGAGTGGGTTATTGGTGTTGAAAATGTAGGTGTAAACCGAGGTATCGTCGTAAGAGGTAGAGCTGTTAGCTCTGTCAGCGATTGCGGCGTCGCTCATATAGAAAACAGTCTTGCTTTCAATATCCGCATAGGAGATATCAATCTCCGCGCCGTTAACGGTAAAGCTTGCCTCGAGCTCGTTAGGTCTAACCTTGTTATCATAATTTTTAGCGGTGGGCTCCTGGTGATATCCAACGTTTCTACCAATAGTCATAGAGCCGGCGGCAAGGTCAAAGGTTTTAATCTTGAACGGGCCGTTAAATACCATGGTATTTACGGTTTTGGACCAATATGTAGGTGCGCTCTCAACAGTGGAGGACTTTACGGGAGATGCCGCGACCGATGCGAGGTTTTTAAGAAGGCGGTCAACGTTTGCCCCCTCGCGATAGGTGATGGTGAGCTGATAGTTTTCAGAAGCAACGATACCGATATCCGAAATGGAAACCGAGCCACTCTTTGCAGCGGCGGCATTTTCAATATCGTAGAAAAGCGCAGCGGCGGGGTTGGGGTTAGAGGGGTTCAACACTCTATCACGGATTGCGTAAACGAAATCAGCCGCACAAACACGTGTATCGTCAGACCAGTAGGTTTCACGAAGGTCGATAACGATAGTGCGCTCTTCTTCGTTAATCTTATATTTTTTAGCCGCCGCCTTTTCAAGCTTTCCCTTTTCATTAACGCGGAAAAGAGGCTCGTAAAGAAGGCTCATAAGCTGGTCCGCGTTGCTGTCAGCGTAGTAGTCGGTGGGGTCAAAATCATAGACCGTGTTACCGAGATATACGTTTATGGTAGCACCGGGATGCTTTGTTGCACAGCCGGTGAAAACCGAAAGAGCGCCAAGCATCAAACTTACGGCCAAAATCAAACTTAAAATTCTTTTCATATTTCCTCCACGAAGGTTATATATTATAATTCTTTATAATTTTATCACATAAACGCGTAATTTTCAATCCAAAAATGCATAGCTTTGAATTTTCGTCGTATTTGCACAAAACATGCGCTTTTATTTTGTTTATATTTCACGCGCAATAAAGATTATACTGAAGTGAATACGTTGCGGTAGGTCGGGAATAATTGGAAGGAGAATAAAAGCGAGAGGCAAAAAACGGAGGGAAAATGGAAAAATACGTTATAAAAAATGAATTTCACGGAAATAACAGCGACCTTGCACTTGAGAGGCGGAGGGTGGACACCGACATTCCGGGGGTGGAATACCGACGTGAGCGGGCAGACATAGGTGGGTGGGAGCGAATAAAAATCCGCTCCGAGGAGGGGGCGCGGTCAATCGGGCGACCTATGGGAATATACGACACGCTTACCCTTCCCCGTATGTGCGAGCTTGATTGCGATGAGGTTGAGGATGCGAAAAACGAGGTGGCAAAGGGGCTATGTCGCATTTGTGATGCAAGCGATATAACTCCAGACAGGATTCTTGTTGTAGGACTTGGAAACCCCGAGCTAACACCCGATGCAATCGGCGCACTTTCGGCAAAAAAGGTTGCCCCCACAATGCATATCAAAGAGGAGGACGAGCATTTGTTTTATTCGCTCGAATGCTCCGAAATTGCGGTCATAACACCGGGTGTTACGGCAAAAAGCGGCCTTGAGGCGGCGCAAACGGTGAAGTATATTTGCGACAGGATACAGCCTGACGTCGTTTTTGCGATAGATGCACTCGCGGCGGGGGCACCGTCAAGGCTTGGCACTACGGTACAAATTTGCAACACGGGAATACACCCGGGGTCGGGAGTTGGCAACGGGAGGCTTGAGATAAGCAAAAAAACGCTTGATATTCCCGTTGTGGCAATCGGAGTGCCGACGGTGATAAATTCACAGCTTTTCATTGTGGAAAACGGAGAGGCACGGGCAGCAAAGAAAACCGAGGGAATGTTCCTTTGCCCAAGATATATCGACGAAATAATCAACAATGCGGCAAGAATTATCGGAGGGGGAATAAATCAGGCATTTGGACTTGACCTTTTTGCTTGACAAGGGGTGATTTCGGTGGTAAAATATAGGTGAAATCACATTTTGGAGGGACAAAATGAAGCTCGAGGAAACATTCGTTAGCCGCGAAGAGATATATAACGGAAGCGTTTTGCATGTTGTGAGAGATGAAATCAAGCTCCCAAACGGCGAAACATCACACCGTGAATTTTGTATTCACATGGGAGCGGTTTGCATTATTCCTATAACCGACGACGGTATGGTTGTAATGGAAAGGCAATACAGATATGCGCACCAACGAGTGTTTTTTGAGATACCAGCGGGCAAGCTTGACAGTCCCGACGAGGACCCGCTAGAGGCGGCGAAGCGCGAGCTTCTTGAAGAAACGGGAGCGGTGGCAGAAAAGATAACATATCTTGGCCGACTTGACACGACGCCCGCCCTGATTAACGAGAGGATTCACATGTATCTTGCCGAGGGGCTTACATTCGGAGAAAGACAGCTTGATGACGATGAGTTTATAAACGTTGAGCTTGTTCCCCTTTCGGAGCTTGTAGATATGGTAATGCGAGGAGAAATTTGCGACAGTAAAACGCAAATAGCCGTTTTAAAGGCGGCAAGAATCAAGGGTATATAATGTAAATAATTGTTTGCATTTATAGTCAAACATCCGTAATTAGTGCCATACCGTGTTAAATTTTATACAAAAAAAACCCACACCTTTGAAGTGTGGGGTTTTTTTCTGCTTTTTTATTCAAAAAGATAAAATCGTAAGCGTTTTGGGCTTTCAGTTAATATACAAATTCAAACTCGAAATCGTACATATTAACGGTGTCGCCCTCTTCAATTCCCGCCTCGCGAAGCTTATCAAAGACTCCGTTTTTGGCAAGGACACGTTGGAAAAAGCTCAGGGATTCATAGTCGGAGAAGTTAATCTGACCCATGAAGTTATAGAGCCATTCGCCCTCGACATAGAACTTGTTGCCCTCGCGGCGGATATAGGTTTCGCGAACTCCGGCGGAGTTTGTAACAGCCTCCTCCTCGGGAGTGATTTCGGTTTCATAAACGGTAAGTGGCGGAAGCTCCGCAAGTGCGTTTGCGGTAATACGCACAAGCTCATCAAGGTTTTCGCCCGTGTATGCGGAAACATAGACAACCTGTCTTCCAAGCTCCTTTGCGCGAGCCTCGAAGCGCTCCAAAATACCGCTTTCCCTATCAACAGAGTCGATTTTGTTTGCCACCATAATTTGAGGACGGGTAGCAAGGTCGGGGGAGTATTTTTTAAGCTCGGTATCAATTTTGTCAATATCGTCAAGCGGGTCGCGTCCGTCGGTGCCCGCAATATCAACAACATGGAGCAGGAGTCGGCATCTATCTACATGACGGAGGAATGCGTGTCCAAGACCAAGACCGTCAGATGCACCCTCGATAAGACCGGGTATATCGGCGGCAAGGAAGCCCCTTCCCTCACCTACTCTGACAACACCGAGGTTGGGAGAGAGTGTGGTGAAGTGGTAGTCGGCGATCTTGGGCTTTGCCG
>JAZSHN010000009.1:0-2312 GCA_045533315.1 Eubacteriales bacterium | reverse complement strand
TTCCTTTGGTATTACAATTCTTCCAAGGTCATCTATTCTTCTAACGATTCCCGTTGCTTTCATTTTTTTCTCCTTTGACTTTTAGTCAAATATAGTTTCTTACAAAATCGGGAATTTATACAACGAAAAAGCACCCAAAATCAAAGCGAAGCAAACGAGCTTCACTCCAACGGGTGCTTTTTTGTTATTTCACCGCCTTGACGGTGTTGATTATTTGATTTGATGCTTGCATTATTTTTTCGGCACGCGAGGGACCCATTTTGCGAATTGCGGTAAGAAAATTTTTGTACGCGCCTTTATCCGTACCGTGAATATCGCTTCCGAGTCCGACAACAAGACCCGCATCAATCCATTCGTAAAGATGCTTTTTCACAAAAAGCCTTGCAAGCGAATTCGCATTCAGCTGTATTTTCGCTCCCGCCGAAACGAGCGAATTGATATTATGCATATCATATCTATCAGCGTGGGCAAGAACAACGTTAAAGCCACGTTTTTTAAGCGCACCAACCGATGCTATGTACCTTTTGTCAAAGTCGTTAAACGGAAGCTCGAGCAAAAGTGCATTTGTTTCGCCTATACAAAGCTCCTCTATTCTCGGAAGTGCCTCGATATTATCGCAAATCAAAACCTCCGCGCCGAGGATAATTTGGGGCGAATTTCCGTCAAGCGAAGCTTTTAAATTATTGTAAGCATTGCTTCTTCGTTCAAGAAAACGCGAAACATCCTGCTCTGCAGGATAAAAATGCGGAGTAGCCAGGATACAGGATACTCCGCTTTGTCTTGCCATAGATATTTGACAAAGGGAAGTATCAACCGAGGATGATCCGTGGTCCGCACGCGGTAAAACGTGAGAGTGAAAATCAACAATATAATCAGTCATAATTCCCTACATATTTAATTATTCATCATCGGACGAGCCGTAATACGAGCCGTTTTTGCCGTATTTACCGTACTTTCCGTATTTGTTATATCTACCCGATTTTCCGTATCCCTTTCCACTCTTTGCATTATACGAGCAAAGAACGGTGCCAAATACCCTCGCCCCTGCGGACTCAAGCTTTTTAACAGCCTCGCCAAGCGAGTTGGTATCCGAAAAATCGGCACGGGTTGCGAGAAGATAACCGTCAATTCTTTCAGCCAAAAGAACCGCATCGGCAACTACGTTTACGGGAGGGGTGTCAAATATTACGTAATCAAACCTTTCCTCAAAAACCGAAATAAGTGACTCCATTCTCGAGCCCGAAAGCAGACCGGGCGTGTTGGCATTGGTTGCTCCCGAGGAGAGGAACAGAAGATTGGGGTGTACGGTTTCTTGATAATTAGGCTCGGAATCAATTCCCGCAAGAAATTCGGAAAGTCCGTGAACACCGTGATTATCCTTTCCGATAAGCTCCGCAACTCTCGGACTTCTCATATCCGAGTCTACGATAAGAATGCTTGATTCGGGAGAGTTTTCCGCGATGGAATACGCGAGATTTATTGAAATAGAGGTTTTGCCCTCGCCCGGATACGCACTCGTAACCGCAAGCTTTTTACAAGAGGACTCAATCGGCAGATACAAAACGTTGGAGTAAAGAGATCTGTATGCCTCCTTTACGGCAAAGGGGGTTGTATCGTTGATAATACGAAGTGCATCAACGGCAGACTCGCTATGATACGATTTTTTTCTTTTGAAATTAAAGAGCTTCATCTGTCGCTTCCCTCCTCTGTAATAAATCTCGGAATTACTCCAAGCACGGGAATGTCAAAATTATCCTCGATTTTCTTTTTGTCACGAATGGTAACATCAAAGAGAGAGTACACAAAAATCACAACCATAGAAATTACAGCACCCGCCGCAAAGCCGATAAGCGAATTGCGAACAGTATGCTTGCTGTCCGGGCTTAACGCGGGAACGGCATGGTTAATCGTGCCCGTTCTGATATACTTTGAATCGTAAGGAAGAAGGTCGGGAAGGTCGGACTCGATTCTCTTTGCAACCGCATTAACAATCGAATAGGAGAGAACGTTATCGGTGGTGGTTACGGTAATGTCGAAAAATTCGGTATCACCGCGTTGCTTCATAGAAAGCGCACCCTTGACAAATGATACGGAAAGCTTCCATTCTGACTTGTAATTACTGTCCGCCTTTACATCGGAGATGATTTTTTGCAAAAACTCATCACTGAAAATTATAATTTCGCAACGCTTTACCATCTCGGTTGATACGTCAAGAACCGCATTATTGAGATTGGTGGCATCGTTTGCAACAAGCATCGTCGCAGAAGATGAATAGGTATCCGTTTTCAAGAAAGCGGAGTGAAATCCGAGCA
>JAZSHN010000150.1:0-4457 GCA_045533315.1 Eubacteriales bacterium | reverse complement strand
GCCTTTTCCTTGTTTTGAAGCTGACTTCTTTCCTGGTCGCACTCGATTACGATACCCGTCGGTATATGAGTAAGCCTTACCGCGGATTCGGTTTTGTTGATATGCTGACCGCCTGCTCCGCTGGATTTACAGGATTCGATTTTTATATCCGCGGGATTAACGCTAACCTCTACCTCGTCCGCCTCGGGCAATACGGCAACCGTGACCGTTGAGGTCTGTATTCTTCCGTTCGATTCGGTTACGGGTATACGCTGTACACGGTGGACTCCACTCTCAAATTTGAAGCGTGAATATGCCCCCTCGCCAATAACGGTAAAGGTAATAGCCTTTATTCCTCCAAGCTCGGTTTCGTTAAGCGACATAACCTCTGTGCGAAATCCGCGAGCCGTCGCATACATAGAATACATACGGTAAAGGTCGGCTGCAAAAAGCGCCGCCTCCTCGCCTCCCGCGCCCTGACGAAGCTCTACGATAACGTTTTTGTCATCATTGGGGTCGCGAGGCATAAGAAGAATTTTAAGCTCCTCGCGCAACCCTTCGAGTCTGTCGCGAAGCTCGTGAAACTCCATTTCCGCCATATCGCGAAGCTCTGAATCAAGGGAGGAATCGCGCATAAGCTCGTCCGCATCCTTCATTTGCCTTTCGCAATCAAGATATTCTCTGTATTTTGCGACAATTTCGCCAAGACGGTTGTATTCCTTTATAAGTTCTCTGTATTTTTTTGTGTCGGAAACGACTTCGGGGAGAGTGAGCATTTGCTCAATCTCCCTGTATCTATCGTCTGCCGCCGAAAGCTTTTTAAAAAACATTTCTCCTCCTCAAAAATTCACGGTTTTATGATTTTTGAGAAAGTACACTATTTTATAAACGCGCAAAATGCCTTGTAGGTGGAGTAAACGTCTGCCTTTGAAACAACCTCGTACGGTGCGTGCATAGAAATCACGGGAACACCGAGATCAACGGTTTCGATGTTGTGGTTTGCAATGTACTGTGCAACGGTTCCGCCGCCACCCGCATCAACCTTTCCAAGCTCTGCAGTCTGCCATATTACGCCGTTTACGTCAAAGATGCGGCGAACATAACCGACAAGCTCGGCAGATGCATCGCTTGTACCGCTTTTTCCGCGTGCGCCCGTGTATTTGCTCATACAAGTACCGCAGGAAACCATAGCACTGTTGCGCTTTTCGTACACGTCGGCAAAGTTGGGGTCGTAAGCAGCAGTAACGTCGGCGCTAAGGCAGATGGATTTACTTCTTACGATAACCTCGTCCTTTCCAAGCTGCTCGGAAATTTTTGCAATAATATCAACAAGAACGTCTGACTGCATACCGGTAAGACCGACAGAGCCGATTTCCTCCTTGTCTGCAAGAACGACAAGCACGGTGCTTTCGCTCTCTGTATCGAGAAGCGCGGTTAAAGCGGGATAGGAGCAAACGCGGTCATCGTGACCGTATGCACCGATAAGAGCGCGGTCAAAGCCTATATCTCTTGCCTTGAACGCGGGCACAACCGAAAGCTCCGCGGAGAGAAAATCCTCCTCTACAACGCCGTATTTCTCATAAATAAGTGAAAGAACGGTCATTTTTACCTTTTCAGAAATATCCTCATCGGAATATGGAAGTCCGCCGACAAGGATATTGAGCGTTTCGCCCGAGATTGCAGTGCCGAGAGGCTCCTGCGACTGGCGTGCGCCAAGGTGAGGAAGAAGGTCGTTAATATAAAATACGGGGTCGCTGTCGTCCTCTCCGATTACGACTTTTACGGTGCTGCCGTCCGCCTTTACAATAACTCCGTGCAGAGCAAGAGGTATTGCGGTCCATTGGTACTTTTTAACACCGCCGTAGTAATGAGTCTTGAAAAAGCCCATATTTGCATCCTCGTAAAGAGGAACCTGCTTGAGGTCAAGACGGGGAGAGTCGATATGAGCCGCAAGAATTTTAATTCCGTCCTCCTCGATATCCTTGCTACCCACGCGAAAAACAAAGATGCTCTTTCCCTTTTGATTAAAATATTTCTTATCACCGACGGAAAGCTTGTCACCAAATTTATACTCGGTATAGCCCTGTGCCTCGACAATGGCAATTGCCGCCTCGGTAGCCTCGCGCTCGGTTTTTGCATCGTCAAGAAATTTCATATATCCGACGGAATAGTCGTAAATTGCCTTAATTTCCTCGGGAGAGGAAGCCTCGTATACGTTTTTTTTCTTGTAGGAAAGCTTATCAAAAAGCTCCTTTGCTGTAAGTTCGGACATTTTATATTCTCCTTAAATTAATTTTCAAAAATTTGCTTGTAAACTCCCGCAACCGTCAAACGAAGCTCGTCGAGGGTGCCGTCGTTTTTTATTACATAATCGGATTTTTCGGCAAGGATTTCATCCGAAAGCTGTGCATCTATGCGCTTTTGCGCTGCATCGAGCGAAATTCCGTCGCGAAGCATTATGCGAGCAAGCCTTACCTGCCTGTTCGCGACAACCGCAATAATTCTATCGCACCGTCTGTCAAGCCCCGACTCAAAGAGCAAGGGGGCGTCTATCAAAGCAGCCCTTTTACCGTCACGCGCGTGCCTTTCAATAAGCGCTTCGGTTTCCTCGATAACGAATTTATGCGTAATGGAATTGAGGCGTGAAAGCTTTTTATCCGAGTCGGGCTGCGAGAAAACGATTTCACGAAGCCTTTGGCGATTAAGCGCGCCGCGGCAAACAACGTCCCCTCCGAATTCATCAGCCAAGGCATCCAAGCAGGCGCAGGGGTGCGAGGTGATTTCGTGATAAACCTTATCCGTATCAATATGTGCAATACCAAGCTCTGACAGAAAACGGGCAACAGCGCCCTTTCCGCTGCCGCTACCTCCGCAAAGACCGATAACAATCATAAGATATTCACCTCCAAATTATATTATAAAATATTTTTGGTAAATTGTCAAGTTAATTTTACATTGTGTTTTCCGTGTTTTTCCGTAAAATCATATTAAAATCAAAGGGCGGTTTAACAATTTGCGAAAAAAGGAATACTATGAAATAGCTGCTTGGAGGTGGATATGATAGAATTAAAAAGCTTTAGCGTTAGCGACACGTTTTTCGGTGCAAGAAATTCGCACAACGGGTTTATAAGTATGTTTGACGATATTTTTGCACCGCAAAAATACGAAAGGCTCTTCATTTTAAAGGGTGGTCCCGGGACGGGCAAAAGCACGCTTTTGCGCGGGGTCGTTTCCTCTGCGAACGGGGTGGGTATTGATGCAACGGCGGTGCTTTGCTCGTCCGACGTTTCCTCTCTCGACGGTGTGATTTTAAAGCATAAGGGCAAAAGGGTCGCAATAATCGACGGCACAGCGCCGCATACGCAGGACCCGATTTACCCCGGGGCGATTGACGAGATTGTAAACCTTGGCGAGGGGTTTGACAACAGACGCTTGGAGTCTGAAAAGGCAAGCGTTTTAGCTCTTTCGGGGCAAAAGTCAAAAAGCTATGGGGAGGCATATCGCGCCCTGCGTGCCGCAAAAGGCATTTTCGATTATATATGGTATATATTATCACATTCAGGGCTTTATCACGAGGCAGATTCAATCGCAAAACAAATCATTTCAACGCTTGACACAAGCAAAAGCGACACGGATTATGCACACGGGATATACTCCGCATTCGGCAAAAACGGCGATTACAGGCTTCCCATAGAGAGAGAAAAAAACGCGGTTAATTTATGCGGAGATGAGCTTTTATGCGGGCTTATTCTCGATGCGATAAAGCGACATTGCTCTTTGTCGGGGATTAGGGCAATAAGCTATCCGCACGCACTTGACGACAGGATTACAGAGAGAATCAGGGTCGGTGATACCATTATTATATACAACAGTAAAAGCATAGAAGGGATAGATGTCGGAGATTACGCGCCCGACAAGCATTTGCCCGACTACTCCGCGCTGCGTATGCAGTATAGCTCCCTTCTCAATATTGCTGCAAAGCACTTTTTTGAAGCTTCGGAGGCGCACCGCTTGCTCGAAAAAATTTATTCGGCGTCAATCGACTTTTCAAATAACGATATGATTTTCAAAGCGTTAAGAGAGAGAATTTACGATATATTGCTCTGATAGGGTTAATAAATTTTGCACTTTTATTGACATAAATATTTATTTATGGTATTATATTAAAGAAGGCTGTCGCATTTTCTGCGACAGCCCTCGGATTGAGGATTATTTTTTCATATCGGATACGATTTGTTCGGTATCCTTTGCAATAACAAGCTCCTCGTTGGTGGGTATCATAAAGACCTTTACCCTTGAGTCGGGTGCGGAAAGCTCCACGGGTGTTGAGCTGTGGCCGAAGGTATTGCGCTCTGTATCAAGTTTTACACCGAGGTATTCAAGTCCCGAAAGCGAATGCTCGCGGATGTAGGGAGAATGCTCTCCGATTCCCGCTGTAAATACGATGGCATCAAGTCCACCCATTGCGGCGGAATATG
>JAZSHN010000185.1:0-2156 GCA_045533315.1 Eubacteriales bacterium | reverse complement strand
GGGCTTCTTGCCCTCGAATTTGTCGAGGAAATTAAAGGTTTCCACCGCGCTTGCAAAATCGCAAGCAATAATAACGTCCTTTCCCATTAGTGTGCGCCTCCTATTATTTCGGTTAAATTTTTAATTCCGTATTTTTCCATTGCCGTAGGGAGTGCCGCGATAATATCACGACACGCATAGGGGTTAACGAGGTTTTCAGCACCAACCTCAACCGCGGTTGCACCCGCAAGCATAAACTCAAGCACGTCCTCCGCGCTTGCTATTCCGCCCATTCCGACAATCGGGATTTTCACCGCGTCATAGACCTGGTAAACCATTCTTACGGCTACGGGCTTTATCGCGGGACCCGAGTGTCCGCCCGTCTTGTTTGCGAGAAGCGGCTTCCTCTTTTTAAGGTCAATCTTCATTCCGAGAAGCGTGTTGATAAGGCTGACACCGTCGGCGCCTCCCGCCTCGCACGCCTTTGCAATTGCGGTGATGTCGGTAACGTTGGGTGAAAGCTTTATGATTATCGGCTTTTTGGTAACGTCACGCACCGCGCGTGTGACCTTTTCTGCCATTTCGGGGGAGGTGCCAAAGCTCATTCCTCCGCCGTGCACGTTGGGGCAGGAGATGTTTACCTCAAACCAGCCGATTCCGTCAACCCCGTCAAGGCGTCGTACCGTTTCAACGTACTCGTCAAGCGAAAAGCCCGATACGTTTGCCATTACGGGCTTGCCAAAAACCTTGAAAAGCTTTGGCAGCTCGGTGGAGATTACCTTGTCAACACCGGGGTTTTGAAGTCCGACCGCGTTAAGCATACCCGACGGGCATTCCGCAATTCTCGGGGTGGGGTTTCCAAATCTCGGATTAAGGGTCGTGCCCTTAAAGGAAAACGTGCCAAGCACGTTTATATCGTAAAGCGCCGCAAACTCATAGCCAAAGCCGAACGTGCCGCTTGCGGGAATTACTGGGTTGTCAATCTCAATTCCGCAAAGATTTATTTTCGTTTCTACCATACGATTTCCTCCTTTGAAAGCACAGGGCCGTCGCGGCAAATGCGCTTGTAGCCGTATTTGGTTTCGCAGCTGCAGCCCATGCAAGCGCCAAAGCCACAGCCCATTCTCTCCTCAAAGGAGAACTCGCCCTCGGTAGCCGAGGCGTTGTAAACCGCCTTCAGCATCGGCTCGGGACCGCAGGTGTAAAAATAACTGTATTCAAGGTCTGTCATTGCGTTGGTGACAAAGCCCCTTATACCGAGCGAGCCGTCCGCGGTTGTAATCAATACTTTACATCCGAGCGCCTCAAATTTCTCCTTATAAAAGACCTCTGCCGCGGTGTTAAAGCCGAGAATTACCGTTGGGATAATACCCCGTGCCACGAGCTTTTTTGCCGCGAGGTACATCGGGGGAACACCCGCGCCTCCGCCGATAAGCAGGGGGGCGTGTCCGCTTTTTGCAAGGTTATAGCCGTTTCCAAGCCCCGTGAGGACGAGGAATTTTTCACCCTCGCGCGCCTCTGCCATTTTTGCCGTGCCGTCGCCAACGACCTTGAAAATAAGCGTAAGCCTGTCGCCGTCACAGTCGCAAACCGAAATCGGTCGGCGAAGATAAAAGCCGTCAAGCCTTATGTTAACAAACTGTCCCTCGCGAATGCCCTTTGTGTCGCCCGAAAGCACCCATTCAAAGGTGTTTTTGGCAATCTCTCTATTTGACAAAAGTGTAAAAACCGTATCCTTCATTAGCCCTCGCTTTCACCGACGTAAATGTCGTTTTTCCAATAACCCTGTTTTTTAATGCTTCCGTCGGGGCGGTAGAGCACGCCCTTTCCGTGGTATTTTCCGTCCTTGAACTCACCCTCGTATCTTTCGCCGTCGTAGAAGGTGTAAACGCCGTAGCCCTCGCGGTTTCCATTCTTGAAATCTCCCTCGTAGCTTGAGCCGCTTGAATAATCGTACCTGCCCTTTCCGTTGGGAAGCCCGTTTTTGTATTCGCCGCGGTAAATCGAGCCGCTGGTGTGGGTGTAAACGCCGTAGCCGTGACGCTTTCCGTCCTTAAAATCGCCCTCGTATTTGTCGCCGTCGTGGTAGAAATACGTGCCCTTTCCGTTGGGAAGCCCGTCCTTGTAATCACCCTCGTAGCGGCTTCCGTTGGAGTGGATATACGTACCCTTTCCCG
>JAZSHN010000039.1:0-8907 GCA_045533315.1 Eubacteriales bacterium | reverse complement strand
GTTTCCGTCCTCGTATCCGGATCTCGTATCCTTTACAAGCGTGTAGGGCATAAATACGTAGTTTCTTATCTGGCTGCCCCACTCGATATTTGCCTTGTTACCCTGGATATCCTCAATTCTGTCAAGCTTTTCGCGGATTTTGATTTCCATAAGCTTTGCCTTAAGCATTTTAAGCGCGGTTTCCTTGTTCTGAAGCTGGCTGCGCTCGGTCTGGCATCCGACAACGATTCCCGTCGGCTTATGCACTATACGGATTGCAGAGTCGGTCTTGTTAATATGCTGACCGCCCGCACCGCTTGAACGGTGAGCCGTGATTTCAAGGTCCTCGTCGCGAAGCTCTATCGTGTCGTCGTCCTCAAACTCGGGCATTACCTCTACCGAGGCAAAGGAGGTCTGCCGTCTTCCCGAAGCGTCGAAGGGAGAAACTCTTACGAGCCTGTGAACGCCGTTCTCGCTCTTGAGATAGCCGTAGGCATTCGGACCCTCAACCATAACCGTCGCGCTTTTAAGCCCCGCCATATCGCCGTCAAGCCAATCGACGAGCTTTACGGTAAAGCCGCGCTTTTCCGCCCATCTTGTGTGCATACGGTAAAGCATAGAAGCCCAGTCCTGCGCCTCCGTGCCGCCCGCACCGGGGTGGAAGGAAAGAATTGCGTTGTTTCTGTCGTACGGACCCGAAAGCAGGACCTCAATGCGCTTTCTCTCCGCCTCTTTTTCAATATATTCGGTTTCCGAAACTACCTCATCTACGGAGTCCTCGTCGTTCGCCTCAATTGCCATTTCGCAAAGGGCGAGCGCATCCTCAAGACGCGAGCAAAGCTCCTCGTAGCTCTCAACCTTATCCTTCAACTGCTTAATTTCGCGAAGTATCCTTGACGAACGCTCCGCATCCGACCAAAAATCTCCGACCATCGTCTCGCGCTCAAGCTCTGCGGCGCGCTCTCTTGCTTCCTCTATTCGGAGCTGGTTGCCAAGCTCCTTCAGCACGTCCCCAAGAGCAATAAGCCTTCTTTTCGATTCCTCAAGTGCAACTATCATTTTTTACCTCACACTGTTTTTATCCTTAATATATTATCATACTTTTATTTATTTGTAAATACCCGATTGTAAAATTATAACTTTTCAAAGCAATCTATTGATTTTTTATATGCTTTGTGTTATACTGTCAAGGTAATACTATGAAAGGTGATAATAAAATGAAGGTTACAAAGGATACACTTATCGGCGATATTCTCGACTATGACGTTGAGACCGCGAGATTTTTCTTTGAGATTGGAATGCATTGCCTCGGCTGCCCCCATTCGCGCGGCGAGTCCATTGAGGAGGCTTGCCTCGTTCACGGCACAAACGCCGACGAGCTTGTAAAGAAGATTAACGATTACCTCGCATCGAAATAATGGCGAATAATCAGATTGACCCGCGACTTGCAAGCGCGGCGTCCTTCGTGCGGGCGGGTGCCGTCTTTGCCGATATCGGCACCGACCACGGCTATCTGCCCGTTTTTCTTCTCTCGGAGGGGAGGATTGAATTTGCTGTCCTTTCCGACGTAAACGAGGGGCCGCTTAATAAAGCGAGGGAGAATATTGCCCGTGCGGGGCTTGCGGATAAATGCGAGCTTTTGCTTGCCGACGGTGCACAGGCACTTTCGGGACGCGGCATCACCGACTATGCGATTTGCGGTATGGGCGGCGAGCTTATTGCCGATATTATAGAGCGCGCACCGCACCTTTTCGATAAAGAGGTGCGCCTGATTTTACAGCCGATGTCGCGCCAGGAGCATCTGCGCCGCGCACTCTGCCGACTTGGCTTTTCAATAGTCGACGAGAGATATTCGCTCTCCGACGGAAAGCGCTACGTATGCATTTGCGCGGAGTTTAATGGCACCCCGTGTGAAATTTCGGAGGAAATCGCCCATCTCGGGCCCGATATTCCGCATATAGAGGATGGGGATGCCTACCTTGCCTATCTCACCGCAAAGCGCGACGGGCTTTCAAGGGTTGCCGCCGCGAAAAGGGCGGCGGGCATTGACGACGGTACGGAGGAAATCGTTGCGCTTTTTGACGGGCGAATAAAGCGGTATTCCTGACGCTTCGTAATGCTTGCAGACAAAGCGCGGTGTTTTACAATAAAGATAACGAGGGAAAAGATATGACCGTAAGAGAAATATACGAAAGACTTGAGGAGCGTATCCCCGTGGAGCTGCGCGAGGCGTGGGATAACGACGGGCTTATGTGCGCGTCGGACGACTGTATAGAGGTAAAGCGCGCGCTTGTTACGCTCGACGTTACAGAGGATATTGTCGACTATGCGATTTCAAACGACATCGACCTTATTCTGTCGCATCACCCCCTGATTTTTAAGCCGCTTTCCTCTGTTCACGAGGACGACCACGTGGCAAGAAAGGTAATAAAGCTTATCAAAAACGATATTGCGGTTATCTCCTTTCACACCCGCGCCGACAAGGTACAGGGCGGAGTTAACGACATCCTTTGCGATATTATCGGTATAAAGAATGCAGAGCCGTTTGGCGACGGGCTTCTCGGACGTGTCGGCGACCTTTCGGAGGAGCTTGATATGCAGGACTTCTCCTATCTTTTAAAGGGGCTTCTCGATTGCGACGGTGTAAAGGTTGCGGATGCCTGCATCCCCGTATCCCGCGTTGCGGTTGTCGGGGGCGACGGTAAAAGCTATATCCCCGCGGCACTTGCGGCTGGCGCGGACACCTTTGTTTCGGGTCGCATCGGATATAATACTATGATAGAGGCAAGCGAAATGGGCATCAACCTTTTGGAGGCGGGACATTTCTTTACCGAGCATCCCGTGACAAGCTTTTTCCTCTCCCTTCTTCACAGACTTGACAGGGAAATGTATATAGAGGTTCGCTCCTCCAACAACATTCGACTTATTTAAAAATGGCAAAATCAAGACCCCGTGTTAAATTACACGGGGTCTTTTGTATTTGCTCGGGCGTTTTTTAACCGTTTTTATATCGGCATTTGCTCTTACCGATAATCGCCGTCCTTGAATTGAGAATTTCTTCTTTGCCTGAAGGTGCGCGGCGAGATACCAAATCGCTCCTTGAATTTTTCGGAAAAATAGCTACAGCTGTTAAAGCCGACGCGAAAGGATATTTCCATAATCGGGTCCGAGGTGGTGTATAAAAGTATTTTTGCCTTTTCCAAACGGTATATCAAAAGGTATTCCGAAAAGCTGCAGCCAAACGCCCTTTTAAAGGAGCGACAAAAATAGCTGTTGCTGATGAACAGGGCACATGCGGCGGTGTTTGACGTGATTTGCAGGTGATACGACTCGTTTATATACGTCATCGCCTTTTGTGAAAAATCCGAATTTCTTTTTTCTTTAAGCGTCGATTTGAAGTGTCCGTTTTGCTTAAGCGAGCCGAAAATCAAGGACATACACCCTATTACCGAAAGCTCCCAGCCGGAGCGCTTCGTTTCGCACTCATCACAGCTTGCCGCTATCAGCTCCTGCATTTTTTTCGTGTAGGGGAGCCCTCCGTCAATCAGACAGCTTACGGTGACGGTGCCGCCGAGCAGTCCGCTTTTTATCTCCCCGTCCCACAGCAAATCCACGTTAAAGCATACGCAGTCGTATTCCACCGTTTCCTTTTCCGAAATTTGTATACGGTGTATTGCATACGGAGGAATTACAACAACGTCCCCCGCCGTCGCCTCGTAGTGAACGGTGTCAACGTAAAAATCCGCACGCCCCGCGGTAAGCGAAATCAGCTCGATTTCCTTATGCCTGTGCGCTATTACCGTATGGTTGCGAAGCTCGCAATGCTCTCTGTAAATTGCAAACGGGATTGTCGTATATCTCGCCTTGAAATCGTCCTTATACATTTTACCCCCTTTAGTTCAACACAGTTATAATTTATGTCAAAACCTTTATGGAAAAACAACAAAATGAGTAGTATAATTATAGTACAGAGTGTTTTGTTTGTCAATATTCTGTAATCAAAAAAAGGAGTTTTTTATGAAAAAGGTAGCAATTGTTTACGGGGAAATAAAAAATGCCCTTCAAGGAAGAGCGGTGGAGGAGATGTCAAAGCTTCTTCGCGAATATCTGGGAGAATATCCCATTTGTGTAGCTTGCGACGGCACGGAGCAGCTTGACGGGTACAGATGCATCTACGTCGGCACGAGGGAAAGCAATCCTTACATTGCGAAAAATCCCGCGTCGGAGCTTTCGCTTCCCGAATCCTATCGCATAAGCGTAAAGGATGATACCGTTACGGTAGAGGGATACGACGATGCGGGCGCTCTTTACGGAGTGCTTGATTTTTACAACAAATACGTTATAGCCTACGGACACAAAAAAGCGGTGCGCGACTCCAATATCAACCGCACCAATTTGTGGGAGCGCGAGGCGCTCGTGGACTTTGAGCTTGTATCCGCACCCTCTGTTGCGGAGCGCGGCCTTTGGACCTGGGGACACGTAATATACGATTACCGCGATTATCTTTACAATATGATGCTTTTGAAGATGAACAGCGTGATAATCTGGAACGATTTTGTACCCGCCAACGCCCGTGAGGTGGTGGAATATGCGCATTCCTGTAACATAAAGGTTTATTGGGGCTTTACCTGGCTTTGGGGTACGGGTGTACAGTTCGATATACGTCACCTTGAGGATGAGCCGCAAAAAATCCTTCAAAAATACGAAAGGGAATATGCGAATTCGGAGGGTGACGGCATCTATTTCCAAACCTTCACGGAGCATAAAACCGACAGGATTGACGGCGTTTTAATTGCAGAGGCGGCAGCAAAATTCGTCAATGATACGGTTAGTCTGTTCTATGAAAAATACCCCGACCTCAAAATACAGTTCGGGCTTCACGGCACGTCCGTGGACAACAGGCTCGAGTTTATCCGCACGGTAAATCCGAAGGTAGAAATAATATGGGAGGACCTCGGCGCCTTCCCGTTTGCGTACGATCCGCACGAGGTATCAAGCTTTGAGCAAACCGTGGAATTGGTGGAAAGGGTCGCCAACCTTCGCGGTGAAAACGACCTTTTCGGCGTGGTGACAAAGGGTCTTGTAAATCTGGATTGGTCCACCTTCAAGCACCTTGAGGGAAGTCAGTTTATCGGCGTGAGCGATAAAGCAACCAAACAAAGCCAGATAAACGTAATGGCTCATCAATGGAGATACGTGCAGGCAGGCTGGCTTATTAATTCCGACAGGGCAAGAGAAATGATACAAAAAATGTGTCGGATAAAAAACGGAAAGCTCTCCGTTTTCGCGCTTGTTGAGGATGGCGTCTTTGAGGAAAATATAATGTTCCCCGTGGCGTTGTATTCCGAAATACTCTGGGATTGCAACAACAGTATGCGTAATTTGACCAAATACGTTGCGCTTCGGAAATACGTTAAATTTGCGTAGGCTTTGATGAATTGATTTTTTCCTTGCGGTATTTTGCGGGCGTTACGCCAACCGTATCGAGGAAAACTCTGTGAAAGGTGGATTCGTTTTTAAATCCGCATTCAAGCGCGATTGCCAAAACCGTTTCCTCGCTCGTGACGAGCAGCGACTTCGCCTTTTCAATTCGGAGCGAATTGATAAAATCCCTGAAGCTTATGCCGTCCAAATCGGCAAAGCAGGCTGATACGTATTTCGGGTTGTAGCCAAGCGCCTCGCCAATCGAAAAAAGGGTAATATCCTCGGTGAAATGACCTGCGACGTAGAGCAAAATCCGCGCAAGCGTATTCTCCGACGCACTTACCTCCCGTTCCTCTGTTACCGAGAGAAATTCCGCGAGAATAAGGTGAATTGAGGATTGCAGCCTGTGTATAAGCGGTCTGTCGTCGGGTAGGGTGAAAAAGTGCTTCGTCCTGTTTTTGTGAAAGCCCGTTTCGTATAAATAATGCCAAAGCGGCTCGCTTGCGGTGAAAACGTATCTGTCCCTCTTTGCGGTCAGCTCGCTAAAGCTGACGGAGTCGGGCAAAAAGAAATTCGGCAGTGTCATTATCATCATTTCAACGTGGCTCGGAGTGTGAAAGGAATGCACCTTGAACGGAGGAATGAGCGCGATGTCGCCCTTTCTTGCAATCTGCTTTATGCCCGAAACCGTGATTTCGATTTCGCCGTCGGTTATTACCTCGATTTCGCAATACTGATGAAGGTGGTTGCCCGAATTGTGCACGTCGGTTACGTGTCCGCATTTAATTTTCACGTCCGCGCCAAAGTTTGCGTTCTGAATAAACATAATTTTCTCCGTATATGGAATTTTCACAGTAATTTTATCACGGCAGAATATGAAAAGTCAATATATTTATGGCAAAATGTGAATGTAATATTTTTATGGAGGCTCATACAATGAGAAACAGAAATTTACGCACTTTATCTCTATTGCTTGCTCTCGCCCTTTTGGTAAGCTCCTTTACCTTTGCGGCAAGCGCGGCAACAAGCCCCACGGGGTATGAGGAAACGGCGGATTGGCTCAACACCAACCCGAACGCTCCCACCGATTACGCATATTCAATTGCAGTTGTCGGTGATACGCAGTCGCTTGTTAAAAAGGATTTGACAAACGGCACGAATTATATGGCGAGCATTTACAGCTGGCTTGCCGCAAACGTCGATGAAAAGAATATTCAGTACGTCATCGGTGTCGGTGATATAACCGAATACACCGAAAACTTTGACGGCACGTTTGCAGCAAACCCCACATGGACCTACGACGACGAGTGGATGCACGCCAAAAATGCAATCACACTTCTCGATAACAAAATTCCGTATTCGCTTTGCCGCGGCGGCGGTCACGATACCGTCGCAAAATTTAACGAGTATTTCGGGAGTCACGAATACTTTACGGGCAACGTTGACGGTACATACGCTGCGGGCAATTATACAAGCGCGTACTATACCTTTGAGGTTGGCACCGTCGGCTATCTTATTCTCACCCTTGACTGGAATCCGTCCGATGCAATCCTCGCGTGGGCGGAGGATATTGTAAAGGCAAACCCCGACAGACGGATTATACTCACCACCCACGCATATCTTGCCGCTGACGGCACGCTCCACGGCTCAAGTGACAGCCACACCTCCGTCCCCGAAACCAACAACGGAGTTGATATTTACGAAAAGCTCGTTAGCAGGTACGATAATATTCAGCTTGTCCTTTCGGGTCACAACCCCTCGGCCAACCTCGTATACAGACAGGATGCAAGAGAAAGCGGAAGCGTTGTAACCTCGCTTCTTGTGGACCCGCAAACCTTTGACTCACAAAACAATGCCGAAACAGGCATGGTTTGTATGCTCTACTTCTCGGAGGACGGAAACACCGTAAATACCGAGTGGATTTCCACGGTGAGAGAGCAGTATTACAAAGCTACTAACCAGCATACCATCGACCTCGCAAACGCGGAGCTTGACATTAAAACCAGATACGGCGTTATCCCTGCACAGTATGCAAAGGCTACCGATTATCCGTTCGTTGCCTTTAAGAGAGTAAACGGCGGAGAATGGCAGTTTATTAAGGCATACCAGACCCTCTATGCAGACAGCAGCCTTGGCTTAACGACGAATTCCGTTATTGCTATCCACTCCTTGTACGGTGGCAACGAGGCAACCCGTTTGAGCGAGGAGCACGTTATTCTTATGCGCCGCGACTTTGAAAACAACGCAACGGGCGCGTATAACAATATGGGCTACTTCGTGCACAAGGCAACCGTAGACCTCGGCGGCTTTACCTTAACCAACACTTCGGATAAATTGGTATTCCGTTGCGAGGGAAAGGCTGCCGCTACAAACGACGTATCCTTTAACGTAATAAACGGCGACATTGTCCTTACGAAAAAGGCATTGCTTGAATTTGGTGACGTGCCCGCGGGAACGAAGTCTATAAACGTGACTATCGATAACGTTGACGTTAGCTTTGGCGAGGGTGCAACGGTTGCGAACATATTTTCCTACTCCGACGGTAATCGCGTCGGCGAGTACAGCGTTACGGTAAAGAATTCAACAATCAATCTGGTTGATAATGCGCCCGACGGCGCACAGATTTTGCCGAAGCACGCATACGACGCGGCGCATCTCGTGTTCGACGTTCAGGATACCGTAAAGGTTATCAGCCTTGAAACCCCCTACGGAACTATTCCAAAGGAATATGCTTCTGCTGAGGAATATCCCTTCATTGCATTTGTGGGCGATGAGGTTATAGCCTCTAAAAACGCGTTTATTGATGAATCCGGATGCCTTGAAAGAGCGCTCCGAAACAAGAACACCGGTGATGGAGTTGTCATTATTCTCCGCCGTGATTTTGAGCTCCCGAAGGCGGGCTTCCTTTACACCAACTATCAAAAGGGTGTTATGACTATCGACCTTATGGGACATACCGTAACCAACCCGCATTCGGAGAATCTTTTCTCCTCTAACGGTACACAAACACACGAAACCACCACTATCGTAAAGAACGGAAAGCTTGTTCTTGCAAAATCTCTGTACAGCGTTTCTACGCACAAGGACGCCCCCAACAAGGTTCAAAATATTACCTTTGAAAACCTTGACGTAACCTTGACCTATAACCACCTTTCATTCCATAACACATCTGCGGGTCCCGGTAAGGTTAATATCAATTATATTAACTGTAACTTCACGTTCACCAATACCGGTATTAACATTTTTACGGCCGGAAAGAGTGCTACAGACACCAACTTTGTAACAGATATTGTTGTAAAGGGCGGAAGCATCACACTCGCGAAATTCGATGTAACGAGATTTGCTGTTGAGCATAACGGAGGCACGGTTAAGTTCCTTCCCAATGACAACGGTGAATATATTACAGTAAAGGTTCCCACAAGCAGCGAGGTCAGCGGCGACTATACCACCGACAAGGGTAAAATGCAGCTTGTAAACTTTGGCACAAAGGACGGAGAGAGCATA
>JAZSHN010000006.1:0-3604 GCA_045533315.1 Eubacteriales bacterium | reverse complement strand
GGTCTTACCCTCGAGGACGCGAGAGATTACTGCATCATCGGCTGTGTTGAGCCTCAGAAGGCAGGCAAGACGGACGGCTGGCACGACGCGGCATTCTTCAATATGTGTCGCCCTATGGAGCTTGTATTCTCAAGAGGCATTGACAAGGGCGTAAGGATAGGCCCCGACACAGGCGACGTTGACGAGTTCAAGACCTTCGATGAGCTCTTCAAGGCGTATAACACTCAGCAAAGCTATATGATAAAGCTTCTCGTAAATGCGAACAACGCCATTGACCTTGCCCACGCGGTAAGGTGTCCGCTTCCTTTCCAAAGCTGTATGGTTGACGACTGTATCGGCAGAGGAAAATCCCTTCAAGAGGGCGGAGCGATTTATAACTTTACAGGACCGCAGGGCTTTGGTATTGCAAACAATACCGATGGTCTTATCGCGGTAAGGCAGCTTGTATTTGAACAGAAGAAATACACCCTTGCCGAGGTAAGGGAAGCGCTCAAGGCAAACTTCGGCTACGGTCTTTCGGGTACTGCGGCACTCAATCTCACCACCGAGATTGCCACCGAGCTTGCAAGAGAGGGCATTGAAATAAACGAGGCGGCTGTCCGTACAATCTATAACGAGGTCACCACCTGCGGCTCGCTTTCCGCCGAAACGAAGGCGAAGTACAGAGAGCTTAAGCGAGCGATAGACGAGGACTGCCCCAAATACGGTAACGATATTTACGAGGTGGATATGTTTGCGCGCGACGTTGCAAACACCTACACCAAGGAGGTTGAAAAGTACAAGAACCCCCGCGGCGGTATCTTCCAGGCGGGTCTTTACCCCGTATCGGCTAACGTTCCGCTTGGTGGCGCAACAGGCGCGACCCCCGACGGCAGGCTTGCCTACACACCTCTTGCCGACGGCATAGGCCCCGCATCGGGCAGGGACGTAAAGGGCCCCACCGCAACCGCAAACTCGGTTGCAAAGCTTGAGCAGGGAAGTGCCTCCAACGGTACGCTTCTTAACCAGAAGTTCCACCCCTCGGCACTTGAGGGAATGGGCGGTCTTATGAAATTCTCCGCACTCATTCGCTCCTACTTTGACCAAAAGGGTATGCATATGCAGTTCAACGTCGTAACGAGGGAAACCCTTCTCGACGCGCAAAAGCACCCCGAAAATTATAAAACCCTCGTCGTAAGAGTTGCAGGTTATTCAGCACTCTTTACTACGTTGTCAAAGTCGTTGCAGGACGATATTATCAACAGAACACAACAAGGATTTTGATTTTTAGCGAATTTTCAATTTGCCGCAGCAATTTATCCGACGGCAAATGAATTTAACCGCAATTTAACCTAACAAAGCGAAAGGAGGAGCACTGTGAGCCATTATGATACAAAGGGCAGGATATTCAATATCCAACGCTTTTCAATACACGACGGACCGGGAATACGCACCATAGTGTTCCTCAAGGGCTGTTATCTTCGCTGTGCGTGGTGCTGTAACCCCGAATCACAGCGCTATGAAATAGAAACTATGACAGAGGGCGGCAAAACAAAAACCGTCGGGCGCGACGTAACCGTTGCCGAAATAATGCCCGAAATTCTTGCCGACCGTCCGTATTACAGAAGAAGCGGCGGAGGACTTACCCTCTCGGGCGGAGAGGTACTTGCACAGGCGGATTTCGCCCGTGACCTGCTTCGTGCGGCAAAGGAGGCGGGGCTTCATACCGCAATCGAAACGGCGGCGTCCTTACCATATCACGAGATTGAAAAGCTTTTGCCGTATCTTGACCTCGTTATGATGGATATAAAGCATATGGACCCCGAAAAGCACAGGGAATATACGGGTGCCGACAACTCGCTTATTCTTGCTAACGCGCATAACCTTGCCGCGTCGGGTGTGGAGCTTATAATCCGTACACCCGTAATACCGAGTGTCAACGATTCTGATGCCGATATTCGCGAAATTGCACGCTTTGTACGAGGGCTTGACGGTGTGAGGGAGTATCACCTTCTCCCGTATCACAGACTTGGAAGCGACAAGTACGACGGACTTGGCAGGCGGTATTCGCTCTCCGAAATACAGCCCCCGTCAAAGGAGAAAATGGCGCATCTTCTTTCTGTGGCGGAGGAGTCGGGCGTTAAATGCCAAATCGGCGGATAAGTACACGCTCATAAAAGAACAATGAGCTTAGTACGCGCGTAAAACGCGTCGCTCTGCCGCTGGCAGATACCCCCCCGTGTAAAGAAATCGCAATGTTATGCGGCAGTCAATGCGCTGCAAAATGCAAATAAAAGTTAGAAAAATATCAGGCTTATATAAAGGAGTTTAATTATGGAGCTTCGTGAAAATATGAGAATAGTTCAAGAGCTTGTCCCCGGTAAGCAGGTGACTCTTTGCCACATTATTGCAAACCCCGACGACGTGCTTTACGTAAAGCTTGGACTTGACCCCCGTACCGACTATACGAGAAGCGCGATTGGCGTTTTGACGATTTCCCCCGCGGAGAGCGCGGTGATTGCCGCCGATATTGCTCTTAAATCCTCGGGAGCAGAGGTTGGATTTGTTGACCGCTTTACCGGTACGCTTATTATTTCGGGAAGCGTATCCGCGGTAGAGTCCGCATTCACCGCGATAAGAGAGTACGTTATTAACAAGCTCGGCTACACCTGCTGCGAGCTTACGAAAACCTAATTTGACCGAAGGACGGTAGCTTTACCGAGGCGGTAGAAAAAATGAAAAAAATAATCCTTATCGGAAGGGTTGCTGCGGGAAAAACCACCCTGACACAGGCTCTGCGCGGAGAGGACATTCACTACTATAAAACGCAGTACATTAATTATCTCGATACCATTATCGACACCCCCGGTGAATACACCGAGCTTCGTCAGACCTCGGGCGCGCTTGCGCTCTATGCCTACGAGGCGGATATCGTCGGTCTTGTGTTAAGTGCAAACGAGCCGTATTCGATTTTCTCTCCCTGTATCACAAGCCTCGTAAACCGAGAGGTCGTTGGAATTATCACGGGTATAGACAAGCCCGATGCAAACGTAGAGAGGGTTGAGCGTTGGCTTCGCCTTGCGGGCTGTAAGAAGATTTTTCCGCTTTCCGCATATACGGGCGAGGGGGTAAAGGAGCTTCTCAACTACCTGCGCGAGGAAGGCGACCCCGAAATAGAATGACCGAAAAACTTGACACGCCCCACCCGTTTTGGGGCAAAAGGAGTAAAAATGAGCAGAACAAGGGTTATAACCTTTGCAAATAACAAGGGCGGTAGCGGCAAAACAACCACTACCTCCAATATAGGTGCCGCAATGGCAAAGCTCGGCAAAAGGGTGCTTCTCATTGACGGAGATATGCAAATGAATTTGACGCTCTCCTTTTTCGACGAGGAAAAGGCTCTTGCACTTGCGGAGGGCGGCAAAAACGTCTATACCGCGATAAAGGAGGAGCGCGACCTTTCCGACTACGTTATACCGACGGGCATCGACAACCTTGACATCATTCCGTCAAGCGCGCTTATGAGCGGGATAGAATTTGACCTCTTTACCAAATGGCAAAGGGAGCTTATTCTCAAAAAGTGCATCGCCCCCATTCTTGCGCGTGGCTACTACGACTACGTGCT
>JAZSHN010000133.1:0-15646 GCA_045533315.1 Eubacteriales bacterium | reverse complement strand
AACTCCTTGGCTCACAGAACGACATGGCTACGATCCGACTTCGCGGCGGGAACAAAGAGAATGATGAAGGATGCCATTGAGGGACTTACCAGACCTGACGGAAGCCGTCCTCTGCTCATTGCAGTTACACAGCTTACCTCCACCGACCAGGAGGCAATGGAAAACGACCTTCTTATCAAGGAGCCGATAGCAGAGGTTGTTATGCACTACGCAGAATGCGCGAAAAACGCGGGGCTTGACGGTGTTGTATGCTCTCCCCTTGAGGCGGGAAAGGTACACGAAAGATGCGGCAAGGACTTTGTAACCGTGACCCCCGGCGTAAGATTTGCCGACGGTGACAAAGGCGACCAAAAGCGCGTTATGACACCCGAGGAGGCAAAGAAAATCGGCTCGGATTACATCGTTGTCGGCAGACCCATTACCGCGGCAGCCGACCCCGTCTCGGCATACGAAAGATGCTGTCGCGAGTTTATCGGTTAATTTTGAACGCAACCCCTTCAAGAAAATTCGTTTAATCACAGGAGAATAAAAATGGAAAGCTATAAGAGAGAGTTTATACAGTTTTTACAGCGCGCGGGCGTTCTTAAATTCGGTGACTTTACCGCAAAAAGCGGAAGAAAAATTCCCTACTTTATCAATGCGGGAATGATTAAAACGGGACAGGATATTGCCACCCTCGGTGAATTTTATGCAAAGGCATATTTTGAAAAGCTCGGCAAAAAGCAGGCTGTGCTTTACGGTCCGGCATACAAGGGCATTTCGCTCTCGGTTTCCGCAGCCGTTGCTCTTTCCAAAAACGGACTTAACGTTCCCTTCTTCTTTAACAGAAAGGAAGTAAAGGACCACGGCGAGGGCGGAGTTTTTGTCGGCTACGTTCCCACCACGGGCGAGGAAATCGTTATTATCGAGGACGTTATCACCGCGGGTACGGCTATTCGCGAGTCTATGGAAATTCTCTCCCATCTTGAGGGTACAAGGGTTGCCGCAACCTTCATTATGGTTGACCGCAAGGAAAAGGGACAGGGCGAAAAGGGCGCAATGGTTGAAATCGAGGAGCAGTTTGGCTTCCCCGTTTATTCCATCGTTGACGTTTACGACATTATCGAGTATCTTGAGGAGGATGAGGCAAACCGCGAAAACGTTGACCGCATCAAGAAATACCTTGAGGTCTACGGAGCAAAGGCGTAATTATGAGAAATCTCATTGACATTCTCGATTTTTCCACGGAGGAAATCGACGGTCTTATCTCGGTAGCAAGCGATATTATTGAAAATCCCGACAAATACCGCGAGGTCTGTCGCGGCAAAATCCTCGGCACTCTGTTCTTTGAGCCGTCCACGAGGACAAGGCTTTCCTTTACCTCCGCAATGATGTCACTCGGCGGTGCTGTGCTCGGCTTTGACAACGCGGCATCCTCCTCCACCGCAAAGGGAGAAACGGTTGCCGACACGATAAGAATGGTGTCCGCATATTCGGATATTATCGCAATGCGCCACCCGAAGGAGGGAGCACCCATTGCAGCCTCTCGCGTGGCTACCGTCCCGATTATCAACGCGGGTGACGGCGGACATTTCCACCCGACACAGACGCTGACCGACCTTCTCACAATTCACAGAAAATGCGGAAGATTTGATAACCTCACGGTGGGAGTTTGCGGCGACCTTAAATACGGGCGCACCGTACATTCGCTCATTTCGGCTATGTCAAGATACTCGGGCGTGAAATTCGTGCTTATATCCCCTGCGGAGCTTGCACTTCCCGATTACGTAAAGGAGGACTTCCTCGACGGCAGATGCGAATACGTTGAAAATCCCGACCTTGAGGATGCAATTCCCGCACTTGATATTCTCTATATGACAAGAATACAGCGCGAAAGATTTTCCGACCCCGAGGAATACGAAAGACTTAAGGACAGCTATATTTTGAACGCTGCGAAGCTTAAAAATGCAAAGCCGACGCTCTCCATACTTCACCCCCTGCCCCGTGTTAACGAAATCGACGTGGACGTGGACGACGACCCTCGCGCTCATTATTTTGACCAAGCAGCATTCGGAAGATATATCAGAATGGCGCTTATTCTCTTTCTTCTTGATACAAAGGGTGTTGATGACAGGCGTGTAAGCGGTATTGAAAACCCCGCCCTTGAATGTATAAATCCGCATTGCCTTTCCCGCACCGAAAGGGGCATCAAAAAGCTCTTTGAGGGCGAAAAGTGCATCTACTGCGACCAAAAGGCGAGAAGAATATAAGAACCGAAAGGAAACACGTATGTACAACAATGTTGGTGACAAAATAAAGGGACTTGCCGTTTTTGTTTGCTTGATAGGCATCGTTTTGTCTTTAATATACGGCTTTATCCTTATGGACGAGGATAAGGTCGGGCTCGGCTTGCTCACCATTTTTCTCGGCGGTGTCGGCTCTTGGCTCGGCTCTCTCACCCTGTACGGATTTGGCAGGCTCGTTGAATGCACCGAATATATCGCAAGGGGTGAAAAGCTCCCGCCCGACGACGAGGACGACGAAGACAACAGCGACGACGAGGACAGCGAGAACGAATAACAGGACGACGAGGAAAGCGGCTGCTCAAATATATTAAAGGGCTTCACCTCTCGCCTTTCCTCAAAAATCACAATTCTCAACACAAAAAGCCACCCAAACGGGTGGCTTTTTGTAATCTTTTCTTTACATTATGTAAGTTTTATATCTCTTTGTCAAGCGGCAAATCGTGGCTCAATCAAGCGGTTGTTTTGAAGAAACGTCCCGCCCCGTGTCAAATTAGTCGTCAAGCTGTGCCTTGAAGGCTTCAAGGTTTTTCTCCCACGCGTCATTAAACAGCACCTTCATAATACCAAGACCGCGGATATTCTCCTCGGTTGCTCCCTTTTCGGGGTCAAAGCCGCCCTCGTTTACAGCGGAGATAAAGGTGATGAGGTGGAAAAGACAGGTCTGAAGCTCCTCGTAGTAATCGCGCTCCTCGTCCACAAGGTCGATGGCAGAGAAGAAGAAGGTAAACTCGTCGGCAAATTTCTTTACCGCATCGGCACAGATGTAGCCAAGCTTTTCCTTGTTTTCGGGCTTAAGGCTATCGATGTCCGTCCACTTGAATTCGGGCCATTCGGGGTCTTCCTTTTGCATTTCCTTGTTCATTACGATAAGGATGTCGGAATACTCTGTAATATTCTCGATAAAGGTTTTCTCAAGCTCGTCGAATTTTCCGTCCTGCACCGCAATATTCAGCATAATTGCCTGTGCGATGAGGTCAAACTGGCGCATTGCAATCTCTCCGTTGAAATCGGGGCTAATCTCCTTTGCCGCGACGGTAAGGTCGCCGATAATCGACTTTGCCTGCTCGTAAACCGCGCACGCCCTGTCAAAGCATTCCTGTGCTGTAAGCTTAATCATAACTGTATACCTCCAAAATTTTAAAATATATTTGTTGATTTTTCTTTATTTTTGTGCTACAATCAACCTACGTAATAATTATAACACAGCTTTTACCCGAGGTCAAGATATGAAAAACGAAATTGTAAAAAGCAACGTACCCCGTCTTACCGTTTGTCTGCGTAACTGTATGGACGTCAAGGTGGGCGCCTGCTCCCCTCTGCATTTTCACGACGAGCTGGAGCTTTTGCCGATATATCGCGGAAGCCTTCACTGTGTGGTGGGCGACGTAGATTATACCGCAAGCGAGGGAGATATTGTTTTTGTGAATACGAGAGTGCCGCACCACACCTACTTTCCCGAGGTATGCGACTACGGCCTTGTGCAATTCCGCGAAACCGACTTTATTGACGGGGAGGCTTTGAAAATTATAAAATACTCCGCACGCTTTCGGAATATAGACGACGAGCCGGTAAAAATTTTCAGAAACGACGAGCTTTTCAACCTTCTGAAAACCGCTATTGACGAGGCGGAAAAACAAAACGTAGCCTTTGACTTTTATATTCGCTCGAGCATTTTCGGAATTCTCGGCTGCCTTTACAGGTCGGGTATTTTAACTAACGCGGAGGCAATGTATGCGTCAAAGGAGGTGCAGAAAATACACTCTGCCCTTTCCTACATAAACACCCATTACAGCGAGGGTATTACACTTGACGAAATCAGCGCGCACGAGGGCCTTGACCCAAGTTATTTTTGCAGAGTATTCAAGGGGGCGACGGGCGCGACCTTTACCGAATATCTTAATTTCGTAAGAGTTTGCAAGGCGGAAACAATGCTTGCGCGCACGAGCCTCGGAATTCTTGAAATATCGGAGGCGGTGGGATTTTCCTCCGTATCCTATTTTGGGCGAATTTTCAAGCGGTATCGCGGCTGCTCTCCACGCACCTACCGAAGCGCAATGTACGTCAAGATTTCACGCGGTGAAAGGGTGTAGCAATCCGTATTTTTAAAAGGATGCACAAATTGCTTAAAATGAACAAGGCAAAAGCTTTAAACGGGTCGGTATTTACCGACCCGTTTTCTAATAAATGATTGCAAAACCGTTCAATCCGAAAGCCTTTTCAGCATTTCAATACACTTTACGTACATACGAATTGTGTGAAAGGGACCCTTGTAAATAAAGCCCTTCATTCTTGAGGAGATGGGTGTTCCATCGCGGTGCAATGCGTAATACCATTCACCGTCGGTGTCGATAAAGTGCTCCGTTGCATACTCCACGGTACGGTTGAAAATTTCGGCATAGTGCTCCGCGCCCGTGTGAAGATAGAGAGCCAAAGAAGCGATAATCGCCTCGTTATGCACCCACCAAACCTTCGTTTCGTTTTCGTAGCTTTCAACAGGCCCGCCAAGTATATCGCGCTGATATATAAATCCCCCAAGCTCTGTGTCGATACCCATTTTATATGCGTCGTCAAACATCGCCCCTGCAAGCGAGGTCATACCCGTGTTTCCAAGGCGAACGCCCTCCTCAAGCAAAAACCAAGCGCATTCCATATCGTGACCGGGGATTGCAATCCTCGTCCACGACGAGTCCAAAATCGGTTTTCCGTCCTTGCCGATAGCCTCAAGGGTTGCGTGATATTCGGGACGGTAAAAGTCACAAATTTCCCTGTAAATCTCCTCGCTGTTTTTGTTGTAAAGCTCTGACCTTTCCGTGTCAGCCTCAATCATAAGCGAAGTCACGTTTAAAAGAATCATCGGACGGTTAAAGTGGCGAAGCTGCCTTACCGTAGGGGGTTCGTTATCGGTAACGCTGTATGGGGCTGTGTCGGAATTTTTATGTATTCCGTAGATAAGGTCGTAGTATTTTCTCGCCGTTTCGAGGTATTCGCGCTCCCCCGTTGCGATATAATACTCGGCATTTGCCATAACGAAAAACGCCTCCGAGAAAAATTCGTCCGTTTTCTCCACGGGTCGCCCGTCGCGCGTCACGACGTTATACATTCTTCCGTTTTTGTCGGTGCATTTTTCGGCTGCGAATTTAATACAGCTTTTTGCAAAAGCGAGATATTCGGGATTTTTTTCGTAATGATTGTAAAGGTAGGAGAACGCCCAACCTGCCCTACCCTGCATCCACACGCCCTTGTCGGTAGAAAAATGCTTTCCGTCCCTATCAAGGCAGTGTGCTATTCCACCGTATTCGGTATCGCGGGAGCTTTCCATCCAAAAATCAATGGCAGAGCGAAGCCTGCTATCAAACAGCGAAAGTAAATTTTGCTTATTGATTTTCATATTAATTTTCCTTTCACGAGGTCGGTGTTGCGGTTAATCACCCGATTTTTTATTTGTCTTTCTCCTTGCGTTAGCCTTTACCTCGTTATAGCTTGCAATGTAAAGAGTTATTGTCTTTTCAAGCGTTTCGCGCAGGGCGTGTCGCATTTTTTCGGGCATCGTGCGCGAACGGCGGTAAAGGTGAAGCAGGTGCAGCTCCTCCTCCGAAAGCTCGGAGGTATCACGGCGAAGCGGCATATCCATAAGCTCGCCGACGTTAACCCTGAACCTTTCGGCAAGCTCGGGTAGCATTTTCATAAATGAAGCGGAGCGTCCGCGACGCCAATTGTTTACCGTTTTATCGGGAATACCCACCGCGCGCTCGAAAGCCGCGTCGGATTCATATTCCGCCTCTATGAGAGAAAGAACTCTCGTGCGAATTCGCTCGGTATTTTGATTATCCTTTTTCATTTCCTTTTACCTCCGTTTGCCGACCTACCGCCCTTTTTGGAGGTTGGCTTTTTGTTATTTCTTCCGCGTGGAGCGTCGAGATAGAACGGACGGTGTCCGTCATCGGTTTTTGGATTTTTTGTGCCCGTTTTTAAAGGCTTATCTCTATCGGAAAATTTCACGTTCCTACTATTCGCAGGCTTTAATGCGGCTTTAGCTGCGGTGCCTGCATTCTTTTTGTCGGTTATCTTCGTTTTGTTACTCTTTGTCTTGTCGGTGGAAAATCCGAATTTTCCGACCTTTTCACCGAGGGCGAAATACTCCCCGTGAGCATAGGCGAGAAGATTTGCCCTGTCAAAGCAAAGCCTTCCCGCATCATCAAGCATCGCCTCGTCGCAGGAAACGCCGACAATATCCGCGATAAATACGTCGTGCGTGCCCATTGGGATAACCTCAACAACACGGCATTCAATGGAAAGGGGGCACTCCAAAATGCTCGGCACGCTTACCTCCTTGCTATCAATCGGGGTAAAGCCGCATTCCTTGAATTTATCCACCTTTGCTCCGGTGTAAATTCCGCAAAAATCAACCTTTTTCGCCATATCCACCGTGGTGAGATTTATTACGAATTCACCGTGGCGGCGTAAAAGCCCGTACGAATATCTTTCTGGGCGGATAGATACGTAGGTGCGCGCGGGGTGCGTCGCAAGTATACCCGTCCAACCTATTGTTATTATGTTTCGGCTCTCCCCCTCGCCAACCGTGACAAGCACGGGGGGAAGCGGCGCGGTTAAAGCCCCCGCCTTTAAATTTCTTCTTGCCATTTTTTCTCCGTTTACAAACAATTATTTACATTTTATTGCCTACATCGCCCAAAAAGCGGGACGAAAAAACCCCGACAATTTAACACGGGGTGAGTGCAACGGTAAAATTCACCTGCGGCGTGTATTATATCTTTTTGTTAAGCATTCCGAGCCACATACGGGAAAGTATCGGGTCGGGTACGAGCTTGAACAAAACGTGCTGAAGCTTTGTGTACCAATTCGTTACGCACATTGCACGTCCGCGGCGAGCAGCCCTTACGCATTTTTTAACGACGCTTTCACAGGAAAGAAGCGGCTTCATTGCCTTTGGCGCGGTAACCCCCTCGCGGGCGGTTGCTTTGCCGAGAAATTCGGTTTCCACCCAACCGGGGCAGAAGCAGGTCGCGCGAAGTCCGTGTTTTTTAATCTCAAAATTGAGTGCCTTCGTATAATGAAGAACAAAAGATTTTGAGGAAGCGTAGATATTAAACGCGGGCAACGGTGTAAAGCAGGAGCCGCTTCCAAGCTCGATAATCCGTCCGCCCTTTACCATATACGGGATTGTGATATGAGTTATAAGGACGAGTGCCTTTACGTTAAGGTCAATCATTTTTACAACCTCGTCCTCTGTCAGCTCCTCAAACGTGCCGAAATTGCCAAAGCCCGCCGCGTTTACAAGATATTTAACCTCGGGCTTTTCCTCGGCAAGGGTGGTTCTGACCTCGTCAATTCCCTCCTCGGTTGTGAGGTCGGCGGCTATAATTTTCGCCTTTACCCCGAGCCTGTCGCGAAGCGCCTCCATTCTGTCGCGCCGTCTTGCGACAAACCAAAACTCGTCAATCCCCTCGGAAAGGTGGAGCTGTCGTGCGAACTCCTCTCCTATTCCGCTTGATGCGCCCGTAATAATTGCAATTGCCATACCGTCCTCCGTTTTGTTTTTCAAAGCTTTATTCGTTATATGCGTTTTTTAGACGTAAAAAAGAACCCGTGATTATACACAGGTTCATTTTAGCATATTTTACGAAAAAAGTAAATAGCTTTACGAAATTTCCCCAGCCGAGAGCAGCTCGTAAAAAACCCTCTCCACCTCGGCATAGGTGGTGGCGGTGTTAATAACCGCGCGGAGTTTTGCTGCACCGCGAAAGCCCGAAAGGTAAAGCGCAATCTGCTTTCTTGCCTCGTTAACGGCGCGCACCTCTCCCTTTTCCTCTATTGAAAGTCGAAGCTGTAAAAGCGCGACCTCCACCCGTTCGGAAAGGGTTGGCGGCGTATATTCCCGCCCGTCAAGGGCGGCAAGAATTTCGGAGAAAATAAACGGATTTCCGACCGCACCGCGACCGATGGCAACACCGTCAGCCCCCGTTTCGTCAAGCATAGACAGGGCATCCGCCGCAGTGACAATATCACCGTTGGCAATAAGGGGGATATGTAAATAATTCTTTACATTTTTGATAACGTCGCGGTGTACCGTACCCGAATATAACTCGACACGGGTGCGCCCGTGCATACAAATCATACGCGCTCCGCCCTCCTCCGCGGCGAGGGCGCATTCCACCGCATTTATATGCTCCGCGTCAACCCCGATACGGAGCTTTACCGTAACGGGAAGCTCGGTTGCACCGACGACGGCACGTGTGATTTTTTCAACAAGCTCGGGCGATTTCATAAGGGCGCTTCCCTCCCCGTTTCCGAAAATTTTGTTAACGGGACAGCCCATATTTATGTCAATTGCGACAGGCGGTACAAAGCCATCGCCCCCTACCCCAAGAGAGAGGACCTCGGCGGCTTTCGCCATAACGTCCGGCTCGCTGCCGAAGATTTGCAGACCCACGCGGCCCTCGTCGGGTCGTATCGCGGCAAGAGCCGCGGTTTTTTTATCGCCAAAGGTGACCGCCTTTGCGCTTATCATTTCGGTGACGGTGTATTCGGCACCGTATTTTGCACACACAACCCGCATCCCGCGGTCAGAGTAGCCCGCCATCGGCGCAAGCATAACGCGAGGGGGCGTCCACTTACCTTCTGCCATCTTTTCGCCTCTTTATATCGAAAACGTAAGAAATGAAGAAGAAAACCGCGGACACTCCGAATGCCACGTACATAGCAATTTTGATAACCTCGTTTATCACGCCGACACCGCCCGTAAAGTAGGACGAAATCCCCATCGCGCAAAGAAGCAAGAGCATCAAGCCGAGAAAAATAAAGGATATATATGCAAATATTTTGTATTTCGGTAGCTTTTTCATTACCACACCCCGATTGTTCGTTTTTTTTATTATAACATTTTTACCGCAGTGTTGTCAATACGGGGTTGATTTGGTAAACGGATGGTAACGCGCGTGGGGGCGGGCTGTAAGCCTTCCCCGGCGGGGGAATGGTGCAAGAGTTGCGAGCAACTCGACGTATGAGGCGTTGGTTGGATATTACAAAGAGCAATTGGTTGCACTACAAGGCTCTTATGTGCCAAGGCGGGGGCTACTCATCCACCGCAAGCGGTCCCCCTTCTCTCACAAGAGAAGGCAAAACACTACAAGGCTCTCTGCGAGGCGAAGCGAGGGCTGCTCGGTTATGGTTTGGGTGTACATTTTTCCGTCATTATAAACAAAAAAAAAAAAAAAACGAGCCTTTTTGTGGAAAATATCCATAATTTTGCTAAAAAAACATTGACATTACCAAGTAACTTGTGTATAATATATCTACCACGCGCGACGCGTTTTTTTGACTATATTATTTAAGAAAGGATTTCTATTATGAACACAAGAAATCGCATAACCCTGCTTCTTGCGGCTATTATGGTTGTTGCCCTTCTCGTGGTTGGTATGACCCTTACCACCTCGGCGGCGGACGGCGACCTCGTTACCGAATACGGTACGGTACCCGCAGCGAACGCAAACGACAACTTTGCCATCTTCCACAAGGCAGAGGGCGCGACCGAGTACACCTTCTGGGCATCTGCGGCAAACCCCTTCACCCACAATAGCGGCGCATACCAGGCGCTCGAGGGTGAGGTTGTAATGCTTATGCTCAAGGACGTAGACTTCTCGGGTCAGGCTACCGTAAACCTTACCACCGCAATCAAGTCCGACCTCACAATTGACCTCGGTGGACACACCCTCATACAGTCCACGTCGGGCACCGGTACGTTCAACATTTACGGTATTGCTCTTTCCGAGGACACCGTGATGAACTACACCATCAAAAACGGTACCATCACTAACAAAAGCAGCAGCAAGAACAACGAGGTTATTCTTGTCGGTCATACAGAGGCGGCACTCGGCTACAACCTTGTAACCAACCTCACTCTTGACCACCTCACCTTTACAAAGGTTGAAAACACCCCCTATTACGAGCAGAACTTCGTTCAGGTTAATAACAAGCCCGCAAGCGCAAGCACGATGAACATTCTTTATAACGAGTGCGTGCTTGACCTTACCAACATTTCCGCTGATGCCGAAAAGCAGGGCTCCGCAATCTGCAGCTACAGAGATACGAGCAAGCAGGTTGTCTATTCCGAATTCAGGGGCGGCGAGATTCGCGTAGCATCAATGACAGGCTTTACCCTTATCAACGGTTCTGTTGACAAGGTTACTTTTACAGAGGGTGAGAATGGATACTTTAAGTTTGTCGCTCCCATCACAGAAACCGTTCCCTCCTGGTCTAACCTTATTTACGACAAGGAAAACTACGGCTTTGGTAAGGTAAGCCAGGACGATAACAACGCATACTACACACCTGTAAGCCTTGAAACCGCTTACGCAACCCTTTCTAACTCGTATGCTTCGCCCTACAACTACCCCTTCGTTATCTTTACGAAGGCAGAGGGTGCAACCGAATGGTCGGTACACACTACACAGGCTAATGCCGCTAACGGACACGACCCGTGGACCGACGGTATCTATACCAAGTACCGCGAAATCGACGGCGAGGTTGTAATCCTTATGCGCCGCGACGTTGATTTTTCCGCAAGAGTCGGCTTCAGCAACGGCTTCAGAATGGTACCCACCACAACGCTCGACCTCAACGGCTTTACTCTTATCAGCTCGGATAACACAGAGGCTCTCTTTAATTTCGCTACAAAGGAAATCGAATCCTACGACGACGGCGAGCCCCGTGAGTATATCTTCAAAAACGGAACGGTAGTTACAAAGGATAAGCCGTTTATGCTCTTTAAGGCTAGTGCTACTATCGCCAACTGCCCCACCATTAACGTTCAGTTTGACAACGTTATCTTTGACAGAGCAGAGGGCGCAACAAAGGAGCAGCCCTTCGTTCAGGTTGGCTTCGTTGACGAGGGCAAGGAGTTCAACGCAAACGTCGTTTACAACGACTGTACCTTTGACGTAAGAGGAGATTTGGGCTCTGTGGGTGTATATCTCTTCTCCCTCTCCTCTTCGCATGCTTCCATTACTTACAAGTCCTTGCTTCATATGACCCAGACGGTAAACGGAGGTAAGATTCTTTCGGATACCACCGACAATCTCCGCCTTACCCTCGACGGTAGAAAGAACGGAAGCAGTATTGCATTTAACAAGGGCTCCGACGGAAAGCTTCTCGAGCTCGTTCTTCCCAACGGTGTTGAAAACACCCTTGTAAACGGCTCCTCCACAAGCCACGTTATTAATGCGTCGAATGCAGCGTATTGCTTCTACAAGACCTCTGTCGGCAGCGAGAACACAACCTATCAGCTTTGCCCCTATTGGCTCACACAGTATATCCCCAAGACGAGCGTAACTCTTTCCACCGACCTTATTTACAATATCTACCTTCCCGTTTCCAGATATATTGACGGAACCATCAACGGCGTGGATATCGGAGATTTGGGAGTTACAGAGGTTACCATTGACGACGTTGCATACTATCACGTTGCGATAAATGGCGGTCTTACCACCGCGGGCGATGAGCTTGAGCTTGTTGTCACGATAAACGCAGGCGGCTCAAGCAAAGCAACCGCAACCAGAAAAATCAGCATCGTTAAGTATGCAAAGAACCTTCTTGCAAGCAATCCCACCGAGGTTGAGGCAGACCTTACAAAGGATATGCTCGCATACGTAAAGGCGGCTTGCGTATACGCAAACGAAAAGGCGGAAACCGTTGCGGCTATCAACGCTATTATCGGCGAGGATTACGAGGTAGCTACCGCTTCGGGCGAGGCTGTTCAGAACGTTGACGGTCTTTCGGGCGCATATCTCCTTCTCGGTGACAAGCCCGCATTCGTATTCACCACAAACGGCGAATATGACGCCAGCGCATACAAGTTTGCAATCGGTGACACCACCGTTAAAACCGAGGTAGATGGTAACGTTATCTACGTTTACACCTACGCTTACGCAATGACGGAAACCGTTACCTACACCATCGAGGGCACCGAGATTTCGGGTGCATACAACCTTGCGGCTTATCTCGCTCACGAAAGAGAAGCGGGTAACGCAGACACCGTCGCTCTTGTCGAGGCTCTTTGGCAGTATTCCGATGCTGCAAAGGCATACAAGGCAGAGCAGGCAGCATAAGGAAAGGAGATTGAACAATGAAATTTTACGAACTTCCTATGCTTGAAATAATCACCGTAGCCACCGAGGATATTATCACCACCTCCCCCGGCACGGAAACGCCCATCCTCCCCGACGAGGAATTCTCCTGGTAATTCGGGCGCACCAAACGATTATTTATAATGAAAGAAACCCCCGAGCGACTGCTCGGGGGTTTTATTTGCTCGGGGTTTTTGGTTTTTGGAGAGCCTTCCCCGATGGGGGAAGGCTTGATGTACAAGGCTTTGTGCGTATAGTAAGCCTTCCCCGGTGGGGGAAGGTGTCGCCGAAGGCGACGGATGAGGCGTTGGCAAGAAATATATATCAAGGCAACGTGGTGCGCGTTTTGTGCAAACCATTTGTTTCGGATTACCAACGCGAGGACTACTCATCCACCGCAAGCGGTCCCCCTTCTCTCACAAGAGAAGGCAAAACACTACAAGGCTCTCTGCAAGGTGAAGCGAGGGCTACTCATCCATCGAGTTGCTCGCAACTCTCGTCCCCATTCTCTCACAAGAGAAGGCTTTTTTAATTCACGCGATTTTTACATAGATGCGAAGGGCGGATTGCTCTCCCTCCGTCATTTTATGGTTATCGGTAGCAGAGATATTAAAGCCGCGATAGCTGAAAATCCCCCACCACGCATCGTCGATTATTACCGTTTCGTCGGTTACGTTGTCGGGGCGGTCCGCCTTTGCCGTTAATGCATCAAGAGAGGTCCAGCCGTCGGGGCGGTATTGATAGCCGCTTTCAATACGGATAACGCTTCCGACAGTTAAGACGTCCTTTGTAAATATTTCGGTGGCGATAAATTTCGGCGAGAGGGTGGAGTGCGAGGTGTTGACGTGCGAGCCCTCCGTCGAGTTATAATATCCCTTTACCGTATAGTCAAAATCATACACCCTGTACTCGTCGGGATTGAGCCCGAGCGAGAGAAGATAGGTCCTGTCCTCCTCTGTGAGGGCGGAGGTTGTGCCTCCCTGCTCCACGTCGGGTTCTTCGGGTGCTACGTACGGGTAATCCACGGATGGCGTTATCTCGTAGGGCTTTAAAATGGCGTTACCAACCGCCTCCTTTATACACGGGATATGCGACTGTACGTCCGCGGCAAGCCCCGTGGGATTAAAGCCCGAAGGGTCATAGCCCGTCACCGCGCAAAGATAGGTAAGGGCGGCGGCATACCTTCCGATTCCCGTGGTAAGGTGATACCCGTCGCGTGTAAGAGTGTCACCAAGGTGCGAGTTACGCATATTCTGTATAGTTGTGCCCGACGGGATAACTCCGACAAAGCTCTGATTTGTGAGTATCTGCGATTTTACCGTATCGACAATGGCGTTATACATCGTAAGCTGGTCCTTGCCGTAATTTGCAAAGCCGCTGTGCGTGCTGTTTGCCTGGTATGCCCAGGTCATATGCCAATAAAGCTCCGCGTGGTCGTTATACCCCCTTACGTAATCGATAACGTCGTTAAGCACAGCGTAGGTCAGGGGCATACCCGAATCGTGGCTTCCCTGCTGCAGGGTGATATAATCCCAATCGGCATAGTTAAGCGCAAATTCGGCGGTAACCTTTTCGCCGCCGTTATAATTTTCCATCTTTGTTCCCGTGGCATTTGAAACGCCAAAGGTATAATCGGCAAGCCCCTCCGTCATTTTTTCGTAATGCATTTCAAGGGTGCAGCCACTAAAGTGAAGGTAGCCAAGCTGTATATTCTCAACACCCGCCGCGCTTGCGACGAGATGCAGGTGGGTAAGCGCATCGATTGCAAAGCTGTTTCCTATTGCAAGGAGCTTCAGCGTTTTTGTCGGCTCAAGCACCTCGTCGTAGCTTTCGGTGCAGATACAGGTATGTACCGCAAGACCCTCTGTAAACGTTTTCGGCTTTACCGTCACCTCGGATTTGAAGGTGTGCTCTACGCGGCTGCCCGTCTTTTCGGCGTGACATACCGAACATTCGTACCAATGCTCGTCCTCGTTATGCAAAAGAAGCGAATAATCGTGGCTTATCGCCCTCACGTAGCCACAGCCGCCGTTACAATCGGTGTCGCAGTCGTTGTCAAAGCTGTGCTCCGTTTTTCCGTATTCCACGCCGTCGTTTTTAACGCAGTCGTGCCAATGATATTCGCTATCGTATTCAAACGTGTAGGACGGCGTATGTGTGTGCGGCAGCCTTTCCGCCATAACGTATTCACAAGCGGTGCAGGTTACGTCCGCCTCCTCCGTCGGAGCGTCGGCACTCGGATTGTGGGGGATTAACGCATCCTTCTCCCCGCAAAGCGCACAAACGTGGGCGTGTCCGTCGGAGCCGATATAGCCCCATTCCGACTCGTTCATTTTATGATTTCCGATTTCACCGTAGTAATTTCCGCAGGTTGCACATTCCGCCCTGCCTTGACAGGTTGCCTCACCTCCCGCACAAGGCTCGCGCCCCTCGGTATAGTCGCATCCGTCGTTCACGCATTTGTGGAAATGCTGTCCATTTTCATTCACCCAGTCAAGGGCGACGGTATGCTCACCAATCTGTTCGGTTTCATACCACTTGTCAAGGGCGAGGTTGTCATTGCCCGCAATCGCATCACAACGCGAGCAGGAGTACCAGTAGGTGTCATGCTCGGTGCAATCCTCTGCGGTGGTTCTTATATGTGCCTCATCCGCCACTGTCTCGGTGTAATCGTGGCCGAGGGCGGTGCCATCCTCGTGTCCGCAAACCGTACAGGTGCGTGCGGACAGGCAATCTGCCGCGGCGAAGCTGTGCCCGTTAATCTCACAGGCGGTGCGATTGTCCTCTTTCCCACCGCAGGACGCAAGAGCGAGAATAAGCATAAATGATATAAGGATAAAACAAAGTATCTTTTTGTTCATATACACTCCTTTTTTGTGGTTGGAAAATTCGTTCATTTTATTATAACATATAAATCCGAAAATCGGAATGGCTTTTGGTAAAAAACACGTGATTTTCGTATGATTACGGTCCGTGGGTCTGCTCCGAACGAGAAAAGTGCGGAAGATAGCCGTTTACCTCCAAAGGTCGTCTTGATGCGAAATAAATGGTTAGATTTCGTGCATCGTGAGCGAAGGCGTACGAGGGTACGTCGAGCGAGAGAGGTGCGGAAGATACGTTTACCTCCAAAGCTCCCTTGATGCGAAATAAATGGTTAGATTTCGTGCATCGTGAGCGAAGGCGTACGAGGGTACGTCGAGCGAGAGAGGTGCGGAAGAT
>JAZSHN010000136.1:0-9372 GCA_045533315.1 Eubacteriales bacterium | reverse complement strand
ATCCGTCATCTTTGGTGACACCTTCTCCAAGGAGAAGGCTGAATTAGAATAATCAAAAAACAATATATTCAAAAGGAGAAAAAGATGAACATTAAATCAGGAAAGAGATTGTTATCGCTGGTTTTGGTTGTTTGTATGCTTGTCGGCATATTTGCGATTTTACCGATAAGTATTCCCGTTTCGGCGGCGTCAATCACGACAAGCGGCAACTATTTCTTCAAGGTAGGTGCGACGTCGGCTCTCGCGAGCAACTCGCGCAAGACTTTTTCGGAGGCTCCGTTTGAGGCAAACGGAACGGTTTATATTCCCGTTTCGGCTCTTTCTGCGGCGGGACTTTCGGCAAGCAGCTCAAGCTCCGTCCCGGTTGACGGAAGGACGGTTTTGGCTGTAAGCCTTGACAATATGTATTCGTCGACGGGATATCATGCAAGCATATCCACGATGAACCTTATTGCCCTTTCAAAGACGAGCAATCTTCTTGCAAATCACAGCTACAACGAGCAGGTTGAGCTTATGAAAAAGTTCCTCTTTGACGCAATCGGCACGGACGGCTCTGAACAAAACAGCCCGTTCAGTGTCGACAGCATGAAAACCACGAGCCACCCGTACCTTTATGCAAATCAGACTCGTTTCAACGAGCTTGCACAGGTTTGGGCAGACGGTCAGGCGGGTAACGAGGTCGATCAGACCCTTTACGGCTACATAAACAACAGGGTTTCCTATGCGAAGAAGCTCTATGACCAATACGCACAGCAGGATACGTCGGGCAATTACCTCGATATGAACACGACGGTTAACCTTGTGCGCGGGCAGCAGAATTATATTTTTCAGATTCCGTACGGCTCGGGCACGGCAGGCGGTTACGACGTGGGCGGCCGTCTTCAGGAAGCGGCAAACAACAACGAGCGTATTCTTGCTCTCGCTTACGCATATCAGATAACGAAGGATATCAATTATGCGAAGCTTGCATACCAGTATGCAATTTATATGGGTCAGTGGGAGCATTGGGGCCCCGGTCATATTCTTAACGCGGCTGATGCATCAAGCCCGTATGCACTTGCCTACGACTGGCTTTACGGTGCGTGGTCGGAGCTTGAAGCGGCAGGCGCAACGTATAAGTACTACAACGGCACAATGACAAACAGCGTTCCGAATTTCGACACAAAAACCGTAAGCGTTGCGGCGATTGAGGAAGTAATCTTTACACACTCTATCGTCCCCGCATATTACAGTATTGTGGTAAGCTCGAAAACCTCGTCAAAGGTTCCGTGGTGGAGCTCCGTAGGCGCGGGCGGCTACGACTATCACACCGACACAAACAACTGGAACGCGGTTTGTTCGGCGGGATTTACGGTTGCGGCTCTTGCACTTGTGGGCTCTACTACCAGCACAAGCAGCGTAAAAATTGATGCTACCGTTGACCAGGTTTACAGTCCCGACACCCTTGTAACCAAGTACGCAAGTGCTCCGAGTGGGGGAAGCACGTACCGCGCTTACTGCGAATATATGGTAAACGCGAACATTTACTACCTTCCCATGAAAGGTCTCGGTCAGTATATTCCCGACGGCTCGTATATTGAGTCAAACGGCTACTGGGCGTACGGCACTAACAACATTTTCGAAATGACCGCGGCTCTTACAAGCGCTACGGGAACCGATTACGGTATTCTCGACGCGTGGGGTATGGACAAAACCTGCTACTACGCGCTTAACACCATGTCGAGCGACGGTCTTGGTTACAACTATCACGACTCCAACTCCATAGGCGCACAGGATACGAGCTGGTTTATGTACCTCGGAACAGAGGGCGGTCTTAACGACAAGACGCTTGCGGGTATCAGAAAGGACCTTAACGAAAACGTTAAGCAGGACCCCTGCTACTACGATGCGATTTATTATATGTCGGACGAGGAAATCGGCACGTATGAATACCCCGAGCTTCAGTACTGGATGGAGGGTATCGACGGTTACGTGGTGCGCGACTCTTGGAATCCCGAGGATGGCTCCCTCTTTGGCGGATTTATGGGCGAGGCAAACAACGTTACCCACGGTCAGGTCGATTCGGGCTCCTTCGTTTATTATAATAAGGGAACGAGATGGTTCTGCGACCTTGGAACAGAGGAATACAATGCGTATAACTTCTGGTCTCCCGCAGACAGCAGAGCGGCATATTATCCGATGGGTGCAGAGGGTAACAACACTCTCGTGCTTACGGGCGACGTTATTTCCGATTCGGAGAAGGCAAGCGGTGACGGCGACGGTACTCTTGACAGAAGCACCTTCTTCGGTCAGTACTACACGGGAAGCGGTGTTCTTAACAAGAACGGCAGCAATGCCTACGGCGCATACGCGATTATAGACAATACTTCGGTGTATAACTACACCTATAAATACTCCGTAACGAAGACCGGAAGCTGTAACAGCACTTCAACGTCAACAGAAAGCGGAACAGGCAGTGCGGCAATCTCCGCGCTTCGCGGTATGTTCCTTACCAACGACAGAAAGACCTTTGTTATGCAGGACCAGGTTAGCTTTAACCACGCACAGGACGTTGCATGGATAGGACACATTCTCCCCACGACAGAGGTTATGCTTTCGGTTGACGGAACGGTTGCATACCTTTCCGACGGAACAACGGTTATCAGAGCAAAGATTATCGACCACGACGGCAGAGGGCTTACCTGGCGTCACGCATACTGTACCGAGGACGAGTTCCTTTTCGATGCAACACACGAGTATGATTATTCTGAAAATGTCCCCGAAAGCGAGGGAGGCAACGGCGTTAAGCAGAAGGATTTCAGCGAATATCAAAAGCTTCTTATAGAGGCTTCGGGTGTTACAAGCTTTAACGTTGCGGTTGTTATCGAGGAGGTTATCCCCGGTGAAACGATGAACGATGCCGCGGGTATCGGATACACCTGGACCGATATGAACAGCTGGACTCCATACGAGGACGGCAGAGTTGATGACGGCGGCTCCGCGGCTCCCGTCGACGGTCCGATTGCAAAAATCACCGTAACCGAGGTTATTATCGTCGACGATGGCAGCATCGACCCCGATACTCCCGTGGTTGATTTCTGGCGCATGGCAAACGGAAGAAAGCTTCCCCAGCGCGCACAGGAGGAGCAGCTCGGCGAGACGGTCGAATACTCTGCAGAGAGCTTTGAGGAGCTTCAGCAGATTATAAACGACAACAAGGGCAATATAATCACGGTTGACCTTTATCAATCGAACGACGTTCCGATTAACATAGAGACGGAATGTACGGTCAATACAAACGGTAACAAGCTTCTTGCAACCTCGGCAAGCTGTGTAGCCAACGTGGACGGCAATACCGTCGTTTACGAAAGCGGCAGCGTAACCGTAACCTGGGTGCTTGCAAACGGAAATCGAGTTACCGAAAAATACACGGGTGCGACGGTTGCATCCTACAAGGGTAATATTTCGGCGGATAATACCATTCGCGAAAAGGATAACGGCGACGGAACGTACAGCTATTATACCACGGGTAATGCCTGGGCTGTTTCCGAGGGTGGAAAGCAGGCTAAATCCAGCGATATGATTGTCACCTCCGAAAACAAAGTGTTCTATCAGACTAATATCGATTTCGACGGTCTTTTCGTAACGGTAAGCGGCTCTACCATTAAGGGCTACTACTCTGCTAACGACTTCTTCACCTCCACGGTTTTCGGGGCGAAGTACGACAGAATTTCGCTTACAGACGATTTCGGCTACGACGGAACGGGCAAAAATGACGTAAGAACCTTCTCCTACCCCGCTAACCTTTATCTCAACGGCCACACGCTGACGTTTACCTCGTCGGATACCTCCGACCACCTGTTTATCGCAAACGGCGGTGATTTCCACGTTTACGGTCCCGGCGGAATTAACAGCCAGGCGGAGTCGTCGAATATGTTCTACAACGACGTATTGAAGGGTGATAACATTTACGTCGAAAACGCCGACCTTTATTCGGTAAGGGCGATTATCGACCTTCGTTGCAATACCGCAACCTTTAAAAACTGTAACGTTACAATCGAGAAGAATTCCAACGCGTTCACGGTTATTAACCGTAACAACGCCGCCGCTGTTCAGCCCTATCTTTACGTTGACGGATGCGTGATTAACCTTCCCGCGATTAAGGCGAACAATCACGTTGTTGCGGTAAGCCTTAACGGAAAGGCGGAGCTTACAGGCGGTACGACCATTAATGCGGCAACAAGCTGCTATCTGTTCGGACTTAAAAACTCGACGGTCGGAACCGTTGCGGACTTTAACTACGATATAAAATCAAGCTGCTCGAATATGTACGCAATAATCGGCGAGGTATATCATACGCTTACAAACCTTTGCGTAACGGAGGACAACGACCCCGTTGAAGCCAATACCTACGATTTGAGTGGAAAGATATTCTACGGCGAGGGCTTTAAGTACACTACAACACCCGCTAATTTCCAGATAATGGACGGTCTTGTTTCCGCAAAGCTTGACGAGAGCACCTACGTTCTCGCAAAGCAGTCTGACTGTGCAAGCGTAACCTGGAAGAACACGACAGGCGGCACGGTTGCTACCGAGTGGTGGCTTGGCGGCACTACACCTGTTGCAAGCACCGATATCAAGAGTGCAATCACGGTTGCAAGCGGCAAGATGCTTACCTTTACGACTGATACGGTAAACGCGGGCGAAAGCCTTGGCTACACCGCTATTGTAGTCGATTCCTTCGGTCTTAAGGTTAATATGTCGCTTCAGGAAAGCTTTAACCTTAACTTCTTCGTTCAGAATATCGGCGATATGACGTTCAATATCGACGGTGTAGAGGTTAACCCCGATACCACCGCGATGTCGGGCTACTACAAGATTTCAAAGACCGGTATCAACCCGTCAAATGCGGCAGCGGACGTTGTTCTCGAGGTAATTTACGACGGCGTTACTCTTACAAGGAAGATTTCGCCCATTGATTACGCGGAAAAGATTCTTTCGGGCAACGACACCAACGAGGCGAAGCGTATGATGATTAACGTGGTTAAGTACATTGACGCTGCATACGTTTACTGCGGAAAGAACATCGGCGAAACCGTAAGCGAGTACAACGAGGCATTCACGCTTTATACGACGTATAAGAAGTATGCTACCGTATCCGTGGTCGACAGACAGGAGGCTGTTACAAGCGGCGTAAACGATGCAATCAGGGGCGCACAGCTTAACCTTAAAGCAGCTCCGAGATTCCGCTTTAACCTTGTTTCGGATTACACAGGCACCGTTACACTTACCTACACTGCGGGCGACGGCACAAGGGCGACGCAGACGTTCGAGGTTGTTAACGGCTCCTGCAAGGGTAATACCTACATCGAAATCAGTCTTAAGGCATACTATATGATTGATGACGTTGAGATTGCCACCGCAAAGGGCAACGCAACCTACAATCTCGCTAACTACTACTATTTCGAGGCTAATGAAAACGGAGCGCTCACAAATCTTCTTAACGCGCTTTACGCTTATTGCGAAACCGCAAAGCTTTACAAGGATTCGGTAAATTAAACCCAGTTAAATAAAAAGCGGCTCCTCGTGGGATTTCCACGGGGAGCTTTAATTATAGAGCTGTTTTCAATTACTTTTTGCGTTTTTTCTTTCTCCTTTGCCTTGCGGCTTCTTCCTTTTTTTGCTTTTCAAGCAAATGCATTTGTACGTAGAGGGTGGATACACCGACGGCAAAAAGAGCAATCGCCCAGAATTGGAGAGTGGTAAGACCGCAGGCAAGCTTTGGCGGGTCAATGCGGAAAAAGTCCCAGAAAAAGCGGGCAATTCCGTGGGAGGTTAAAAGCACGGGATATAAAAATCCGCCGCCGTTCCATTTGTTTTTACGCAGTAGTATAAAAGCTATCGCAAATATTGCGAGCGCGGTCAAGCCATCGTAAATTTGAATAGGTATGGCATAACGATTATGCGCGGGATTCCAAACTCCGACGTCGTTTACGACTCCGCCGCAGCAGCCCGTAAAGGTACAGCCGATATGCGCGAAGCCCTGAAACATCATATAGCAAATCGCGACGAGGTCAAAGCCGCGCTTCAGCTCGACGCGAAGTAATTTAAAAATAAGCAGATACAAGACAGGGATAACGAGGTATATTCTTGTAAGCGCACCGCCGTACAGCCCGCCCTTGAAGCCGCGCTCCACCCAAAAAACAATGGGGTTAAGAGCGAGTCGCATAGCAAAGCCGCACACAAGAATAACGGCGGCGTGCCAACGCTTTATATTCATTTTCTTGGCAAGGAAAATTCCAAGAAGAAGCTCTATCAGCAATGCGGAATAGCTGTAAATAGTGGAAAAGGTAGTCAAAAACCCCGATTCATCCAACGCTCGTATCATTTTTCCTCCATCCTTTCCTCTATACCGAGAAGCCACAGCGGATTTACCGAGAGGCATTCGGCGATTTTCAAAAGCTCGTAGTCGGCAACAAAGCGCGTGCCGATTTCAATTCGCGACAGGCTGTCCCTTTCGATTGTGATGCCCATAACCTGTAACCTTGCGGCAAGGTCGGTTTGGGTAATACGGCGCCTTTGCCGAGCCTCGCGCACCCTGTCGCCGCAGAGATTTTTCCTGCCGTTATAGTCGTAGATTTTCATTTTCTCTCCATTTTTGTGTTAATGTTAAGATTATGTCTTAACTTTAACACATTTTTTCGATATATATGTGTTAAAGATGCGAAAGGACGGAAACTGACGGGAAAATAAAGCTAAAGCGGCATACAAAAACCCTTAGTTTTTTCTTATCTTTAACACATTTTTCTTGACATTAACACAAAAACGTGATACTATATTTGCGTAGGGAGGTGAAAAAATGATAAAAGCAATTTACGATGCAGGTCTTTCAAAGGCTGCATACGATTTAAATTTTTTCCTTTCTATATTGGCGGCTTCGGCTTTTGCCGCTATTCTTGCGCGAAGGGTTGGGCTTAAGCGATTTAGGTGTGCCGTTGCCGTTGTGATTTGTTGGCTCGTTTCTTTTTTGTGCGCTTGCACCGTACGGCTGATTGAAACGGATTTTAAGGTCTTTAATTGCGGCTACAATATCCGATGCTTTATCTTTATACCGTTAGCTGCGCTTGCAGCCTCGCTAATCCTTAAGCAAAAATATACAAGACTCTGCGACCTTCTTGCGGTGTCACCTGTTTACAGCACGGATTTGCAAGCCTTGGCTGCATTTTTACCGGATGCTGCTACGGTTATCCGATGAAAAACGGCTTTTATTCTCCACAGACGGGTCTGGTACACTTTCCTGTTCAATTAATCGAGTTTGCATTTTCCATCGGCTTATGCTTGATTTTATTGTGGCTAATGTTAAATAAAAAGCAGAAGCTCTGCGGACTGCTTCTCCCCCTTTTTCTGACTTTATTTTCAAGCGGTAGGTTTTTTATCGAGTTTTTGAAAATGAGCAACGATTCTGCAAGCGGTGATATACGCCCCTTACAGCTTCATATGCTTTTTCTTTTCGCTATGGGAAGCTCCTCGCTCATCTATGCTGCAATGCTTAATAAAGAATGCCGCGGCCGTTACGGTGCACGTGCAAGCACCTCTCGCGTATATAAAAAGCGAAAGAAATAAAAGAAATAGCGTCACCCCCTTGACAAACGGCATAGAGTGTGATATAATGAACAACGTATATCGTTCACACAGCAGGACGAAATTTTCAGGAGGATATTATGGACGACGCGGACGCGGACACTTGTCAGCACGCTTTCATAATTTTATAGAGTAGGCATAGACATACTTTTCGGGTATGGCTACGCCTTTTTTTGCTGTTTTTCTCACAGGTTAACAATTCCCAAAACGGGAAAATAAATTAAATTGAGAGGTTTTTAACACTTTATCATGGACGGACACTTATGGATGCTGGTAGTTATTATACTTTGCACTATCCTGTCTGCTTACTTCTCCGCAACGGAGACGGCATTCAACACCTTTAACCGAATAAGAATGAAGGGCTACGCCGAAAAGGGTAACAAAAGAGCAAAGCGTGCGCTGAAGCTTGCGGATAATTACGACACGCTTATCTCCACTATTCTTGTCGGTAACAACATTGTAAACATCGCTTCGGCAACGCTTGCGACCCTGTTTTTCGTTGCTATCGCAAGAAGCGAGGGCTCGCTGCTTTCGGAGGACTTTGCACCCACGCTTTCGACGATTGTTATGACTCTTGTGGTTCTTACGTTCGGCGAGATTATGCCAAAGACGCTTGCAAAGCAGTTCCCCGAGAAATTTTCTATGTTCTCTGCACCGATTATTTATGCACTTCTCATAGTCCTTACTCCCATAACCTTTATTTTCAAGCAGCTGCAAAATCTTATGTCAAGGATTTTCAAAAGCGACGAGGATACGGGTATGACAGAGGAGGAGCTTATCTCCATTATAGAGGAGGCAGAGGAGGATGGAAATATCGACGAGGAGGAATCCACTCTTATAAAGAGTGCTATCGAGTTCAACGACCTTGAGGTTGGGGATATATTCACCCCCCGTATCGACATTACAGCGGTTGAAGCCGACGTGTCAAAGGATGAGCTTGAAAAAATATTTTCCGAGTCGGGATATTCCCGTATTCCGATTTACGAGGACGACCTCGACAACATTACCGGTATCATATATTACAAGGACTTTTATACTACGGTCTACAAGCGCACCGCCCCCATTTCGGATATTATAAAGCCCGTCATTTACGTTACAAAGTCAATGAAAATCAACGACCTTTTAAAGGAGCTTCAGGAAAAGCAGCTTCACCTTGCGGTTGTTACGGACGAATACGGCTCTACCGCGGGTATTGTAACGCTTGAGGACATTCTTGAGGAAATCGTCGGCGAAATCTGGGATGAGCATGACGAAATCGTTGAGGAAATCAGGGAGGTCGGCGAAAAGGAATACATAGTTTCGGGTATGGCTAACATCGAAAAGCTTTTCGACGAGCTTGAGCTTGACGAGCCCGAGGAGGAAATTGACTCCACCACCGTAAACGGTTGGGCAATGGACACCCTCGGAAGAATTCCCGAGGAGGGCGACAGCTTTGAGGCTCTCGGTCTTACCGTAAAGGTGCTTAAAATGGACGGTCGCCGTATTGAGGACCTTCACATTCTCGACAATCGCGAGGACGAGGACGGCGAGGAAGAAAACGACGACTGACAAAAAGCTCGGCTTTAACAAGCCGAGCTTTTCTTTTTTCTATTTGTAAATAATTGTTTGCATTTGATTTTATTAATAGCTTGGATAATCAGGGAAAATGCAACACGGGTCGCCACATAGACGCACAGTGCGAACACTATTCGCAAAATCAACCACAGGACGGTTGTCTGCTCCGGCGGAATATTAAAGGCGTTGCGGGAGAGG
>JAZSHN010000170.1:0-2794 GCA_045533315.1 Eubacteriales bacterium | reverse complement strand
CTACCTCACCGACTTTTAGGTATCTATTTGACATAAAAATTACCTCCATTTTTGCTGTTTTCATCATTCGGATAAACGAACGATGTAAAAACTTTTTTTGGAATTTTTTTGACGAAAATGTCCTCATTTTTGGCGTTCACTATCATTCGGATAAACGAACGACGCAAAAAATAATTTTCAATAATTTTTTAGGCTTTTTTTCGTGAGCAGTCGTGACAGAAACCTGCCTCTGTGTCGAAGCAATCGTCGCACACCCGCCTCTTGCAAACGGGACAGCGGTTAAAGGAGAGCAGAGCCTCCTTGTTTGCCCGATCATACGCGCTTGCATGGTCACTCTGCCAGAGCAGCTCTCTCGCTCGTTGCTCCGATTTCGAGATGAAGAACTTCGGCTTAAACGGCGGATGATAAGTATAAGAGATTTCCTCAACCGCACAGCCGCATGAGTCGCAGAAGAAGGTAAATTTGAATTTTTCAAGTGTTGAGCCATCCTCATATTTTTTGGTTATGGGTTCAAGCATTCGTCTGCCTCCTTTCAAAAATTCGTTTTTTGCTTTTGTGTCCTCATTATATAGTATTATTTTTGATCTGTGACCCTCCTTGTGGGGGGGTAAGTGGGGGGGGATCCGAGTTTTTTTCAAAAAAAGGGGGGGTAAAAGAGGATGGATACCCGCTTTTTACCCCAAAACGCAAAAAAGCAGCCGAGAATTTCGACTGCCTTTTGCATTGTGTTTTTATTCAGTTATAAGTCCTTACGGAGCTTGGAATCAATCAGCTCGAACAGTTCTTCTTTGTTTGAGACTCCGAGCCTGCTGTAGACCTTCCTTGTGTATTCCTTCACAGTATTGACCGTGATGCCGAGGTAGTAGGAGATCTCGCTCTGCTTTTTTCCCTTGAGCAGTTCACGGAATACGTCAAGCTCTCGGTCGGTCAGCTTCTGTACTTCCTTCGTGTCTTGAATGACTCGGTCAATTTCCTCGTCGGTATATCTCGTCTTGACGATCTTGGCTGTCACCGTAGATACGGAACTCGGTACGGGCGCATCCGTGGGAGTAACGGGGATCGGCTCGTTTTCTTTTCTTCTGCGGAGAATGAAGAACCAAACCGCGCCGCCTGCTATCAAGAGGATAACGACGGAAACAATGATCACGGGAACGGTGGGAAACCCGGAGGGCGGAGTAACCACTATCGGTTCATAAAAAGCGTAGTAGGTTACGTTCTCGGCGGTCATAAAGTTCGCGCCGTCGGTGAGCTTTTCTCCTTTACCGTCCGCAAGCGTGAACCAGCCGACAAAGGTATATCCCGTGCGTTCAATGACCTCGGGGAGAGAAAGTGCTTCGCCAAAGGTCTGCGTTGCTTCGGTCTGATTATAACCAAAGTCGAAGGTTACCTTGTAGATATTGGGGGTATATACTGCATAAATGTCTACATTTTCGGTTTCGTTGCCAACCACTAAAGGACTGCCCTGATCATAGTTCATTTCTTCACCAAGTGTCCAAGAGGTCAGCGTGTATCCCGTTTTTAACAGATCGGGTAATGTAGGTATCACGCCCGAAGGGACTGTTACCGTATGCTTCCACTCGCCGTCCGCAAAGAATCGGAAGGTTACGTCGTGATTGTTTGCGCCAACGGTAAACGTACCGTAGTAATTTTTGTCACCGAGCTTTTCCTTAATAAAGTCGGTGGAAACCGTGGGGGCGTGTACGAGATATCCTTCATCGTTGTACCACTCTGACGGGGCAGTACTGCCGAAATAGTTGTATCCGTTTTCCTCGGTGGGCTGTTCGGTTTTAGGCAGGTGAGTTTCATATATACCATCAACCACCAGATTTCCATAATATTCGAGATAGCTTATATCAAAGAAATCGGTGTACCACGAATACCAAAGCCATCTGTCCTCGCCGTACCCCATATAGTCGGACATATTCATTTTACAGGTGTTGCCCTCTATCGTGCAGAACAGAAACTCTACCGAGCGAGTGCTGTAATCCAAAGAAGGAGCATAATCCGTGTATATCGCGCCCATTGCGTTTTCAGCGTAATTTTTGCGAATCTCGGTGTTGCTTACTGTTACGTTCGTTGCGCCGTTGAGATATATCGCACCGCCGAGTCCCCGCTCACTGCATAATCCGAGATTGCCGGATGCACTCTCGGTTTCGGGAATTGCTTTGTTTTCGCTTATATAGCAATCCTCAATATTCGCGTTTGATATAAGAACTCCGATTCCTCCGCCAAACGATGCCTTGTTTCCGATGATCTTGCAATTGCGAACGGTAAGAGAGGAGCCATCGTCACATCCGATTGCACCGCCGCACAGCTTATCCGCCCAAAATCTTTCGCCGCCGTAATAATAATTCGCGTCGTTCTTCTCGAAAACGCATCCCTCAAAGGTTGCAACGGTATTCTTTACGAACACCGCGCCGCCGCCGACCGCATTCTGAACAAAGCCTGATTTGTTTTCCTTAAAGCTGCAATCCTTAACATTCAGCATAACGTTTTTGTCGGCTGCCTCTACGTAGACCGCACCGCCGCCATACAACGATGCGTTGGAGGAAAAGCAGCACCCCTCCAAATTAAGCTCTAACTTATACGGCACGTTGTCGCCATGCTCCGCTTCAAGCGAGGGAGTCAGTGTGTAATCCGCATAAAACGCGCGGATAGCGGGGCCGTATGTATGCATATAATTTTTGAATTCACAGTTTGCAAAGGATGCGGTTGCATTGCCCTTGCATTGGATAGCATATTGATTCTTTAACGGGTATGGGGATAATTCCTCACCCATGCTATCATAGGCAAG
>JAZSHN010000010.1:0-7565 GCA_045533315.1 Eubacteriales bacterium | reverse complement strand
CATAGAGTTATCCGTAATTATAGAGTTATCCGTAATTATAGAGTTATCCGTAATTATAGAGTTATCCGCAATTAGTTTTTAAGCGAGTGAATGGGTGCGGGAATACGTCCGCCGCGGTTTATAAATACCTCGCAGCTTTCGTTTCTTATCGGCATAATCGGCGCACGTCCGAGAAGTCCTCCAAACTCCGCCTCCTCGCCGACATCTTTACCCCAGACGGGAATAATTCTTACCGCCGTGGTTTTGGTATTTACGACACCGATGGAGATTTCGTCGGCAATAATTCCCGAAATCGTGGATGCAGGGGTATCGCCCGCAACCGCAAGCATATCAAGACCGACCGAACAAACCGCGGTCATAGCCTCAAGCTTCTCAATCGAAAGCACGCCGCGCTCCACCGCGCTTATCATACCTCGGTCCTCCGAAACAGGGATAAACGCACCCGAAAGCCCGCCAACGTGGCTCGACGCCATAACTCCGCCCTTCTTAACCGCATCGTTAAGGAGCGCAAGCGCCGCGGTTGTGCCGTGCATACCGCAGGTGGAAAGCCCCATATTTTCAAGAATTTCGGCAACCGAGTCGCCCGCCGCGGGCGTGGGTGCAAGCGAAAGGTCAACTATACCGTACGGTACGCCAAGCCGAGCCGCCGCCTCCACAGCAATAAGCTGTCCGACTCTTGTAATCTTGAACGCGATTTTTTTAACAGTATCGGCAAGGGCAGAAAAATCGCAATCCCCCGCCTCCTTTATAGCCGCTGCAACAACCCCGGGACCGCTTACTCCTACGTTGATAACGCAATCGGGCTCTCCCACTCCGTGGAGCGCGCCCGCCATAAACGGGTTATCCTCCGGAATATTAGCAAAAACCACAAGCTTTGCACAGCCGATGGAGTCGCGGTCGCGGGTGAGATATGCGGTTTCCTTTATAACCTCGCCCATTTTCTTTACCGCGTCCATATTAATGCCCGCCTTTGTCGTTGCGACGTTGACGGAGGAGCAAACGCGCTCTGTTACGGTAAGCGCCTCGGGTATCGCATCTATAAGAGCCGTCGCACCGGGGGTCATACCCTTTTGCACGAGGGCTGAAAAGCCGCCGATAAAGTTAACGCCGAGGGTGTCCGCCGCCCTTTGCAGCATTACGGCAAGCCTTACAAATCCCTCTCTGTCAAGCCCCGCACCGACAAGCGATATGGGTGTTACCGAAATTCTTTTGTTGACAATCGGAATGCCGTATGTGCGCTCAAGCTCCTCGCAAACGGTGACAAGCCGCTGTGCGGAGCGAGTAATTTTATCGTATATCCGCTTTTCAAGCCGCGCGGGGTCGTCGGATATACAGTCAAAAAGAGAAATACCCATCGTAACCGTACGAATATCGAGGTTTTCCTCTCTTATCATTCTTATGGTTTCAAGTATATCGCGGGTGTTAATCATAATCAAATTCTGTGCATGCTGTTAAAAATATCCTCGTGCATTACGCGAATATCAACACCGCACTCTCCCCCCGCATTTTCCATTCCGTCGGCAAAGCTCTTGAAATCCACGGTAAGACCGTCAAGCTCCACCAGCATAATCATCGCAAAATATTCACCAAGGACGGTCTGGCTTATATCCACGATATTCGCTCCGTATTTCGCACACTCGTTTGAAGCCATTGCGATAATACCGACCCTGTCCCTTCCTGTTACGGTTACTACTGCCTTCATAATTCCTCCGTTTTGTTAAAAGTATTTTGCACGGTTTTATTTTACTATATCGCGGCGGTTTTGACAATACTTTTGTTGAAATTTAAAAATGTTTGTGATACAATATATTCAAAGGGCGCGCGCAGGTATATATTTTTGTACTTTGCGCCGAAAATTCAGTGCTTGAGGTGTAAGATGAGCGAGCTTTCGGGACTTATTATCATAAATAAAGAGGAGGGTATGACCTCCCAGACCGTTGTTAACCGTGTAAAGCGTCTGCTCGGTGCGGCAAAGGCGGGGCATACGGGCACGCTCGACCCGCTTGCAACCGGAGTATTACCCGTCCTCGTCGGCAGGGGGGTAAAGGCGAGCGAATTTATGCTCTCGGACGACAAGCATTACGGCGCAACGCTCCTTCTCGGAATAACCACCGATACCGAGGATATAACGGGCGAGGTATTAACCCGAACGGATATTATCCCCACCGAAGAGGAGGTAAGAGAGGCGGTTTCCGAATTCGTCGGCAAAATAAAGCAAACACCGCCGATGTACTCGGCTCTTAAGGTCGGGGGCAAAAAGCTTTGCGATTTGGCGCGCGCGGGCATCACGGTAGAGCGCGAGGCGCGCGATATAACCGTCTACGGCATAGAGGTCAGCCGCATTTCCGATACCGAATACTTCCTCGACGTCAAATGCTCGAAGGGTACGTATATCCGCACGCTTTGCGCCGATATAGGTGCAAGGCTCGGTGTCGGGGGCGTTATGAAAACGCTTTGCCGTATGTCGGCGGCGGGCTTTACGCTCGATGGTGCGGTAACTCTCGGCGAGCTTGAATTGATGACGGAGGAAAAAAGACTTTCCCGCGTACTCCCCACCGAGGTAATATTTGAAAAATACGAGATAGTGCGGCTGGAGCCGTTTTTCGCCCGTCTTGCACACTCTGGTCTTGAAATATATCTAAAGAAAATAGGCAAAATTTTTGACACGGGCTGCCGCGTAAGGCTTTACGACGGGAACGGATTTTTCGCCGTCGGAGAGGTCAGAGAATACGAGGGCGGCAGGGCAATCAAGCCGATAAGACAGTTTTAAAAAGGGGGAGAGGCTATGGCAGAGAAGGAAAAAATCACACACGACAAACCGAATATAGCCGAGGCGGCGGAAGCCACCCCCTCCCCGAACACCGTAGGGGCGGCAGGCTCGGGCAAGGAAAGGACGGTCAGCTGGACCCCGATGCAACAGCTTGCGATAGATACTCGCGACAAGACGCTGCTTATCTCCGCGGCGGCGGGCTCGGGAAAAACCGCAACCCTTACCGAAAGGATTTTACAATCCATAACCGACAGGGACAATCCGATTGGCATAGAGTCAATGCTGATTGTAACCTTTACCCGCGCGGCGGCGGCACAGCTTCGCGAAAAAATCGGAAAGGCGATAAGAAAAAGACTTGACGCCCTGCATAAGGACGAAAGGGCAACCGAGGCAGAAAAGCAGCAGCTTGAAAGACAGCTTCACGCGCTTCCGAGTGCGAAAATTTGCACCATCGACTCCTTTTGCACCGATATTTTGCGCGCAAATGCGGACAGGGTAAATATAAGCGCAAGCTTCAGAATTCCCGACGGGGCGGAGTGCGCCCTTATCGGTGAGCGAATACTCGACGGCATTTTTCACGATATATATTCGGGAGGGCTTTCGGAGGTCGCAACGGCAGAGGAGCTTGCCTCTCTTGCCGACTGTCTTACCGACACGGGAAAGGACAGCTCGCTTGCCGAGGTAATAAGCGCGATTTATCTCTCCACCACCTCCACGGTTGACGGTGTGGAGTCCTTTTCCCCGCTGGTAGAGGAATACAATCCCGACAAATTCACGACGGTGGAGGCTACCCGTCTTGGCGGCTATGCAATGGAACGGCTTTTCGAGATGGCGGAGTATTTCACGGGCGAATTCAAAAGGGCGGAGATGGAGCTTTCGGCTCTCCCCGCGACCAAAAAAATCGATAAGCTTATAACCTTTGTCGGCGAATACAGACGGCTTGCCGAGGGGCTTGCCTCCGAAAAATCCTACGCCGCCGCAAGAGAAATAATCAGGGGCATAGCCTACCCGAAAACAGAGTCAAACACCGACCCCGACCTCCCGCAAACGACAGCCCTTGCAGAATATTTCAGAGAGTCGGTCAAAAAGGATATCTCAACCCTTTTCGTCCATAGCGAGGAGGAGTGGAAAATCGCATACTCGGGGCTTTACAAGGAGTTTCACACGCTTTTACGCCTGCTTCGCAGGTACGGCGAGGAGCTTCGCGCAGAAAAGCTGCGAAGAAATATTTGCGAGTTTTCGGATATAGAGCGTTATACCTACGAGTGCCTTTGGAAAAACGGAGAGCGCACCGATATTGCGATTGCACAGTCACGGCTTTATTCGCAAATTTACATCGACGAGTATCAGTACGTCAACGACCTTCAGGACAGGATTTTCGAGGCGATTTCAACCCCGACAAACCGCTTTATGGTCGGAGATATAAAGCAGAGCATCTACCGCTTTCGCGGAGGAAATCCCAATATCTTCGCGAAAATGAAGACCGAATATCCCGAATATTCGGTGGCGGGCGACTCTCCACGCGCGGTTATATTTATGTCGGACAACTTCCGCTGTGACAGGGGAATTGTCGATTTCACGAACCTTATATTCGACCGCGTTTTCGGCTTTATCGGCGAGTCTATCGGCTACGTAAAGCAGGACAGGCTGCACTGCAGTAAATACGCGACACGCCCCGAAAGCGAGCCACCCTATAAAAAGCCCGAGCTATGCCTTATCGACAATTCCGCGCTTATCTCGGCGCACAAGGACGACCCAAGCTGGGATGCAAAAATGCTTTCCCCCTACGTTGTTGCGGAAAAAATCCGCGAGCTTCTTGCAAACGGTAAAAGAAACGAGCCGAGAAGGGACAAGGAGGGCAGGATAATCATAGACCCAAAAACGGGCGAGCCGGATTATTCCGTACAGCCGGGTGACATCGCAATACTTATGCGCCGCGCGGCGGGAAGAATAAACAAGTACAAGCGTGCGCTCGACGAATACGGTATTCCGAATGCAATCGCGGAGGACACGCGCTTTTTCCTTACGCCCGAGGCATTGCTCGCGCTTTGTCTTTTAAATGCAATCGACAATCCGCACAGGGATATTTACCTCGCGGGGCTTATGCTCTCTCCGCTTTATTCGTTTACGGAGGACGAGCTTGCAATCATAAAAAGGAAAAAGCCCGACCCAAATAAAAAACGGGGCTGGGAGGCGGACAAATGCACGCTTTACACCTCGCTTACAAATTACGTAAACGACCACCCCGAATATAAAAAGGGCGCGGACTTTATCAAAAGGCTGGAGCATTACCGCATAATATCGCAGGGAATGCCCACCGATGCACTTTTGCTCCGTCTTTATAACGAAACGGGCATTTTGGCGCTCGCGGCAAAAAACGGCACAAAGGACAGGCTTCTTCGCCTTTACGAGTATGCAAGAAGCTACGAGGCGGGGTCATACCGCGGGCTTTACAATTTCATTTCCTATATCAACAGCATTCTGGAGCGCAAAAACTCGCTCGATAAAAGGGAGGCTCCAAAGGACGATACCGCCGTAAAAATCATCACCTCCCACGGGTCAAAGGGGCTTGAATACCCGATTGTTTTCTACGTGGGAACGGAGGACGAGCTTGGCGGCGAGAAAAATTCCGCCCGATTTGAATATGCGGAGGGCTTCGGCATAGGTATGTACCTTCGCTCAAAATCGGGCATAGCTCTTGTTAAAAACCCGACCAAAACAATCATAAGGGATTACGAGGACAGGCGAGAGCTTGAGGAGGAAACGCGAATTCTCTACGTTGCCCTCACAAGAGCAGAGGAGCAGCTTTATATCGTAACTCCAACCACAACGAGGGGACGCTCGCTTAACTCCTTCTACAAGGATATCGGCTTTATGCGCGAGCATCTTGCAAAATACCCGATTTACAGGGCGGGAAGTATGTCGCGCCTTATGTTCATTTCGGCAAATCTTTCGGAAAAGCTCCCCGACGAGTTCCTTGACGAGCTCCCGCCCGCGCTATCTCTTTCCGTAAGCTCCAATATGCAAAGAAATGTTGACATATCCGATACCGAAAACGGGTTGAAAATGCCCGCAAAATTTGACACGGGTATGGCAAAAGCCGAAAGCACGGGCTTTATTGCCCCCACCGAGAATGTGGCGGGCGAGCTTGTCGTTCCCGAGCCCAACAAGACGGGTGACGTGCTTGAAAAAATGCGAAAAAGGTTCGGCTACGTGTACCCGCGGCTTCACCTTACACGCCTGCCCGAAAAGGTTTCGGTTTCCGCACTTTATCCGAGGCTGCTTGACGGCACGGACGAGGGCGTGACAATGCTCGATGCCGATGCCATTGCCGCGGGGGGTGTACCGCCGAGGGCACTTTTCGGCGGAGAATTTTTCGGCGGCAGCCCCGACAATAACGGTGGCAAGGAAAGCACAGCCTGCGACGAAAAAAATACAGCTGCTGCCGATGCGAAAAGCACCGCCTGCGACGGAAAAAATGCGGCCGTTGCCGATGCGGAAAGCACCACCTGCGACGGCACGAATATCCCGCCCTCCGACGAGGAGGAAAGACGGAGAATTGACAAGGCGCTGCACTTCCGCGGTCTTGGTATCAGGCCCGCATTCATTTCGGGCGAGGAAAGCGACACCGCCACAAAGCGCGGAATTGCGACCCACCTTTTGTTCCAATTCTGCGACCTTAAGCGTCTTAAAAAAGAGGGCGCGGCGGCGGAAATTGCCCACCTTGTCAGGGAAAAATACCTTTCCGACGAGGACGCACGTCGCATTGCAGCCGACCGCCTTTCGGAGGTTGAGGCATTCAGAAGCAGCACGCTTATCGACAAGATGATAGAGGCGGAGGCGTCGGGAAGGCTTTACCGCGAATTTCGCTTTAACCTGCTTTTCCCCGCAGAAGCGTTTACCTCGGACGAGAGAACAAAGGAGCTTTACCGCGGAGAAAGCATTCTTGTACAGGGCGTTATAGACTGTCTTTACGTTGACGGGGAGGGCGAATACCACCTGCTCGATTACAAAACCGACAGACTGACAAGGCGGGAGCTTGAAAGCCGAGCTCTTGCAAGATACGCGATGTGCAGGGCGCACGCAAGACAGCTTGCCTACTACGGTATGGCGGTGGAAAAAATCTTCGGCAAAAAGCCGATAACAAGAGAGGTCTACTCGCTACACCTCGGTGACACGCTCTCTGTTATTACAGAGGAATATCCGTAATTTTCAAATTAAAGGGGCGGCACACCCTTAACCTCCGCGCCGGTCGCGGAGGTTTTTTTATCCGAAAGGGACAAGCCCTCGCTTTCATTTTTTCACAAAGCCTTGACACTTTTTTAAATATATGCTATAATACCTGCTTGGAAAATATTTTTATTATTTTGGAGGTGTTCACAATGAAGTGGACTTCGCTTAACGACCTTCGCGAAAAGTTTCTCTCCTTTTTTGAGAGCAAGGGACATTTGAGAATGCCGAGCTTTTCGCTCGTTCCGAATAACGACAAATCACTCCTTCTTATAAACTCCGGTATGGCGCCGATGAAAAAATACTTTACGGGAGAGGAGGTTCCCCCTCGCAACCGTGTTTGCACCTGCCAAAAGTGTATAAGAACGCCCGACCTTGAGCGTGTCGGACACACCGCGCGTCACGGTACCTATTTCGAGATGCTCGGAAACTTCTCCTTCGGCGATTATTTTAAGGAGGAGGCTATTCCGTGGGCGTGGGAGTTCCTTACCGTTACTCTTGAAATTCCCGCGGAGCTTCTTTGGCCGTCGGTTTACGAGCACGACGACGAGGCGTATGCAATCTG
>JAZSHN010000193.1:0-2681 GCA_045533315.1 Eubacteriales bacterium | reverse complement strand
CTATTGACGTAGAGCGCCCGCCCTGCAAAAAACAAAGAGAAAAGCACCCCGCGGGGTGCTTTTTTGCTGCAAAACGGATTTGCTGTGTTACTCGCCGTCGTGTGTCTTTTCCTTTTCGGCGCGCTCACCGTCGTCCTTTTTTTCGTTTTTGATTTCCCAGTGAATGAGAAATGCCAAAATCGCACGAAGCGCAATAATGACCGCAAGGACGGCAAGCTCCTTCAGGTCGCGGATAATTACCGTGTTGATTATCTCCGCGCCCAGCTTGAATTCAAGTGCAAGGGCAAGTGCCTTTCCAAGAGTGATTACAAGGTTTTTGGATTGCTTTGTTCGCAGAGAGCGAAACGCCTGCACTATCGCCTTTACAGAGCCGAATATTACGATTGCAATACCGATAAGCTCGAGCGTGTAGACAGAGAGCATCGCAATAAAGTGAAGCGCGGTTTCGTATCCGCTTAATATTGTTTCAAGCATTGTTTCTCCTTTCGCGGCTTGTCCGCGGGCTGTAAATATGTTGTAATATGTCGGGTTAAAATATGCGGCAAAATTCAAAATCAAGCTCCGATTGCCGCGGGATTACCGAAAAACCCCCGATGCGTGTTAAATTATACCGCTTTCTTTACACCAACAACAAAACAAGCGGCATTGTCAAAATGCAAAGTATTGTTGACACCGCGACAAGGCGGGAGGTATACGCGGCATCACAGTCGTATTTTTCGGCAAACATTGTTGCGCTCGATGCGGCGGGGGTCGCGGCGAGTATGGTTATAACCGTAACCGTGTCGGCGGAAAGCGGAATACCGATAAGGATTGCGAGCTTCATAATACCAAGCACCGAAAGCGGAAGCAAAAGGTGGCGAAGCAGGAGGAACACGTACATATATACGTCGTCGAAGAAATTTTTGAAGCTTATGTCCGCGAGACGAAGCCCGATTACCACCATCGAAAGCGGAGCGACAAGCGAGCGAAGCATATTCATCGCATCGGGAATTATTCCCATTCCGACCTCGCGAAGAAGCGAATTTTTAACTCCCGCAACGAGGCAGATTACGCCAACAACCGATGCGAGCGTTACGGGATGGAAAAGAACCTTTTTAAACGAAACGGTATGCTTTTCGTGAAGGAGGGGGATTGCAACCTCCTCGCCGCAGTCCTCGCTTGCGTCGGGTGCTGCCTCTCTGCCATCGGTGCAGAGAATCACACCGAGCGTCCAGAGAAAAAGGTTGAAGGATACGTTGTATATCGACGCGTAAATTGCCATTTCGGGACGGGTGGTAAAGATAGATTGGATAAGCGGAATTCCCATAAATGCCGCGTTTGAGAATATTGTTGCGAATTTAAGCATACGGTCGCGACCCTCGGGTGCTTTTTTGAAAACGGGGATTGCAACCGCCGCGAAAATCGCGTGCGCGACAAGCGAGATTATAAATACCGCAAGCACGTCCTCCCAAATGTCAGCAAAATCGGTCTCGCAATCAAGATAGGCGTAAACGATAAGCACGGGCTGTGCAATATACAATACGAGGTTGGCAAGTCCCTTGCCAAATCCGTCGGGGCACATTTTGCATTTTTTGAGAAGCACACCGGGGAGCATCATTATAAAAAGTATTGCGACGTTGATAATCAAAGCGGAAATTTCCATTTTCCCCTCACAGTCTTTTGAAAATAAAGGTGAAATTATTTTATCATAACCCCACCTCCGTGTCAATATTTTTTCGCGGGTTTCTGTATTATGCTTTACTTTTTCATTTGCGTGTGCTATAATTTCGGTATAATTAATGCGATACGCGCGGACGGAGAGGTAAAAACCGTCCGAAACGGGCATCGGAGGGAAAAATGAGGAGCTTTTTGCATTTCAGATACGTATATTCATTTTACAGTGACGGTGAGCTTATGATAGAGGACGTGATTGACGAAAGGCTTGAAATCACGGCGGGCTGTCGCTTTACAATTCACGACCAGGAGGACGGAAGCTTCCTCGTCTCGGAGCTTCGCGATACCGCGGACGGTAAAATGGCGGTGCTGACCTTTCCCAACAAGGATAATATTTGTCTTTACGAGGGGCGGACGGAGGAATTTTCCTACGACGAATACTACACGGCAATGGGCGACGATAACCACAACGTCTACGTTGGTACTGTGGTGCTTGAGGTAGAGTAGGGCAGGCTCGCGCTGCGAGGCTTTTGTGCGGAGCAAAGCAACTACTCATCCGTCACCTGCGGTGACACCTTCTCTCGCAAGAGAAGGCTTTTACCTCATCCGTCACGCACCGCGTGCCACCTTCTCCAAGGAGAAGGCTGAAAGGGCTTACGTCGGTACTGTGGTGCTTGAGGCGGAAAAACGCAATTTTTGACGTTTCTGCGGATTTTACCGCAATTGAGGCTTCTTATTCTTGTTCTTGACAAAATTTAAAATATATTGTATTATAGACGCGAATTTATATTTTTTGAGGTTTTTATGAACTTTTTACTGCATAGCGAGGAGCATTCCCACGCGGCGGAGGGCGGACACAGCCACGGCGCTTTGGTTGAAAAAATCGAGCATTTTCTTTGCGAGCATCTCGGCGGCTTTGGCGATTTTCTTTCCGCGGTGGTGCTTCACGCCATTATCGAAACCCTCGGCATTATTCTTTTCTTGTTTTTTACATACCTTTTGCTTGAGTTTATAGAGCATAAGGCAAA
>JAZSHN010000169.1:0-7380 GCA_045533315.1 Eubacteriales bacterium | reverse complement strand
CTAGTTTGCTTCGCAAACTATTTTGACATTCGCATCGCATAAACCGTCGTTTAGACGCTTTCTGCTCGCTCACCCAGTTCGGGGAGCCAACCAAGAAACCACGCCAAACGGCGTGGTTTTTTCGTTTGCTCTCTCTTTACGTAGGATTGAATACCAAGCCTGCTTGGTTCGAGTTTGCCAGCGAATAAGCGACACCGATACAAGAGCCTTTCGTTGATAGAGCGCCCGGAGTTGACAAGCTTGCTCTATTTGTGTATAATAAAGGTGGCAAGCTTGCGTTTTGTTTGTATAATATAGGTGACCGCCCGCGCGGGTTGTTACATCATTACTCATACAGTGAAAGGAGACGGTGTATGAAAAAGCTTGGTGCTTATTACGTAATCTGCGCTTTGTTGAGTATTGCGGCAGTCATTCTGTTTTGGTCGCGGATAAATCTTCATTGGATTTCCCTTTTGCCTTTGTTTTTTATCGGACTTATGATATATAATGCGGTGCTTGTCGGTGCGGAGGCGAAAAACGATGATGTCGGCGACACTGCGTATTCGGCGGGCGGGACGGTAAGATTGCTCAATTCGGAACAGGCGTGTCAATTTTCATACCTGAAGTGGGGATTTTTAATTTGCATTCCGCTTGAAATTCCGTTTGTTTTCTTTCTTCCGTGGTATTTAAAGCTGTTATCTCTTTTGCCTTTTTTTCTTTCCTATATGATTGGCGGATTGATGTTCAAGGTGAAAATGGGCAGGGCTATCGAGGCAAGGCTTGACGAGGAAAGCGAGGAACTTTCGCAGCAAATAAAAAGAGAAGAAAGCGGCGAAATTTAGTACGGTTGGGCTATTAATATGAAAGACAGCTCTGTTGGGGCTGTCTTTTTTTCTCTTTGACGGGCTGTTTTTCTCCTGTTTTCACTTGACACACCTGTGTGCGGGTGGTATAATTAATTTGAGCGTGACGGTGTTGGCTGGATTGTTTTTTGATGACAAAGTGCCACCCGTGTTAAATTTTGGAGGAAAAGATGAGAAAAATAGATGCGAAAAGGCTTTCCTCCACCATTGAGGCAAGGGCAGAAAACGACCTTTCGCTTTGTAATATAGGCGGTGCATCAGTCCTCGTTGCACAGGGCGGTGAGGTTTTATATAAAAAGGATTTTGGTTTTGCGGATTTGGCAGGGCGGGAGCTTGACGGCAAAACGCTGTTTCGTCTTGCCTCTATGACAAAGCCGATTACGGCGGTTGCCACGCTTATTCTTGCGGAGCGCGGACTTCTCTCGCTTTCGGATACGGTGGATAAATTCTATCCTGCATTCAGGAATTTAAGCCTTTACGAAAAGGGCGAAATCAGCGAAATATCGGGAAAAATTACGATTGAAAACATTCTGACCCATACGTCGGGAATCGGAAGCGGGGCGGCGTGGACCTACGTGAACCGTCTTTCAACTCCCGAAAGGGTTGCGACGGTTGATAAATATACCGACTTTTTATCGCATCAGCCGCTTTCGTATATCCCCGGGACAAAGCAGGAGTACAGCGGTATTGCCTCGTTCAGCATTCTGACGGGAATTATACAATCGGTGTCGGGAATGGATTATCTCGCCCTTTTGAAAAAGGAAATTTTCCTGCCGTGCGGAATGAATGACACCACCTTTATTCCAAGCGAGGAGCAGTGGCAGCGACTTTGTCAAATGCACAACCGAGTGATGGGCGAAAACGCGGTAGGCCGCACGTTTGACGGCTGTGTTTTTGAAAATATACCCGCCCAAAATTATCTTGGCGGTGCGGGTCTTGTATCCTCGGTTTCCGACTATTTCAGCTTCGCTCGTATGCTTATGGGTGGGGGCGTGTTAAATAATCAGCGGATTTTATCCGAGAAATCGGTCAAATTGATGTCCTCACCGCATTTCCCGAGCGAGGCGGGAGAGCATTGGGGACTTGGCGTGCGGGTGATAACTGGAGATGAAAAAGCGCCGCTGCCCATCGGGTCGTACGGCTGGAGTGGTGCATACGGCACGCACTTCTGGATTGACCCTGAAAATGAAATTATCGCTATTTATATGAAAAATTCCCGCTTTGACGGTGGAAGTCACGCGAAAACGGGACGTAATTTTGAAATTGACGTTTACTCTGCTTTGGAGTAGCTTTTTGAATTTGGCAAATCCGATGCAAAGGCTTAAAAAGCTTTAAGCAGCCTTCGCTTTTTCGCGATTTTTGCCGTAACGTTTTGAAATTTTATAATTTTGGGGGCAGAAATGGAGCTTTCAAATTTTGAAAGGATATATACCGACCCGCGCGGTGTTGCGGGCGAGATATACAGAAATCCCGATGGGTTTCACCTGCGTGACGTTCACATTCACGCAGAGGTTGGCAGACGCGTTTGCATAGGTCATACGGCGGATTTGCACTTTAACTACTGTAACGAGCGTGATATGGCGGAGGCAAACCCCGCGCTTATGAGCACGCTTGAAAACCGAGTGTGGCTCGCAAACGGGGAGTCTGTGCCTAACGCGGTGCGCTGTCTTGAATATCTTTCCGACACGGATTTGGTCGTGGTAAACGGCGACACGCTCGACTATCTTTCCCACGGTGCAATCGAGCTTATGAATCGGGAGCTTTGGGACAAGTACCCCGATTTGGTTGTGACGGTTGGCGGTCACGACTGTGTAAGAAAAATGCAGGGAAGGGTTGACGACCCCTCCACGCGCGAGGAACGGCTTGCCATTATTCGGGAGGCATGGCGTCACGATATTTATTATACCTCGCGCCTTGTGGGCGAGAGGGTGCTTGCCGTCGCGCTTATGAACGACCCCGCGCGGTTTTACGACGTGCAGACAGAAAGGTTTGCCGAGGATTTGCACCGTGCGCGTGAAAACGGATATATAATTCTTATGTTTATGCATGAGCCGCTTGCCACCCGAAATCCGCGCGACAGACAAACGGGGGTGGAGGATTTGCTCCTTCCCGGTGATGCAAACGGATATCCGCGCAATTTTTGCGACGGTCTTAATCCCGAGGGCGGGCATTGGCTTGCAGGTGGGGTAAAATCAAGCGATACCACACGTTCGGTTTATAACCTTATTGTCAACAATGCCGATGTTGTAAAAGGGGTTTTTGCGGGTCACTGTCACAGCGATATGTATAACGAAATAGTGGCGAAAAACGCCGACGGCACCGATGCGGTAATCCCGCAATATATCACTACATCGAATGCTTATGACGGTGGTCACGCGATGCGAATTTTCGTGGATTGATTTTTGGGGGAATATGGAGTTCAGCGTATTTGAATGGAACGGCTTTTCGGGTGTGAAATTTGACTTTCGCGGAATGCCCGTAGAGGTGGTAAAGCCCAACGTGGCGGCAAACGGAAAATGGGCGTTAAAAACAGAATATTTCGGTGCGTTTCCAAATGCGGAAATTGCACTGTTGAACAGGGGCTGGCACATTGTTTTTCAGCAAAACGAAAACAGATGGGCGCAGGAATACGACCTTGAAAGAAAGGAAGCGCTTGTGCGGGAAATTCCCGCGATGTTCTCGCTTTGTGAGAGGTTTTCTGCGGTCGGTATGAGCTGTGGCGGAATGTATGCGGTATTGCTTGCCGCGCGCTGCCCGGAGCTTGTCGACGTGCTGTATCTTGACGCACCCGTGTTAAATCTTTTGAGCTGTCCGTGTGATATGGGCGTTGGGGAAAGCGGTCTGTACCCCGAATTTTTCGGTGTTACGGGATTGACAAAGAGCGAGATGCTTTCATACCGCGATCACCCGATTGACAAAATACATATTCTTCTCGAAGGCAAAATCCCCGTCCTTCTTATCGCGGGGGACAGCGACAGCGTTGTCCCCTACGTCGAAAACGGAAAAATTCTTGCCGATTATTATGAGAAAAACGGCGGAGCTATAAAGGTGATTGTAAAGTCGGGGTGCGGTCACCATCCCCACGGACTTGAAAACGGGGAGAAGGTTGCCGATGAAATTGAGCGCCTTTGTAAAATGTAAGTCGATTTTGGACGGCAAACGCACGGAAACTTGACACGCCCCCTGTTGATTATATGAAACAAACCGAAAATAAAAAAGGGAATCCGATTGGATTCCCTTTTTTTGCTATGTAAACGCTTGTTTACATTAAATGATGCTGTTGAGGAAGCAGGTTTCGTAGTTGGAGATTCTTCCGTCGACGGCAAGAACTGCAAGGCACATATTGATATATGCCTCCCTGACGTTAGATGGGAATGCGTTAATGAAATCGCGAACGACGTTCTGTGCCTCTTGGCAATAGAATTCACCCGCGGTAGCGAGAGCCTCGTTATACGAGTATCCGCCGATAAAGGTCATAATGAATTTCCATTCACCCTCGGAGAGAGAGCCGTCGGATGCGATACAGGTAAAGATGGTGGGGATAAGCACGTCGTTGGGATTTACGCGAGAGGTTGACTTTACATAGTCGTAAACAACCATAAAGTTTCTTCCCGCAAAGTTTTCAAGGTCGTAGTAGGAAAGACCGAGGCAATAGTTAATGGTGCTGTTGATGTTCATTTTGTCCTCCGATATAAATTGTGTCTTTATTATACTACTCTTTGCGAGTGAGGTCAAGAGCCTTTACATTCTTAATTAAAATTAAATTATTTAAAATTACAACACAAAGCACGCATTTTGGTGTAAAATGAAGTCGTAAAAGCTTGTAAGGCGGTATAATATGGCAATCGCAATGTTCAATTTCTGGTATTTCTTTTTTATATTCATTCTTGTCGGTGTCTATTTCGGGCTCTACTTTTTACTGAAAAACCGAAGCGAGAGGACAAAGTGTCTTGTGCTTTTTGGGATTTTGGTTTTTGCTCTTTTACTCCATTTTTTAAAGGCGTTTATCCCTCCCTACTCAACCGATGAGTCAAGATTTTTCCGCGATATTTGGTTTATTAATATTTGCGCGGTGAATATACTCGCATTTCCGTTTATATTTCTTTCAAAAAGCGGTACGCTTCGCGATTATATGGTTTATATCGGACTTGCAAGCGGAATTGTCGCAATCATATACCCGTCAGAGCCGATGCTGAAGATTGACCAAACGGCGGAGGTGCTTGATATAATTCGCTTTTATATCCATCACGGAATTTTGTGTATTGTACCGCTTCTTATGATGACTCTCGGTCTGCATAAGGTAAGCTACAAGAGGCTTTTGAGAATGGCACCCTGTCTATTGGCGGTTTTCCTTTTCATTATGCTTAACCAACTGATGCAGCAGGAGCTTGGCTTTACCCCCGTGCGCGGCAACGGCTCAACGGATATAACCGACATCGGGTACAAAAACTCGTCCTATATTTGGGGCGCGGAGGAGGGCGACGTCATCGGAAAAATACTTGACGTCTTTTGCCCGAAGCTGTTTAAAACCATACCCGTTGGGGAATATGCGGGCGAGGCAAAGCACTGGCCGTTTTTCTGGCTGGTGGTGCCTGTTTATATTCTTTTTACCACCCTTTGCTTTGGGATTTGTATGATTTTCGACCGCAAAAATATCATAGACGCCGCGGGGCGTGTTAAATTAAAGCTTAAATCCGTAGTCAAAGGACTGCGAAGCCGCGAATGATAAATGGGCAGAATGGAAAATTCCGTTCTGCCCGAAAATTTTACGTAAGCATATTATTATATTTCGTTATGCGGGAAAAGCGTTTTTATTTTAGCCGCAGGAAAAACAAAGCGGCAAGAAGGCAAGGGAGCGCCCCGAGCGCTTATTTCGGAATGCGGCGAAAGCCCGCGGGTGATGCGCTTTAAAAATGTGCCAAACGGCACCTTGAAGGCTTTGTTACCAGGCGGTAAGTCCCACAATGTTAAGCGAAATGCAGGTGCAGCTGACGACGAAGGAGATTATCGACATCGACATTCCGATGGCGTCGGTCATTTTCCTTTTTGATTTTGCAAAGGATATGATTGAAAACACTCCGCATAAAACCGAGATTGCTAGCATAATCGCAGAAAAGGCAAAAAGCACGAATACCCAGTGCGGAAGTCCGACCCCCACAAAGTGAGAGAGAATTTCCGTGCTCATATTCATAAAAAATCCAAACGGAAGATTGCCAAAGGATATTACAAAGGCAATTATTCCGAGAATTAAGGTTCTCTGTGCCTTGAGGGCGGCGCCGCCCTTTTCCAAGCTTAACGCCGAGGATGCCGAGGGGCTCTCCATCTCTGCGGAAAAGCCGCTTGTGTTGAAATCAACTTTCATTTTTCTCTCCCGATTAATATACTACGTAGGGGTTGGGCTTGAACAAAAGTGCAATTGTGTCTATAAACCAGCCAATGCCGAAAAGTCCACCTGTAAAGAGGTAGAGAATACCTCCACCGATTTTACCCTCGTAAAACTTGTGCGCGCCGATGTATCCGAGGAATAGGCAAAGAAAGAAGGACACCCACTTGTCTTTAAGCCTTGCGCCGTAGGGAACGCCAACGTTTACGTTGTTGTTCTGATTGGAGTTTTGGTTGGAGTTGTTAATAACGATATTGGGCTGTGCGGATTTTGTTTCTTCAACCTGGCATCCGCAATGAGGGCAGATTACTGCCTTTTTTGCAATTGTTTTTCCGCATTCCTTACAGAATTTGGTTTCGGTTGCGGTGCTTGCTTCTGACATAAAAAAGTCCTCCTTTTGCGTACTGCGTGTGTGTTTATTTTGTTGGGTTTTGTTGAATGCAGTACTTTTGTGATACAATTATAACACAAATGGGTTGTATTGTCAACCCTTATGGGTGAATATTTTTATACTTTTTCGTGCTATTATATATACAAATGGGTATTATTCTGCATTATAATCACACGGAGAAGCTATGAACGTACTTAAAAAAATCAACAAGCTGCGGATTGAGAGAGGGTGGTCGGTATACCGACTTTCGGTGGAGTCGGGCATCACGCAATCAACCCTTACAAATATGTTTAACCGCGAAACACAGCCGTCAATCTCCACGCTGGAGGCGTTGTGCGCGGCATTCGGCATTTCAATGGCGGAGTTTTTCTCCGAGGATGGGGAGTCCTCGCTTTCGGCGGAGGAGCTTGAGCTTCTCGGCTGCTTCAGACGTATGAGTGCGGAGGCTCGGCAAAGCGTGCTTACTCTCATAAGGGAGGCAACCCGAGTTTAACGGTAACGGCTGTCCGAAAGGTATAAAACGCTTTCGGGAGAACAGGCAAAGGCGCGCTTCGTCTGTGTCGAGATAATTTTTTCTTGACACGGACGGGAAAATGTTGTAAAATATCTCTATCACAAGAAACGGAGGATTTCCCATGCCAACAGATAAAGCGTATAAGGTCAGAACAAAACAGAACAATCTGCATCTTCGCGTTCTAAAGGGGCATTTTGCCACCAACCACAGCCATATTAACTACTTTATTGACGTTACTATGCAGAAATCC
>JAZSHN010000086.1:0-11157 GCA_045533315.1 Eubacteriales bacterium | reverse complement strand
CTTTGGTTGAAAAAATCGAGCATTTTCCTTGTGAGCATCTCGCCGGGTTCCGCGATTTTCTTTCCGCCGTGGTGCTTCACGCCATTATCGAAACCCTGGGGGATATTCTTTTCTTGTTTTTTACATACCTTTTGCTTGAGTTTATAGAGCATAAGGCAAAGGACAAAACCGAAAGGCTTATGCGCCGTGCGGGTCCGTTTGGCCCTGCGGTCGGAGGTCTGCTCGGTGCGGCGCCGCAATGCGGCTTTTCCACCGTTGCGGCTAACCTTTATACCAGCGGAGTCGTAACACTCGGCACGCTTATCGCGGTGTTTCTCTCCACCTCGGACGAGATGCTTATGATTTTTATTAATCACGCCGATGATATAAAAATATCCTCCATTCTCCTTATCCTCGGATACAAGGTGGTGTGCGGTCTTGCCGTCGGCTTTGCCGTTGATTTCGTTATCCGTCTTATAAGGAAAAGGCGCGGTATCGAGCCTGCGAAAAAGCATCCCATCGGCTGTACCTGTGCGGAGCATAGGACGGAAAAGGCACACGCCCACGATAAAAAGCACCACCGTGACGAGCATCATCACGGCGAGCACGGTCACGCAGAGGAGGAGCATGAGGCGGAGGAGGTCGACTGCCACGGTCACGAGCATGCACACGGCTTTGGCTCTCTTGTGAAATGCGCGCTCGGTCACACGCTTTCGGTCGGACTTTTCGTATTTATCATAACTCTTGCGCTTAACGCGCTTATGCACTACGTCGGCTCGGATATGTTGAGCAAAATTCTCGTCGATATCCCTGTTGTCAGCCATCTTGTCGCGGCACTTGTCGGGCTTATTCCCAACTGTGCGGTTTCGGTTGCGCTTTGCGAGCTTGCGCTCAACGGTCTAATCAGCGAGGGCGTTATGCTTGCGGGACTTTTCTCGGGCGCGGGCGTGGGACTTCTCGTCCTCATCAGAACCAACAGCGACCCGTGGGAGGATTTTTACGTTCCCGCAATACTCGTTGCGGCGGGCGTGATTTTCGGTGTGATAGCCGATTTGCTGCCGTTCATTAACGTTTTTTAATTTAAAAAGTCAAAATCATACTACTTTACGTCAAATTATTTGTTGACTTCACCGCGCTCGCGTGGTAGAATGAGGTGGATTTTTGATTTGGAGGTCACTATGAAAAAAAGAATTGCCGTTGTCGGCTACGGAGGGCAGGGTGCTTGGCACGCAGAGCACGCGCTTAAATCCGATGTTGTTGAGCTTGCGGGTATTTACGATATAAGAGAGGTCAGAAACGATGCCGCAAGGGCAAGGGGGATTTTCGTTTACGACTCGCTTGATGCTATTATTGCGGACGAAGCTGTTGATATTGTGGTGTGTGCAACCCCCAACGACGTGCATCTTGACATTGTCGTGCGCTCGCTTCTCGGCGGTAAAAACGTCGTTTGTGAAAAGCCCGTTGCGCTTTCCGCGGCGGATTTCGATAAAATGGTAGAGGCACAGAATAAATCGGGCAAGCTTCTTACCGTTCATCAAAACAGACGCTGGGACGTTGACTTTCTTGCCATAAAATCGCTTGTAAATTCGGGCGAGATTGGCGAGGTTATAAATATAGAGTCGCGTATTCACGGCTCGCGCGGAATTCCCTCGGATTGGAGATGTCATAAGGAGCCGGGCGGCGGTATGATACTTGACTGGGGTGTGCATCTTATCGACCAGATTTTACAGCTTATCCCCGAAAGGGTAACGCGCATATTCTGTCCGATTACGAATATAACCACCCACGAGGTTGACGACGGCTTTACCCTTCGTATGGATTTTGAGGGCGGAAAGCACGCCACCGTGGAGGTCGGCACGTATAACTTTATCGCGATGCCGAGATTTTATATGCAGACGAAGGGAGGCTCCGCCCTTATAGAAAATTGGCAGAAGAAATGTCAGGTGGCAAAGCTTCTTGCCTGGTGTGAAAAGGACGTTACCCCCGTGCAAACGGCGGCGGGAATTACAAAGACGATGGCACCCCGCGACGAGCTGACAATCAAATCCTACGAGTTGGAGCGCCCCACCTCCGACGTACACGATTTTTACCGCAATTTTGTACGCGCGATTGACGGCGAGGAGGAGCAGCTTATTAAAAACTCGGAGGTGCGCCGTGTCCTTCGCGTAATGGAGGAGTGCTTCAAATCCGCTGAAATCGGCAACGCCGTTTCTGTTGAAATTTAATCAATTTGGCTTTAGGGCGTTGGCTTTTTGTCGGCGCAAATAATTACGGGCAACGCCGCGGCATTGCCCATTTTTCGTTTTAGCTCTCGTGTTATATCTCCCTATGAAATAAAAAATAATTAAATCCGAGCTTTGGGGTATATTTTTTAACAAATTTGTGCTACAATTAAATAAAAAAGAAAGGGGAGGTGCTTTTATGGAAAAATGGGCGAGAAAAACGGCAGAGCTTGCCGCGGGCATATTTCTTACGGGCGAATACAATCCGTCGGTTATGCCGTATGCGCCGCAAAAAACCGTCCTTCCCAAAAAAGAAAAACCCGACCTCCCGCGCAGCTATCCCGAAAGGGTTGGGATTACCTCGGGGCGCATACTCGCGCTTCTCGGTGCGCTTGAAAAGGAAAAGCGCGCGAATATCCACAACCTCCTGATTGCAAAGGACGGCGCGGTTATCTCCGAATGCTCTCACCCGGGCTACGGCACGAATATGTGGCATCTCGCGCATTCTATGTCGAAAAGCATTACCGCCCTTGCTGTCGGAATGATGGTTGATGACGGCAGGCTTTCGGTTGATGCGCGTCTTGTCGACCTTATGCCCGAATATCGCTTTTCGGACGAAAGGTTTGCCGATATTACGGTGAAAAATCTGCTTAATATGACCTCGGGCGTGCGCTTTTCGGAGGTTGGAGTCGTCACCTCGCAAAAATGGACGGAGGACTTCTTCGCCTCCCCGATGGCATTTGCCCCCGGCGACAAATTCCATTATAACAGTATGAATTCCTACATTCTCGCTCGCATAGTCGCAAGGCTCTCGGGCGGAAGCCTTTCTGCGCTTTTACAAAAGCGGCTTTTTGCTCCACTCGGTATCGACAACTATTTTTGGGAGCTTGGACCCGAGGGCGTTGAAAAGGGCGGCTGGGGACTTTATATGTCGGCGGAAAGCTGGTGCAAGGTCGGTATTATGATGCTCTCGGGCGGTCTTTATAACGGTGTGCGAATACTTTCGTCGGATTGGGTGAACGAATGCACGACGGCACAGGCGGAAACTCCCACCACGCTCGGAAACTATAATTACGGCTATCAAATGTGGGTTTCGCGCGACAGCGATGCCTTTCTGTTTAACGGTATGTTCGGTCAGGACGTGTGGGTATCTCCGAGAAATGGGCTTGTCGTATGCGTAAACTCGGGCAATAACGAGCTGTTTCAAAAGTCACCCACCCTTTATGCCATTGAAACCTATCTCAACCGCGACCTTTCAAACGATACGGCGGAGTCGCTGTTTGCGGGCGACCTTGGCGACCTTCGTAATAAGGAAAGGGACTTTTTCGTATGCCGACATTGGATAAGACCGTATAGGGAAATCAGGCATAGAGGCTTTCGCTTTCACAGAAGAGAGCGCACCGCCGTGCCCTGCGAATGGGATGAGCTTGTCGGACGCTTTAACTTTGTTAAAAACAATCAGGGAATACTGCCGCTTGTGCTTCGCGCGATGCAAAATAACCTCAAAAATACGATTGACGGTTTTATATTCGAAAGAGTAAACGACGCGTTTTATTTCACCGTGGTGGAGGCTGGCGTTTCCTATCCGATGGAGGTTGGGTTTTCGGATTTTAAGGAGAGTGTTATCGACTATCACGGGGAAAAATATCTCGTTCGCGTGATGGGAGAGGCAATGGAGGACGAGGACCGAAATATGCTCTATAAATTGGAGCTGCTTTTCCCCGAGCTGCCGAACCTCCGCACAATAAAGCTCTCGTTTAACGAGGACGGCTCGCTGAAGGTAAGAATGGGCGAGACGCCGAACAACCGCATCGCAGACCTTTACGTTTCGGATATGCAGAAAAACAATCCCAAAATTGCCTTCTTTTATGAGCTTCTTAACAAAAGACTCGGTAAAAATTACGTTGAAACGAGGCTTGAGAACGCATTTGCACCGACGCTTATCGGTGCGCGTGTCGGTGCGGTAAATTATACGGCGATAATGGACGGAGAAAGAGAAAAGCTCCGCGCAAACGAAAAAACGGTAAAAATAATCAACACGGTTATAGAAAAATTCTTCCACGACGAGGACGAAATGGAGGAGGAGGAAAGGGCGGGCTTCCGTAATTTTATCGTCGACATTGTCGACCGCATAAAGCAAAAGCTCCCCGCAAGACCGAAGCGACCCGACCCTGCGGGTGCGGTGTGCGCGCCCTCTGATGCGAACGAATTGCCGCCACTCGTCGGTGCGGAGGTCGCACCAAACGTTGACGTGGATACCGCCTGCGATGGCGATAATGCTGCCCGTTTTTGTGTTGATAATACCGATACCTGCGGTGGCGATAATGCCGCGCCCTGCGATGGAAATAACGGCGGCGAGAATGGGTAACGCATTACCCGTGTCAAATAAACGCGCATATAACGTCTGCGCAGATTAACAAAAAGTAAAGAATAATTTACATTGGAGGACGTATGAACTTTAACGAGCTTGCGGAATACAGGCAATCCTGTCGCAAATATCAAGCCACCCCCGTAGAAAGAGAAAAGCTTGACGCTATATTGGAGGCGGCACGCCTTTCGCCCTCCGCCTGCAACGGTCAGCCGTATCACATCACCGTCTGCCACGGCGAGGCAAAGGAAAGGGCTGCGCGCGCCTGTATGGGTATGGGAATGAATAAATTCGCCGCCGATGCCCCCGTGCTTATCGTTATTTCGGAGGAAGGCTACGTACCCTCTGCGGCATTCGGCGCAAAGGTTAAGAAAAACGACTATCGCTCAATCGACATCGGACTTCTTGCCGCGCATATAACCTTTATGGCGGCGGAGCTTGGACTTGGCACCTGTATTCTCGGTTGGTTTGACGATGCCGCGGTAAGAGAGGTTACGGGCAGCAATATGCCCACCCGTCTTGTTATAACCCTCGGCTATCCCGCCGACGAGCATAGGCAAAAAAAGCGCAAGGATATATCCGAGCTTGTTACAGAGGTCGGTTGATTATCCCCGCAGCATAAACGAAAAAGCCGACGCGGTTTTATCCGTGTCGGCTTCCATTTTTCTTTTGATTACGGGATTGCTGCCTCCGCGCCGCAGCCCCGCTTGCGTCGGGGACGGTCCTTTGCCCTGTCGGGGACGGTCATTTGCCCTCGGTTAAGGGCGGAATGTATTCGCCCTGCTTTTAATTGGGTGGGGCTTTTCTTGCTGTAACCGAGTGCCGGAGATTTTAGGAGAGCTGCTTGCTTATTCTCGTCATAATCATATCGAGAACAACGGGGTTGGAGCCTCCGCCCGTTACAATGAAATCCGCGTATCTCTTGTACGGCTCTACAAAGGCGTCGTGCATCGGCTTTACGGTGGTAAGGTATTGCTTTATCACCGATTCAAGCGTTCTCCCGCGCTCTCTTGTGTCGCGGATTATGCGGCGCAAAATTCGCTCGTCCGCATCGGTGTCCACGAATATTTTGAGGTCCATCATATCGCGAAGCTCCCTGTCGTGAAAGAGGAGAATTCCCTCAAGCACTATGACGCTTTTCGGCTCAACGCGCGTGGTCCTGTCGGAACGGTTGTGTACCGTATAATCGTAAACGGGCACGTCCACCGCACAGCCGTAGGAAAGCGCCGTCAAATGCTCGCGCAAAAGCTCGGTTTCAAATGCGTCGGGGTGGTCGTAGTTTGTGGCGCATCGCTCCTCGTAGCTTTTTTCGTCCTGTCTGCGGTAGTAATTGTCGTGTGCGATTATCGCAACCCTGTCGCCGAATGCCTCTCTTATATGCTCGGCAAGGGTGGTCTTTCCGCTTCCCGTGCCTCCCGCAATTCCGATAATCATAACGCCCTTGTTTTTCATAGCCTCTCCCCCGTGATGCCGTATTTCGGCGCTTTGCCGTTTTTCATTTAATTATACAACGCCCGCGTGAAAATGTCAACCGACCCAAGCAACGAATTAAAAAAGAATACAAAAGGGGCTGCTTCCTTTAGGCATAACCGTAAACAAAAGGACGAGGTACAATATAATAGGTGCCTCGTCCTTGCTATTTTTATAAAGCTTAAAAATAAGGTTGAAAACCTGCGGTTTTCTCTTGCTTTATTGGATTTTGTTTACTATCGCCGTTTCCTCCCTCCGACGTATTTATATACGCCTGTCGGTCGGAGAACGACGCTTTCTGCTCTAAATCAAGCCGGCCCCCCAAGGGCGCTTCGCACTAAGAATACAGATTTCGCAAAAGCTCCTGCTTTTTAACCTGTTTTATCTGTATTCTTAGCGACTCAGCCGCGGTTAGCTTAATCAGTTAAAGTTGAGTGTGTTATAGGTCTTTGTGCCGTCCTCGTGAACAACAGCGAGAACACAGCCCTTAAGTCCCTTTGCATTCCAGTCGCAGATAGCAAGCTCAACCGTCAGGGTTGCTTCGGTGGTGCCCTCCTCGCAGAATGCCTCGAGCCAGGAATACTGACCCGCATTTCCCGTGTAGAGAAGGACGTCGCCGACAAACCACTGTACGTTGGTGTAGCTGCCGCTTTGGGTGGAGGTCTTTGCAACCTTTGCGGTGATAACGTAAACGAGGGTTGTCGATTCGGGGGTATCGGACAATGCCTTGATTTCCTCCATTGTCTTGCCCGTCAGGAAGGACGCGGTGGAGTAATCGTGCTCGCCGTAATAATTTGCGAGGACCTCTGCGTTTTCGATGTTAATCTGTCCTCCGCCATCCTTCGTTACGTTTTTCGTACCCTTAAGCACGATTTCGTCACCGATGGAAAGACCGTTAAGCTCGGTGCTTGCACACTGAATTGCAATTACGCCCGTTTCGTCGATAAGGTAGAAGCCAACCTTGTTAACGAGGGAGGGGCCGATGATACCTCTTACGGTAACCTCGGTGTTGTTTGCTGCGGCAATTGCCTCCGCTACGGTAAGTCCGTCTAACTCTGCCGCCTTTTCAACCTTGATTGTAAAGGCTTCGGAGTGGGTTTTTGTTCCGTGTGCGCCCGTGACGGTAACGGTTGCCGTGCCCTCGCCAACCGCCGTCATATAGGTTACACCGTCAACCGTGGTGATTGCGATAACACCGCTGTCGGAGGAGGTATAGCCGACGGTTGCATTTTCAAAGCCGAGAAGCTCGGAGGAAACGCTTGTGGGAAGCTCCACCTTTGCGCCCGTCATATAAGAGGGAAGCAGGGCGGGAATTCCGTGATAATCGACAACAAATTTTGCCGTGTCGTCAATGTTGAAGCTGAAGCCCTCGTCGATAACCGCAACGGGAAGGAATCTCCAGTTGCAGCCCGCGTTGGTGGACTTCGCATTAAGAGCAGTGAGGTAAACGGTGCAAATCTTGCCGTCAAACTCGTCAAGCCAGGTAAAGTCGGTGCCGTTGCACTGCGTATAAACGTAGGTGCCGCTTACACCGTCGAGGTCGTCAATGTAGTAGTTTGTAAATCCCGAGCCCGGAGCCTTTCTGATAAGGGCGGTTACCTTAAAGATTTTTGTGGTAACGTCCTCCGTAATCGGGGTGTCCATCATTCTCTTAACCGTTGTTTCGGCAACGGAGGACTTGTCAAACTCGTGATTGCCGTTGTAGTTTTTTATAAGAATTGCGCTTGTAATCTGGTTACAGCCAAGGTAGCCGAATTTCTCTGCGTTGGCAACCTCGTCCTCGAGAATCCAATAATCCTTTTCTCCCGCAACCTTGATTTTGTTTCCGATTGCAACGTTTTGTGCAATATCCTTGCCGTAAACGTAGATAGAGCCACTCGCATCGACGAGCATAACGCCCGCGGGAGTTCTGTTAGACCCTTCTGCATAGGTAATTCGTGCAACAACGCCCTCTACGAGAACGAGGTCGCCCTTTTTCGCGTTACGTGCATCTGCGATGCTTAACGGAAGGTAGTCGCTTGCCAGCTCCTGGCAAATGTCGCAGAATCCGTCGCCGTTTGTGTCCAAATGGTCGCAGGGGATTTCCATCTCCTTTGTACAAGCGTCGCATCTGCCGTCGCCGTTTGTATCGACACACTCGGTGCAGGGGGTATCGCCGTTCTCTTTTCTGCACGCAACAAAAAGGGTGAATGCAAGAGCGAGAACGAGAAGAAGAATAAGGAGTCTTGTCTTTTTCATTTTGTACCTCTTAAATTTTTTTGACGCTCTTATTTTACAACTTTCGCGTGTATATGTCAATAACAGCCTTGCGATTTTTCGGTATAATAAACAAAATTGTCCGTTTTGCTCAAAAAAATAATTTATATTTGTTTTTAATGTATAAATTAGATAAATCTATATTGACACCGACACCGAAAAGGTGTAAAATGTAGATAATTCGGGAAAATTTTTGCGGTGTCTTGCGAAAAAAATCGCGGTGCGGCATTATATAACCGTATGGCAAGAAAAATAAATTTTATATATTCAGGAGGAAACAAAATGCCAATCGTAGTAAATCAGGGAATGGATTACAACGTTGATATAGTAATGTGTATCGACGCCACCGGTAGTATGCACGCTATTCTCGACGAGGTAAAGGCAAACGCGCTTTCGCTTTACCAGAAGTTCGTAGAGGAGATGGAGTCCCACTCCAAGAGCGTACAGCAGCTCCGTATCAAGGTTATCGCCTTCAGAGATTTCGGTGTGGATTCCGAGCCTCTCGTAGAGTCAAAGTTCTTCGTGCTTAACGAGGAGGGCGAGGCAGAGGCGTTCTATGATTTCGTTAATAAAATCGAGGCATCGGGCGGCGGCGACCTTCCCGAAAGCTCGCTCGAGGCTCTCGCAGTCGCAATGAAGTCGGAGTGGGTTACCACCGGCTCTATCAGACGTCACGTTATTATGATGTTCACCGACGCTACCGCGCTTCCTCTCGGTGAAAAGGCAGGATGCCCCGGTTATCCCGAGGGAATGCCCGCCGACCTTGCCGAGCTTCACGACTGGTGGGAGGGTCAGGAAATGGAGAAGAGAGCAAAGAGACTTCTCGTATTCGCTCCCGATATGGAGCCGTGGAACAACATGGTTGACTGGACCAACACCTTCCATACCGCATCGCAGGCAGGCAAAGGATGCACCGAGGCAGATATGGGCGTGTGCATCACACTTCTCGTAAACTCTATCTAAAAACCTTGCGGGGCGGGTCGCGTATTGCGGCTCGCCTCCTGTAAAATATGCGGCACATCGCCGCACCCGCCCCCGTAAACAACAATTGCGACCCACTCGCAAATTTAACGGAGATTATGATGGATATAAAGCTTTACAGACAGAAGAAGAAAATCCCCGCATTTGGCGGAGGTAAAAAGATATATCAGGGAGAGGACTCCCGTCCCTATGCCGACTCCGAGGTGCTTATCGTTGCCGACGGTCTTGGCGGACGCGGCGGCTTTCCCCACACGAAAATCGACCATCGCATTCTTAACAGGGAGGAAATTTACGGCGTATTGTTCTCTTCGGTATTTACCGCCGACGTTTCCCCCGAATTCAAGGAATTTGTCATCGACAACTTTACCGAGCTTTTTGAAACCGAAGCCTATTATTGGGAAAGCGACGATACGCAAAGGCGAAGCGGATACTTTGCCTCACGCATTGTAACCGCCATCGCGCTTTACGAGATAAAATATAACCCCGATTTTGCAAGGAGCGCGGTTTTCGACGGCTTCGACGGCAAAACCGAGGAGGAAAAGGACGAGCTTGCGCTCTCCCTCGGAAAAAGGCTTGGTGAGCTTGTGCTTGAAAAGCTTACCCTCATTGCCGAGCTTGGCGGCTTTGAGATGGAGGTAAATAACAGGGGCGCGTATCTTTTGCCCTCAACGCTTACCGTTGCGCTTATGAACGAGAGGGAGGACGCGGTTGACGTGCTTTACCTCTGGGCGGGCGACTCCCGCGGATATTTCTGGAACGTAGAGGACGGTATGGCACAGGTTACGGAGGACCACGAGCAGGACGAAACGATGACCAACCTCATCACTCTTTCCCGTCCGTTTACCGTGGAGGGAAGATTTCTTACCGTTAAAAAGCCGTGTGCAATCTTCAACGCCTCCGACGGAGTTTATAAGCCGCCGTCCTTTGCCTGCTCCATCGACCAGGAGTACGTTTTCCTTTTGGCTGTGGATATGTACGATAACGAGGCGGATGCGATGTCCTTCCTTGAAAAGCAGTACAATATGCTCTCTCCCGACGACAGCTCCACGCTCGCGCTTTACGGAGCAGGCTACGAGAGCTTTGCCGACTTTAAAAACGCGGTAAAGGAGAGAATGGCGGTTATCGAAAGAGATTACAAGAGCAAGCTCCCCGGTATTTTCGACTGCGATTATGCGGGCGACCTTGCAAAGCTTATGAACGACGTTCCCAACCACTTTGCCGAGGAGGGGATTGCCGAAAAAATCCTTGCCGTTCCCGAAATTGCAAAAATCGTCACAAACGATATGGTGGAGCGAAAGTATCCACCCTACGTTGAAAGCCTTAACGCCAAGATAGTGGGCGCAGCGGAGGGCATCGAGCGCCAGAGAAACGCACGCGCCGCCCTCGTTAAATACGTGGAGGGCAACTGGATAAGCGGAGGACAGTTCAAGGGTATGGTTCGCGGTGCAATCCACAGCTATATCGACGGAGAGTCGGTTTACGAGCTTGACGGCGCTTTACGCAGGGAGCTTAAGGCGGCTGCGGGCGCGCATTGCTCCGCCTGCACGCAAAAGAACAAGGACATCGTTAGCGAGATAAACGGCTTTATTACAAAAACGATGAAGCCGACCGACGTTGCCTTTACCGCCGCCGCTGCCGAAGCGATTTCGCAAATGGAGGCAGCCTTTGCCGAGTTTATCGAGTATTGCAGAAGCGTACAAAGCGGCGAGGAGGAAAACGCAAGGGCGTTCCTTGAAAGCAAGCAGGAGAGCTGGAGACTTAACCAAAGCTACGTGGAGCATGACAGAGAGGCGATAGACGGATTTGTCGAGCTTCTTATCAGCGTTGACAGCATAGAGGCTCTTCCCGAGTATTATCGGTCCGAGCTTGCAAAGCATACCC
>JAZSHN010000146.1:0-13963 GCA_045533315.1 Eubacteriales bacterium | reverse complement strand
CTCCCCAACCTTCTTCTTAATGGTCTCCTTCGGAACCTTGCTCAGCTTCAGACCGAACGCCATGTTCTCAAACACGGACATGTGGGGGTACAGAGCGTAGTTCTGGAACACCATCGCGTTATCTCTGTCCTTCGGAGCTACGTCGTTAACGTAGCGGTCGCCGATATAAAGCTCGCCCTCGGAAATTTCCTCAAGGCCCGCAATCATACGAAGGGTGGTGGACTTACCGCATCCAGAAGGACCGACGAAGATAAGGAACTCCTTGTCCTTGATTTCAAGGTTGAAGTCGGATACCGCGGTAACGCCGCCCGGATACTTTTTGTAAATGTGACGAAGAGAAAGACCTGCCATAATTTACTCCTTTTAAATAAATATTATTTTACAATGATATTATAACAGACCGTCCGCAGCTTTTCAACGGCGATTTTGACGGTTTTATTTCAACGGTTTTGTACTTATTGCACACAATTCGGCGATGTAATTTGTGAAGAATATCCGCCGATTGCATTGTTTTCTAATTTATTAGAATTATGTGTTATGCACCGACGAGAGGGGCGAACAAAAAAAACGGACCGCGCTTTTTGCGCGGTCCGAGAAGTCTTTATTTTCCGAATTTACCAACCAAACGTGCTTCTTGAGCTTTGATTTCCTGTTCCGTCAACAGGAAGCTCAGGCAAGGTCCAATCGGAGGTTGTGATAACGTCGCGAGCGTCAATTGCTACAAGCTCGCAAAAGGGGGCTTCATATTCCTTTTTCATAATCCTTTCCTCCGTTATTTAATATTATTTGCCGCATCGGCATAAGCCTTCAGCGCCTTTACAAGGTCAACGACATCCTCGCTGAATGCCGAGGGGTTGGCAAGAACGGCACCAACGTAGCAGGTTGCACAGAAGGTCACCGTAAGCGTTTCGCCCGTCGTAACGTTTTTAACTGCAACCGTATAGTCGTCGTCAAGATATCCCGCGGTGATATTATCAACCTTCACACGGTATCTTTGACCAACCTTTTCAAGCTCAAGTTGCTTTTCGGTGCCATTAGGAGAAGTAAGCATAACGGTGTATGCGTTCGCAAACCCGTCGCTGATGTTGAAGTAAAGCTTTGCGGTAATTTCGCTGTCGAGAGTAAGCGTCCACGTTGTAAGCGAGATGCCGCTTGCGTCACCGCTTACAGCAAGCCTTTTGGTTTCGGTAACAGCCGAAACATCGGTTTCAACTCCCTCGTTTGCGAGGTTATCTACATTATAATTGAACACCTTTTGCGCGCGTGCGCCATAGTTGAGCATTGCGCGGACGAGCTCCTTTTCCTCCTCGGAATACTCTCCGCCGAGAATTATATTCGCATATTCCTTTACAGACGTTTCAACAACCGCGCCCGCAGTCTCACCGTTGAGGACCAAACGCATTTTTACGGAGTCAGTCATTTGTGCGGCAGCCATATCAAGGCTGACAACAACCTTGTCACCGACTCTTTCAAGGTCGGACAGCTCCTTCTTCTCGGTGATTCCGTCGGAATACTCGATATATACGAAGCCGTCGGGATTAGCATTGACCGTTTCCTCCGAAATTTCACCATAGACGTTAACGCTTACGTTACCCGAAAGGCTTACGTTTTGCTGTGTAAAGTCACCGACGGAGCTATCAACGGTAATGCCGGAGGCGAGCTTTTCCTTTGCGGTATTCACTTCGGCAACGTAGGCATCAATCTTTGCTTGGTTAGCGGCGGTGTCCGAAAGAAGCTCCTTAAGCTGCTGCATACGGAGCGCCTTTACTTCCTCGAAGCCAAACTCGTCGGACGTGAGGTTATCAAGTGCGATATACGCGTCAAGAAGCGTGGCACGGTCAACCGCAGTAACGGTTCCCGTAGTGCACTCGATTTCCCAAATGGTTGCATTTTGCGACGCCTGCGTATTCTTGAAGTTAATACGAAGCTGACTTGCTTTTATACCGCCGAGGTATACCGACGTGGGAGTGGAGGATGGTGCGATTTCAACTCCGGAGGCAACTCTTACCCAAACACCGTCAAGATACACGTCAACAGAGGTATCGTTGCTTCGCGAAGCCTCTCCCGCATTAAAGAAGGGGTAGAAGGAGAGGGTGTAAAGCGGGTAAATAGAGCCGAGGTCTATTTCAAGCGAATAGGCATACGGAGATGCGTCAACCACGGCGTAGCGAGTACCTAAATTTCCGTCAAAGGCAAGCTCGAGGTTGTTAAATCTTGTATCCGAGTGAATGTTCGCTCCATTCAAGGTAAGCTGACTGTTTTTCGTGCCGAGGAGAATGTTAGAGCCTTTGTCCTCCGTGGGGGTGGTCGACGGCTTTGGATCCGAAATAAAGCCCGTACAGGTCATCTCGTAAATCTGTGTACAGTCGCCGCCCGCGAAGCTTCCACTCGTTCTTATTCTGACCTTTTCACCGATAGCACCGCCAAGATCAAAGGTTGCGGTTTTAACACCCTCGGTGTAAACGTGATTAAGCGCGGTGTGCCAAGCATCGTCGCGCCAAACCTCAACTACGAGGTCTGCTCCGCATCTTGCGACATTATAGGGGTTATAAACAACGTTAAGGGTGTGAAGCTCTGCAATCCTTCCACCGAAATCAAGAATACCGTCAACCTTTGACACGCTGCCCGAGGTGGAGAATCTGTTTGCATCGCTATTTGATACACCGTCGGTGATTTTATTGTAGGTGTTTTCACCCCAAATAGCACCCGCATCGGGTCCCGACTCAAACACGTAGCCCTCGAATACGTTTGCCTTGGACTCGCCGTCAAACTGATTGCAGCGACCCGAAAGTTGAATCTCCGCAATAGTGATTCCTTCGGTATTATTGCTCTTTGCGTACGCATTTTTAAAGGTGAAGCGAATCTGCGACGCGGTATAGCCCGAAAGGTCAAAGGTTACGGCGCGGGCATTGCCCTCCACCGTACAAGCCGCGGAGTCGGTGAACAGAGGCTCGGCATCCATATACTTGACCCACTGTCCGTTTACGAGAAGCTCTATTGTCGTTTCGTTAGAGCGAGGAGTGGTGTTTCCGTTATAGAAATCCTTTATCACAAGGGTTTCAAGCTCGGCATTACCGTGAAAAGCGTAGGTAAATGTAACGTAGTTATCCGCCTTTGCATTGATAGCGAATCTGCCCTCGTGAATTCCAATATTATTATCGGTAAGCTTATCAAAGCCGTACACACCGTATGAAGCGTTTTGAGTAATGCTGCTGTTGGTCTCATAGGACGTAGGCATACTGCCGAGAAGCATATTTGAGGAGTAAACCCTGTCGTCGGGGACAAGATAGCCGTCAAGGGTTATTTCATACATACCGTAGACACCCTCGGATTTCGGAGGCAGGACGATACGAAGCTTTTCCGCCTTTACGTCGCTCATATCGAATGCAAGCCAGCTTTCGGCAGTCTCGGTATCAAGGGTGCCCGTGCGACGGTAATTATTGATATTACCACTCCAAAGCTCCACGTCGTGAACCAGCGTCCAGACACCGTCGTAATAGCAGTAAATCTGAAGCTTCGGATTTACGGACGAATAGGTGCCCTGATAATCAAAGATGCGAAGCTCGCCAAGCGTTGCCACGCCGCCGAGGTTGACAGTGCCGTCAAAGGTCATATCCGCCTGATTCCACCAAAGTCGCCACCAACGTGCATTTTGGGAATAGCGATAGGTGCCGTCGGTAAGACCCGCTATGCTTGATGCACCGTCGTCGGGTGCGGTATGCTTGTTTGTCTGTGCGGTAACGTTAAATACCTTTCCGAGAAGGAGGTTTTGTGAATATTCCCCTGCCTCTACTCTCGGGTCCTTAATACCCGAGCACTCGATTTCCCAAAGAGATATTGAATTGTCATTATAATATCCCGTGATGCTAAAGCGAATCTGATTAGCCACAATGCCCGTCATATCAACACCGATATAACGTTTTGTAATATCACTATCGTTCACTCTGTGCGAAAGAATTTCGGAATTGGAGGTATACTCCGCAACCGTTATCCAGCCGTCAACCGTCTTTGCCTCTACTTTAAGGGCGTTACCCATATAGTCACAGGTGGAGCTATACGCATTGTAGTCGAAGAAGCGAAGCTCCGAAAGAAGGAAATATCCCTTCAGGTTAACGGTTGCCTCTACGAGTCCGTTGGCGTTTTTCGCGCTCGAAAATCTTCCGTCGTGAACATTGGAGTAGGAAAATGGCTTTCCGTCGGTAAGGGTAACGTAGCCGTATTTTGCGTACTCGCTGTTATGGACGTTAGTCGCAGCAGCGCCGGATGCCACAAATTCCTTGCCTGCGAGAATGTTCGAGGCGGAATATTCCTCCTCGTCAAAGGTCTGATTGAACGAGGTAATAGTGGTTATTTCGCTTTCTCCTCCGAAGTAGCTGACAACCGATATGCCGTATTTCAGAGCAGTGCTGTAATCTGCGTGCTTTATTATGGGGTATTTGCTTTCGGTAACGAGGGTCCAAACAGCGTTGCTCGCGGTTCTTGAGTAAAGCTTATAGCTTGCAGCGAACTCGTTAGCGTCAACCGCAACCTGAAGCTCTCCGTCGATAACGTTCGCGCTGACCTTGTTAACAGCCGCGCTCGTGTCGTCGGGATTGCGATATACGAGAGCCCTTTTACTCTCAACGCCCGCAGCGTTTACCGCAGTAACCGCGAAGGTGAGACGCACATTTTCAAATGCGGGAGGAGTATAGGTATAGCTTGTCGAAACGGTGGTTCCGAGAAGGGTGTAGGCAGATGCGCTCTCCTTTGCGACGTAGACTCTGTACGAGGTAGCATCCGCACAAGGAGTCCAAGTGAGCTTGGTTTCACCGAGGAGCTTGGAATCAGCGGTAAGACCCGTGACCGCGGAGGGCGCTGTCTTTTTAACGAATCCCGCGATAATATAGGTTTCGCCTGCGGTAGTGTCGAAGGTGATAAGGTCCTCGCCGCTTACCTCATAGGAAACGACGGTGCCGTCAGCCTTTCTTACAACGGCGTTTTCAATTCCCGAATACTTAACGGAAACACTTCCACCGTTTTGGGAGGTGATGTTAAAGCAGGTTGCAAGACCGTTTTCCCACTCTGCCGCAACGGTAAAGTTGCCGCGAGCAACAAGTCCCGTAAACGAGCCGTTTGCCCAAGCCGAGGGGATAGCCGCAAGCGGCTCTATATATCCTGCGTGCGACTGAAGAAGCATTTCGGAAACGCCCGCTGTGCCGCCGAGGTTACCGTCAATCTGGAACGGAGGGTGAAGGTCCCAGAGGTTTGTTGCGGTATTTACCTTTAAGAGCATTTCAAGAAGGTCGTACGCGCGCTCTCCGTCCTGCACTCTTGCCCAGAGGTTAAGTCGGTGTGCAACGCCCCAGCCCGTAGCCTTGTCACCTCTTTCGGTGAGGACTATCTTTGCGGCGTCAAGCCACGCGGGAGTGGTGCCGTTGATAACGTTACCGGGATAAAGACCTACAAGCTGTGAAATGTGTCTGTGCGTATATTCGCCCATTTCGCCGTAGTAGTCCTCCTCAAAGAACTCCTTTACATGGCCCGAAAGTCCGATGACGACGGGGCTGTAATGATCAATCTGCTCGAGGACGGTTTGAATGATTTCGTAATCCTCGTGGGAGGCGTCGGAGAAGTCGATGCCAAGCTCCTTTGCAGCGAGGAGCATATTGTAGTTGTTTTGGTAGGAGAAGGACTGTGCATAGGTTGCACCCTTGTCGGTATAGTACCATACGCCGTTTACGTACTGCTCGGGAGAGTCGGTACGGATTGCGATATAGTTACCGTTTGCATCCTTTTTCACCATCTTGGTAATGAAGCGAGCCGCACCCGCGAGAACGGGATATACCACCTCGCGAAGGATTTGCTTGTCGCCCGTGTGCTGATAATACTCCCAGAAGAGTTGTGTCGTGAAGCCGAGGTTTCCGAGAGATTCGGCGCTATCGACGTCGTTGGGATAGCCGCCAGTCGCAATCGACCAGCCGTTGCCTCCGTCCTGTCCCGACACGGAGGGGTTATACTTATTTACGATGGAGCTGGAGCCGCGCTCCGCCTCCGCCATATAGGCGTTGTTATAGTCAACGTAAGCCTCAAAGGTTTCGGCGAGGTTGGTGGAAAATGCGGGCCAGTAGTTCATCTGCACGTTTACGTTGTGCCAATAGCCCGATGCCCACGGTGCGTGATTGTATCTGTTCCACGCGCCCTGGAGGTTTGCGGGAAGTCCTCCCTCTCTCGACGAGGCGATAAGGAGGTATCTTCCGTACTGGAAATAAAGTGCTTCAAGATAGGACGAGCCCGAGCCCGCCTTATACTCCGAGAGAAGCTCGTCTGTGGTGAGGGTTATATCCCTCTCGTCAAAGTCAAGGTTAAGCGAGACCCTTCCGAAAAGCTCGGAGTAATCGTTTACGTGATTGGTTTTGAGTGCGGTATATCCGTCCTCAAAGGACCTGCCCTCCGTGGTGGAGAGGGTCTTTGCCCTATACCCATCAACCTTCGTCATCGCGTATGCGAGGTCGGTGCTGAAGGTGGGCTTTGATGTGCGGTTGTTATTAATGAAGGTTTCGGAGGTAAGCTCGTAATCCGTACCCATATTGATAACGATGTACGCGCTTTTTGCACCGCTTACGGTAATTGTACCGTCGGTGTCGCCGTCCTTGTTGGTGGCGGTGGTGGCGGTAACCGTACCCGTACCGTCGGTAACCACGGTATAAAGACCGACAAAGTCGATGTCAAAGTATTCAAGCGTTCCCGAGAGGGTGATGCTTCCGACCCCGTTATCGACCGACGATTCAACCGTACCCCATTTGCCACCGTTGTCGCCTGCGGCATTCATATACTCCTGCTCGTACGGAATGGTGGGACGGAGAACGAAGTTAAGCGCACCCGCCTGCGACGCGTCAAGGCGGATTACCATTGCGTTATCGGGGTGGGAGGTAAAATACTCCCTCGTATAGGTAACGCCGTTATATACGTAGGATACCGTAGAAATCGCGGTATAGAGGTCAAGGGTGCGGCTGTATTCCGTAACACCCGAATTTACGTGACCGAAATCAATATAGGTTTCGGAGAAGTTATTAAGACCGTCGGTATAGGTGCTTCCGCTTGTGATACGGTAGGGGTTACCGAGAGTCTTGTCGGTGAGCTGTATTCTTTCGGTTTCGGTTCTTCCGAATATATTCGCGCCGAATATACCGTTTCCGAGAGGAATAGACCAGCGCTCCCAGTCGTCGTTCGGATGCTTTGCGATAAGGTCGCTGCCCGAGCCGAAGTAGGTATCCACCTCGTCATAGCCCTCTGCCACGCCGTGAGATGCCTCCTCGTCGTAATAAAGATGAAGCGGCGTTTTATCCGCCTCTATAATTTTGCCCGCGTCGCTCGTTGCCGCCACGGGGCGGACGGGAATTATACAGCTTACAATCCCGAGCATAAGGCTGAACGTGAGCATAAGAGCAATACTTTTCTTTTTCATAGCTACTCCTTTTTGCCGCGTTTGTATGCAAAAGACATAAAACTCGGCTATAAATATTTTATCTACAACGCAATCTTAACAAACAACGCGTTTATATTCAATGTAAAAAGATACATAATTCGCTGTAAAAAATACCACAATAACATTTTGTTGCACACCGTAACCAAATTGTGGCTATAAAAATATGTGCAACCTCAACAAAGAAAAAGGGCGAGCAAAATTGCTCGCCCCATCAAAATCAAAAATTACCAATTAATCTCGGGAAGATTCCATTCGGAGGAGGTGATAACATCCTCTGTGAGGGTAACTACTTCGATTTCGGGTGCTGTGTATTCGATTTTCATAATTAACCTCCTTTATCACTTTCCAAAATAGCTGTCAGCCGCATTTGAATAAAGCTTCAAGGCGGTGACAAGGTTTACAAGCGCGGGGTCCGCATTCTCCATTGCAAGCACTGCGCTTACGTAGCACATTGCGCTGCTTTCCACGGTCATAACCGAGCCGTCGGCTTTATTGGTAATTGTAACGGTGTAGATGTCGTTAAGGAAGCCCGAGGTAATGTCGGTCACGGATATTCTGTACCTTGAGCCGACCGCCTCAAGCGAATCAACGTTGATAACCTCGCCCGAGGGGGTGGTAATCGTTACGCCGATGTCCTCTGCGGCAACGCCGTCAAGCCTTACGTAAAGCTTTGCGGTGACGTTGGAATCGAGAGCGAGAGTCCAGGAGCTCATAGAAACACCCGTTGCCGAGCCGTTCACGGCGGGCTTTGCGGTTTCGGTAACGCTTTCAAGCTCGCCCGAAGCATCAGCCGCAAGCTTGTCGGTGTTATAGCCGAAGTAGGTCTGTGCATACGCACCGTAGGTGAGCATTGCGTTTACAACGCTCTTAAGCCCCTCGTCTGCAGTTTCGCTGACAAGCTTGTCACAATAGTCCTTTATAGACCAGGTGATATGCTCGCCGCAGTTATTTCCGTCAAGAACAAGACGGATTTCAACGGTATCGGTCATTTGTGCCGCCGCAAGCTCAAAGTCGACGATATATCTGCCGTTACCGTCCTTTTTAAGCTCGGAGAGCTGTCTTTGCTCGGTATTGTCGGTGGCAACACCGTCAAGTACGGAGTTGTATCTTACAACGACAGTGGCATTCGGGAACAGCTCCTCTACGTTTTCGTCAAGCGAGCCGTAGAAGTTAAAGCCGACGTTGCCCGCAAGGCTTATGTTCGCGGACTTGAAGTCACCGTATGCATCGGTAACGGGAGTTGCGCCGCTTTCAAACTCTGCGGCAATCTGCTTGAACTCGTTGATTTTTGCGATAATTTCCTCGCTCGATGCACCGCTGATCGCAACGAGCTGTGCCTTGAGCTCCTCAAGCTTCTGGTCCTTTACCTGCTCAAGACCGAACACGGGGGTGCTATCGGTGCTGAGGTCAATGCTTTCAAATGCATCAAAAAGGTCGCCGACGGAAAGCGTACCCGTACAGGTTATTTCCTTGATAGTAGGAGTGGGCCATTCACCGGTGCTTGAATCTCCTGCGAAATAATCGTTAAGGAAGGTGATTCTGATTGCACTTGCAACCACACCGCCAAGGTCAAAGTCGGTACGGTCAACGTTTTTATCGTTGGAGAGGGATACGTCGCTGAACATTTTTACCCAAGTGCCGTTAACCTTTACCTCAACCGAGGTCTTGTTGCTTCTTGTGATTGCGGTGCCGCTGCGCCACTCGTAAACCGAGAGGACGTTAAGCTGTGTATCGTTCTTGAGGTCGATGGTAAGTGTGTGGGTTGCGCCGATAGTATTTCCGTTTGCATCCTTGATGGGATTGGGAATTCCTCCGGTAGCGTATCTGTTTTTAGAACCAATGCCGTTGACAACGTCAGGCTCGATAATTCCGTCAAAGGCAAGGGAAATCGGGTGGTTGGGGTTAATGCTATGCCAATTGATGCTGACGTTTTCGGATGGAATACCGAGAAGAACGTTGCTACCGTCGTATTCCTTTTCAACCGCTTCTTTCTTAAGCTCCTCCATTTCTGCCTGCTCGTCGGCATATCCGACCCAGGATGCGGAAAGCTCGATTTCGTATATAGTTACAGAAATTGCCTCCTCGGTCTGGCGAGCTATAATACGAATAGCGGTAGCGTTAATTCCGCCCATATCAAAGGAGAGATAGTTTGTATTTTCGGTGGGTCTGTGCGAATAAATATCATCTCCGTAAAGGTCGTAAACGGTTCTCCACGACCCCCTTACAAGAAGCATAATCTGCAAATGATTACCCACACGGCTATTTGTATTGGGCTCAAAGTCGTAAATGCGAAGTTCCCCAAGATCAAGCTTTTCGTCAAGAGTAGCATTGGCATCCATTACTACATTTTTTGCCGTTATAGTGGAAAAGCGTCCGGTGGAGGAATGCATGCTCGCGTCGGTGAGCGTATGATAATCATATGCATCAGCGTGAACAGAGGTGCCGGCGGGTCCCTTTGTCATAGTCTGTCCGGCAAGAATGTTGTTATGCTCTTCCTTATCGTGCAGCGCTCCGACCGAGCCTGTGCAGGAGATTTCGCGGATACCGATACAGCTTCCGCCCGTTTCATTTCTGCCCTTTGTAATATATATTCTAACGCTTTCGGCGAGAATGCCGCGAAGGTCAAAAATCCTCGTTGAATAGCCGGTTAAATAATCCTCGTCAACCATGACGTAGGTTTTGCCGTCGTAGATAACCTCGATAAGAATATCCACGCCGCTTCTTGCAACGCTTTCGTAAACAATGGTAAGCTCGTTAAGGCTGGCAACTCCGCCGAAATCGAGAGTAACGTCAACCGCAACGTTGCCGTTGGGAACACAACGGTCAGAGGCATCGCCGTCGGTAAGGTCAGCAAGTGCTCCCGCATAAAAGCCGTTCTTTAACAATGCATCCGTGGTGGTAAAGGTATGTCCAAGGAATACGTTATCCTTTTCCGTAAGGTCGGTGGGACGGGTAAATTCAGCTCCGGTAGCGGTCATCTCAACGATACCGATACCACCCTCCACGGCAGCAACATTATACTCCTTAACAACGGGATTACCGTTTTCGTCAAGGACCGGATATTTCTTTCCGTCTTCGCCGGTATAGACCTCTGCTTGGTCGTAGTAGTAGGTCGTTTTAGCGGTGGGGACGTAATATCTGATTTTTTCTGCGGGTACTCCGCCAAGCTTAAAGGTACGAACACCGAGGTTGTCGGTAAAGGTCTCGGTATAAACGTCTCTCCAAACTCCCGCAAAGTATACCGAAATAACCACGTCCTGTCCGCTAACGTAGTGGCTGTTATATCCGATAAGCCCGGGCGCAGCGCCTGTGTTTTGCAGATACGTTACGGTGAATTCATCGATTATAACGTAGTCGGAGTCAAAGTCAAGCTCAAACTCAATTCTCGTACCGTTACCCTTGTAAGGTGCATTGTTGCTGTAAACGCCGTCGGTCATAGATGCAGGGTTTTTCGTGCCGCTCTCCCAAGTAATATTCGATGCCGCGGACTTCGTAAATGCAAGTCCCGCAAAGAGATTATCGCTCTTCTCATAGGCACCCTCAACCTGCTGCCGATAGAGATAGTCGGAGTAGCTGGAGATGAGCACGCCCGAAAGCGTAAATTCCCAATAGGAAAGGCAATCGCTTGTATTGGTCATTCCGTCGTTCAGAATTCTTACAGCCTCTCCGTTATAGCCGAAAAGGTCAACCGAGATGTAGCCAACCTTTTGCCCCGAGCCTTTAAGATTTGCCTTCATATCGGCGAGGTCATAGTGTGAAACCTGTATCCATTTACCGTCGCTGTAAACCTCGACAACGAGATTTGTGCCCGCGTGGCTGGTCGTGCCGTTAAAGTTGTAAAGACGAAGCTCGCCAAGCGCGTAAGTGCCGCCAAGCTCCACGATACCGTCGATAGCCGCATTAAGACTATTGTTAACGGAATAACGGGTATCCATATTTCCGTCGGTCATCCAATTCCAATCACATACGGTACTGCTGTCGTGCTTGAATGACTGTGCATAGTCAGCCATAAGGAAGGGCTTTCCTGCGAGAATGTTGGAGGCATGGTAAAGCTCTTTATCAGGCTTTGCAATATCAACGATATTCGTTATTGCGGTTTCGTTGCCGTTTTCGTCAAGCGCGGATACTCCGTATGCTTTTGTAGCATCGTATTTCGCATATACGATAATGGGATATTCGCTTTCATGAACGCAGGCGCCGTTTTCATAGAGCTTGTAGCGCTCTGCATTGGTTGCGTTTATAACAACCTGTAGCTCTGTACCGACAACAGCCGCGTTATAGTCAACAACCGTTGCAACAGAGCCGCCTTCCTCCGCAGCGGAAACAGGGAAGGTAAAGCCTCCCAAAACCGTGCAAAGCGTAAGAGAAAGCGTAAGCAATAATGCAATTCCACTTTTTTTCATAACTTTTCCCTTTCGTTTGGTGATTTTATATAAAAATGATGCGCTAAATAAATAAAAAAATTATAGTTACTTGATTTTACAACACTGCGGTGATATAATCAATGTAAAATTATACATTTTATATTGTACAATCGTACATATAATCGTTTTGCTACAAAAGCAAGAATACTTTTTCACTTTGATTATCAAAAACGGAGAAAAGCTATGAGGAATAAAATCAGCATAAACGATATACCCGACGCACAGAGATATTTTTTCGAGGTGGAATACATTTTTCCCGCGCTTCGCACCGTGGACGCATTTCCAAAGAAAAATTTTGAAACAGGCTTTCACGAGCAGGCATTTTATGAGATAAATCTTATTACGTCAGGGGAGGGATACCACGCGCTCGATACCCAGCTGTTCGAGGCGCGGCGCGGTGACGTTTTTATAGTACCGCCGTATAAGCGGCACGCCTTTGTCGGCGGGGAGGGCTTTGACTGTTATCACTTTATGGTAAGCCCGCATTATTTGCAGAAAAATTTACCTATTTTTACCCAATTGCCAAGTTTTTTTGCACTCTTTGAAATCGGTCCGATTATGTCACTGCACAACGGACACTATTTACGGCTAAATCTTTCGGACAGACAGCTTAACGAAATCATTTCTATCCTTGACAGAATGCACCTGTTCGAGGGATCGGATATAGCGCGAAGCATCCACAACGAGTGCATTGCAACAATGGCAATAACCCTTCTTTGCGAGGCGTTCAGTGAGACGAACGCACCGACAAGCCAGGACGGATTTTTTGCAGAAAGCATCAACGTAATAATGCAACGGTATAACGAAAAGCTTACGATTGAGGAGCTTTCGGCTATTGCACGGCTTTCGCGAACGGCATATATTGAAAGGTTCAAGGAGGTTACGGGAATGTCTCCGCGGCAATTCATCCTTCACCAGAGGATAAGCGCGGCAAAAAGACTTCTCACCACGACGGAAAAGAGTATTACGAAAATTGCGGACGAGGTCGGATTTTTCGATACGTCGCATTTTGTAAAGACCTTTGCCGCGAGTTGTGGAATGACGCCGCTTGAATACAGGCAAAATGTAAATAAAACATAACAAAACACGCCCCGAAGTGTCGGGGCGTGTTAAATTTTGCCTATTACGGAGTGATGCGAATGTTACGCGTTCGCAGCCTTTACAATAGTGGTGAACTTGTCGGTTTTAAGCGATGCTCCGCCGATAAGTCCGCCGTCCACGTTAGCCTTTGAGAGAAGCTCCGCAGCGTTTGCGTCGTTCATTGAGCCGCCGTACTGAATGGTGATTTCCTCTGCAGCAGCCTCGCCGTAAAGTTCGGCAACCGCGTTGCGGATAACGCCGCAGGTTTCGTCAGCCTGCTCGGGGGTAGCGGTAAGACCCGTACCGATTGCCCATACAGGCTCGTAAGCGATGATAACGTTCTTAAGCTCCTCTGCGGTAACTCCTGCAAGGTCAAGCTTTGTCTGCATTCTTACAACCTCGTCGGTAATGCCCGCGAGGCGCTCCTCCTTTACCTCTCCGAGGCAGAGGATAACCTTAAGACCCGCAGCGAGTGCTGCCTTTGTACGAAGGTTAACGGTGGTATCGGTTTCGCCAAAATACTGTCTGCGCTCCGAGTGACCGATTACAACGTACTCGGTGCCGATTTCAACGAGCATTTTTGCGCTGATTTCGCCCGTGTAAGCACCACTCTCTGCAAAGTGTACGTTCTCCGCACCGACGTGGATGTTAGTGCCCTTTGCCGCCTCTACCGCGGTGGCAATGTCAACGTAGGGTACGCAAAGCACGATATCGCACTTGTCCATTCCCGCAACCATAGGTGCAAGCTCGGTGATAAACGCCTTTGTCTGCGAGGGCGTCATATTCATTTTCCAGTTTCCTGCAATTACTGTTCTTCTCATTTTAGTTTCCTTTTTAAATGTTGGATTTGAATTGTGAATTACAATTTCGTTAAGCGAGCCCCTTTTTACGGGGGCTCGTTTTGGTAAAATTTCAAAAAATACTTGTCTTGGATAAAGAATTTTGAGGGAGATTGTTCGTTCTTTGACCCGAAGGCGTCAGAGATGCAAGCATC
>JAZSHN010000085.1:0-2076 GCA_045533315.1 Eubacteriales bacterium | reverse complement strand
CACCCAAAACGACAGGGCTACGACCCTACTTATAATACTGCTGCGAATCAAGGTAATCGTAGAGGACGCCCGCCTTTCTTTCGTTGCGGCGCTTCATTTCGTCAAGACCGCCGTTTTCAAGCGTCCATTCAAGCATAAGCTTCATCATATAGATGGCAAACGCGGGGGGCGTGTCAAGCATTGAACGGTTTTGCACCTGAATTTTATAGTCAAGCGCGGCGGGAGTATCGGGGCGCGCTCCGCCGATAAGGTCGTCGCGAAGGATAACCACGGTAAGTCCCGCAATTCCCATATTCTGCTGTGCGGAGGCGTAAATCAACGCGAATTTTGAAATATCCACCGGCTCCGAGAGAATACAGGAGCTCATTTCGGCAACAAGCGGTATGCTTCCCGTTTCGGGAACCTTGCTAAATCGGGTGCCGTAAATAGAGCTGTTATAGCAGATGTGGACGTAGTCGGCATCGGGGCGAAAATCCGAGCTTTTAAGCTCGGGGACGGTGGAGAAGGTCGGGCTTGCCCCTGCGGAGGAGGCGGCAATCGCAATGTCACCGTATTTTTTTGCCTCAAGATATGCCTTTTTCGAATGCTGTCCGGTTATGACGTAGTCAGCGGAGCGATGGTCGGACATAAGGTTTTGCGGAATTGCCGAAAACTGTGTCGATATGCCGCCCGCGAGGAACAAAATCCTGTAATTTCCCGGGATGTTCATAAGCTCGCGCAGGGCATTTTCGCACTCGTCCATAAGTGCGAGATACTCGGGGGAGCTGCAATCAAGCTCCATAACCGAGCAGCCTGTATTCTTATAATCAAGAAGCTCGAGCCGCGCCTTTACGAGGACCTCCTCCGGCAGCATCGAGGGTCCGGAGGCGAAATTGTATATCTTATTCATAGCTATTCCTTTCGGAAGGTTTTCGCCTTATTATATAATAATTGCACGGCTTTGTCAAGTGGTGGGCGGATAAGAAAACGGCCCGCAGGATGCGAGCCGTTTAAGTGCGGTTATATTATTCCTCCACCCTTACGGTGCCGTCGGCGGTGACGGTTATTGTCATTCCGTCCTTTACGTAATCAAGGAACTCGTCGCCGAGGGAGTCGATAACCGGCATCGTTACCCCGTCAACCCAAACGTCGGCGAGAATTGCACCCGCCGCGGCAAGAGAGTCGATAGGCTTTGAAAAGAGCATACACGCGGGCTGTCTTTCCATAGCACAGGCGCAGTAAAGCACCATTCCGCCCGTGGTCGAGCCGATGGTTTGGGGAAGGCAGAGTGCCTTTCCAAGCATTTCCTTTCCAAAAAGGTCGGGGTTGTTCTGGTCGGAGCAGGTTGCCTTTTTATCGCCAAACTGCAATGCCTTTTGGAAGGATGCGAGGGTGTTAAGCCCTCCGTGTGATACGAGCGCGGGGGCGGTTATTTCGCCTGCCGCAATTACTCTACCCTTGAATTCCATCATATCAGTTTCCTCCCTTCGTAAGCTGTGCAAGGATTTCGTCGTCGGTGTAGTAGCGTGCCGTGGTATAGGTACGGAGCTTGTTCGACGAGGTGATGACGGGCATCTTTGCACAAAGCGGATTGTTCATATACATAAGCGGGCAGATGTAGGAGGTGATAACTCCCGTTTTTTCAAGGCGCGCCGCGTATTCGGTTTTATTGAATTCGGCAAGGACGGCAGGTGCGGCGGTAAATACCGTGGGGATAAGCACCCTTTTATTGCCCGACTCGGCAAGACCCGCCTCAATTCTGACCGTCCAGCTTTTAAGCTGCTCGAGCGACATATGGGGACAGCCCATAAAGCAGAGCTTTGGCGTTGCGTCCTCCTTTTTCCACATAACGGGGTAGGATGCCTTTACGCGCTCAAGCTCCGCATCGTCGATAACGTATTCCCGTGCGCCTTCGTTGATAAGCGATTCGCCCGAGAGCTTTGCCTCCGGGGTAAGTCCGTCGATATGGTAAAGACCGACAGCACCGTTGGAGGCGGTTGCTGCTCCGAAATCCTTTAGGTAGGTGCATGCCGCGTCGTCAAGCTCGTTTCCGAGCCATTTGTCAAGACCGATTACGTAGGGGACGTCCTCCATAAC
>JAZSHN010000020.1:0-3418 GCA_045533315.1 Eubacteriales bacterium | reverse complement strand
GTGGAGAGGTTGTCGGAGTAAGCGGCAACGCTCTTTTTCATTTTAGCCTCGTAATCTCTGGTATCGAGTTTCATAGTAATTCTCCTTATATATCTTAAATTTTATTCAGCGATATTAATTGTTGCCGTTTTATTCGGCGGTGATAACTGTTCCGGGGGTAACGCCCTCGATTGCGCCGATAATATCCTCGGGATTTTTAAGTCCGAAAACGCGAATCGGCATTCCCGTAGAGAGGCAGAAGGCGGTTGCGGTTGCATCGATAGCCTTTAAATTCATAGCGAGGACCTCGGATGCCTTTACGCTTTCAAGCCTTTTTGCATCGGGATTTTTGCGGGGGTCATCGGTATATATGTAATCGACGTTTTTCGCCATAAGCATTGCATCCGCGCCTATTTCCGCAGCACGCACCGCGCCTGCGGTGTCGGTAGAAAGAAACGGAATTCCGAGTCCGCCGCCAAGTATAACGACGCTTCCGCCCTCAAGATAGGAAATTGCGGCTTCGGCGGTATACGGCTCCGCAAACGGGGACATCGGCACGGAGGTAAGGACTGCGGCGGAAGCTCCCGCACGCTCAAGCGCGTCCTTCAGGCAAATTGAGTTAATTACGGTTGCGAGCATACCCATTCGGTCGGCAAGCGTGCGGTCCATTTCCCCGCCCTGTCTACCGCGCCAGATATTTCCCGCACCTACAACGACGGCAATCTCGTAGCCCCTTTCAGTGCAGGTCTTAAGCGCGGCGGCAACGCGATCAACGAAGCTGCCGTCATAGATTTCCGAGGTGCCACCCGAAAGTGCCTCGCCCGAAAGCTTAATTAAAATTCTTTTCATATAAATCTCCATTCTGTCGCCGATGGCGACCGCGCATTTTTTTCGGTATGATTTTCGGTGGGGTTATTTTGCGGATTGCATATTCCTCGGAGCGATTGCATCGTCAAAGGTTTTTTCGTTTATCTCCACAAGATAGGTAATATCCTCGTCGGTGACCTCAATCCCAAACGCCTCGCAGGTGAGGCGGTATACAAGCGGATTAGGCTTGTAATACGGGGAATCCCATATACCGAGGTCCTCCCCTCCGAGGTAGCGCACGATTGCCGCGGCAATACCCGCAGAGCGTGACTGTCCTCCGTCGCAGGCGGAATAAATATGCTTTACCTTCGGGTCGCCTTCAGCCCTTTTAACAAGCTCGGCAACACGTGCCGCAAGCTCGGGGTTATACGCATATTTATCGTTTGGGTCGATAACGTCGTCATAGCTCATTACGAGCGAGTCCGAAAAGCCGTTTATATATTTCCACCTCGGTTCGTGGGAGGTGGAGAGAATAAGCACGGACTCCGCGGCGTCGGAAATAATACCGTCGTCAATATCGTAGCCGAGCTTTTTTTGAGAGATTATAATTACTTCACCCGTCATATTATGCTCCTTTTTTGAGGTTTTTGGAGAAAATCGTTAGGATTTGGGGTGGTTTTCTTACTTTTTAAGGGCGATTGCCTTTCTTGCCTTATCGGCGATATTTTGTGCGGTGAGTCCGTAGATTTCAAGAAGCTCGGGCACCCTTCCGCTTCTGCCGTACATATCGTTTACACCGACACGAAGGACGGGAACGGGGCATCCCTCTCCCACAGCCTCCGCAACGGCAGAGCCAAGACCGCCGATTACGCTATGCTCCTCCGCGGTGACTATCGCGCCGCTTTCCTTTGCGGCGGCGAGAATAAGCTCGGTATCAAGCGGCTTGATGGTATGGATATTTATTACTCCCGCATCAATGCCCTCTGCCTTTAAAATATCGGCAGCCTCGACGGCGAGGTGTACCATATAGCCTGTTGCGACGATAGTAACGTCGTTACCCTTTCTATACGTAACACCCCTTCCAAGCTCGAAATTATATTCGGGGATAAGGTCGGAGGTAAGGTCGGGCACAGCAAAGCGTCCGAAGCGAAGGTACATCGGCCCTTCGTAATTGAGCGCCGCCTCTACCGCCGCGTAAGCCTCCGTAGCATCGGCGGGGCAAACGACGGTCATTCCCGGGATTGTACGCATCAGGGCGATATCCTCGTTACACTGGTGGGTGGCTCCGTCCTCTCCGACGGTGATGCCCGCGTGAGTTGCTCCGATTTTTACGTTAAGGTGGGGGTAGCCGATGGAATTTCGCACCTGCTCAAAGGCTCTGCCCGCGGCGAACATCGCAAAGGTGGAGGCAAAAACGGGTGTGCCCGTTGAGGCAATTCCCGCGGCAACCGACATCATATTGCCCTCCGCAATTCCGCAGTCGAAAAATCTTTCGGGGTATTTCTTCTTGAATACACCTGTTTTAGTAGCCGCCGCAAGGTCGTCATCGAGAACGACAAAGTCGTAGTCAGCTCCAAATTCGGCAAGTGCGTTGCCGTAAGCTTCTCTTGTTGCAAGCTTTAGTGGCATTGTCCCTACTCCTTACCTTACATTGTTGCCTTTATCTCGGCTACTGCCTGTGCGTACTGCTCGTCATTGGGAGCAGAGCCGTGCCAGCCAACCTGATTTTCCATAAAGGAAACGCCCTTACCCTTAACGGTCTTTGCGATAATTGCGGTGGGCTTGCCCTTGCATGCCTTAGCTGCTGCAAATGCTGCTTCGATCTGCTCGAAATCGTGACCGTCGATCGTGATTACGTTGAAGCCGAAAGCTTCAAGCTTTGCGTCGTGGGGAGTGGGGTTCATAACCTCTGCAACGGGACCGTCGATCTGAAGACCGTTCCAGTCGATAATTACGCAGAGATTGTCAAGCTTATAGTGAGATGCGAACATGCATGCCTCCCAAACCTGACCCTCCTGGCTTTCGCCGTCACCGACTGCCGTGTAAACACGGTAATCCTTGTTTGCAAGCTTGCCGGCAAGAGCCATTCCGCAAGCTGCGGAAATGCCAAGACCGAGAGAACCCGTTGTCATATCAACACCGGGGGTGTGCTTCATATCGGGGTGACCCTGAAGGAAGCTGTCTGCCTGACGGAGACGCGCGATCTCTTCTACAGGGAAATATCCCTTGAGAGCGAGAGCTGCGTAAAGTGCGGGTGCTGTGTGGCCCTTCGAAAGAACGAAACGGTCACGGTCATCCCACTTGGGATTCTTGGGATCGATATTCATTTCCTCTCCGTACAGATATGCCATAATATCTGCGATCGAGAGAGAGCCGCCCGGATGACCGGACTTCGCCGCGTGAACGCCCTCAAGTGCGAGAAGACGGATATTTGCGGCATAATTTTTAAGCTCGGTAAGCTTTTTGTTGTCCATTGTGAACCTCCGAAATATATATTTATTTCTATCTTTTAAATTATATCTTATTTTTTTTGTATTGTCAAGTACGTTTGCTCCGTTTTGTAAAAACTTTACGAAAACAATTAAATATTTTTTAAAAAAGCATATATGTCGATCTGATACTCCGACATATA
>JAZSHN010000103.1:0-12023 GCA_045533315.1 Eubacteriales bacterium | reverse complement strand
CAGAACGACATGGCTACGATCCGACTTGCACCGATTGCCTCTGCCATTTTTGCGGTATCCGAGTCGTAGGTCGGGAATGCTTGGTGCGTGGAGGTATGCTCGTATGCCCACGTGCGATGTAAAAGGATTTTTGCATTCGGTGCAAGCTCCTTAATCCTTTTGATAAGCACGTCGCAATAGGGGTGAAAGGTTTCGTATAACCCCGAATATCCGCTTACCTGCTGGATTGATACGTAATCCCAATCACGGTATATAAGACCGTGGTCAAGTACGGAATGGAGCGTACCCTCGTAATCCTTTCCGTTATATTGTATCAGATACTTGGTCAGGTTGCCCTCGATACATTCCGCGTGCATCTGAAAGGAGCATCCCGGAATCCAAAAATTAAGGATTTCGGCATCAACGCCACCCGCCCTGCAAAGCGAATAAAGATGCTTTCCCGCATCCTGCGAAAAGCTGTTTCCTATAAATAAAAGCTTCACTCCGCATCTCCTTTATATATCTCGTAATCTCCCGATTTGAGAATTTCAATCATCTCTTGAACATCCTTTGGGCGTACCCGTGTTAAAATTCCCGCCCTTGCACAGCTGTCGCAGTGGTGTCCGTCCGACCCCGCGGTGCAGCGAAGCCCACGCTCCTTGGCAAGCTTTGCCGCCCTCTCGTTTTCCTCGGGATAATTTGAAGCGTTATATACCTCGATACCGTCGATTTTGTCAAGCTCCGCGATAGGACCGGGGGTTGCGATGTAGTATCTCTCGCGGTATGGGTGCGACTGGAAAATAAGACCGCCCGCCCCATGTACTATCCGCAGATAATCGTCAAGCCTTCCGCTGCGAAGCTCGGGATGCTGCGAAAGAAGCCGTGGCGTTATACCGTAAACGAGAATTTCAAGACCCTCGCCGATATGCTCCTCTATTCCGAAATAAAGGTCAAAGCCTAACGTCTTTGCATATTCAACACCTCTCGTATACGCCTTTTCGTACTCCTTGACAAAGGACTCCCAATCAAGTCTGCGGTCAATTCGCGTATCTCCGCAAATAAAATGGTCGGTAAGGAATGCACCCGTATAACCGTTTTCCACCATTTTATCTATCTGTCTTTCAATCTCGTCTCCGCCGCCGCTGCACGGAGAGGTGTGAAAATGCATTTCGTATTTGAACATAAATCCTCCAAAGGGTGATAATACCGTAAATAAGTATAGCAAACCAAGCCGAAAAAATCAACCCGTTATCTGCTTTTTATAAAGCATTTTTTCAAAATAAAAAAGGGCGAAACGCCCCTTTTTCGTTATCCTTGAATTAAAGAAACCTTCGCATATCCCTTTCAAGCTGCTCCTCCGTTGCGATAAGCCTTTTGGTGATGCTCTTGGAATCCTCGTCCGCCGCCTTATACTTATTTAAAAATCCCGAAAGCGACTTTACCCCCATATTGCACCCGTCGGTCATAAGCGAGGCAACCGTCTTGTCCGTATCCGAAAGCATAAGCTTCATATTTGTTTTGAGCCTTGACATTCCCGTAACGAGGGGATTTGGGTTCTTTCCGCCGTCGTGATAACGGTCGAGGAGGGCGTGTATCTCCTTTTTCATTCGCTTATGCTCGTCCTTGCATACAAGCATCGCGCCGCGCATCCTTTGGCTCGTCACGTGTGGGAGGCAATCGTCAATCGACCTTATTCCCATTTTTATTCCCGAATCGCACTCGCGCAAAAGCCTTACCGTATCCTTGTTTATCATATTAACTCCATTCCGTCGTATTCGCGACTTAAAACCTTTTGATTTGTCTGCATCTATTTTCCCACCGACGGTCATATTTTATTTGCAAGCGGCGTAGAATTGAACGAGAAATTTTAACCCAGCGGAGGAAATATGTGGAATAAAATAAAGGAAAGGCTCTTGCCATATACCATCGGAATTATAATACCCGTCGGAGTCGGCACGCTTGCCGCCCTTTTAACGCGTGGTTCTATGGAAATATACGGTATATTGAAAACACCGCCCGCCGCGCCGCCGGCAATTCTTTTCCCAATTGTCTGGACGGTGTTGTATATACTTATGGGAATATCCTCGGCAACCGTTTACATAAATAGCGAGGTAGACCCCGCCGCTGCAAATCTCGGACTGCGTCGGTATTTTGCAAGCCTCGTATTCAATTTTCTTTGGAGCATAATTTTCTTTAATATCCGTTCTCCGCTTGCCGCGCTTGTCACACTGCTTGTGCTTCTTTACCTTATTATAGCTACGATTATTTCTTACAAAAGGGTGTCGCCGATTGCGGCATATCTTCAAATTCCGTACCTTCTTTGGGTCGCTTTTGCGGGGTATCTTAACGCGGGAATTTATTTCTTGAACTGAACTGAAAAATGCAGCCGAGTGGGGCTGCATTTTTTGTAATATCTCACCCCGTGTTAAATTTTGCGGGGTTATACATCAAGTCCGTATATCTTGTTTGCAAAGAAAAGCTTACCGAATATATACTTATCCGACGCACTTTCGGTGAGGCATATTGCCATTCCGTTATAATAATCCATATCCTCGCTCATCGCGGGGCCCTTTATTTCCTTTGTGCATTTGGTGAGCGCATAAATCGGCATACCGTCAAGCGTCTGTCCCGAAAGCTCGGTGGCATCTTTCTCGTCGTAAAAATAGTACACGCTGTCCGAAAGGCCGTAGGAGGTGGAAAGCACAACCTTGCCGTTCGGGGCGAAGCATACACCCTGCACCCTATCTCTTACCGAATATATCTTTACGGGGGTGTTAAGGTCGGAGAGTGCGTACTTCGTAACTATTGCGGAATATACACCGTCCTCCGTTTCGAACGTATGCTCCGTGACGTGCTTTTCTCCGTCGTGAAATTCCCCGACGTAAAGATGCTCCTCGTCGGTAAAGACGAAGGAGGCGTTGTTGTTTACCTCCGTGCCCTCGCCGACGTCGATTACGTCACCGTTGCCCGCCGAAAGAATATCGGAAAGGGAAAGCGTGTAAATTCTCGACCCCGATGCAATGTAAACGCTCTCACCCGTGGTGGCTATTCCGCCCGCGTGACCCGTGAAAGCCTTTTTTTCCTTATAAAGTGAAACAAAGTAGGATTCGTTTTGCTCGTTGGTTATATAAATTCTCGATGCGGATTTGTCCTTCATATACCCGGAAACGAGGAATACGCCGTTTTCCTCGCTCGCCGCAAGCCCCTGACATATAAACCCGTCCGAAAGCCCGGGGTTCTTGCAAATAACCGTCCGATGTGCATAGTAGTCGCGGTATATAAAAAACTTTGAGATATTAAGACCGCCGATTACCAATACGAAAATCAACAGCAGCGCCGTTATTGAAATCAAAAAGCCCTTGAATATTTTTCTCATAAAAATCTCCTCAAGCGTATTATGCGCAAATTATAGCACATTCTTGCGCGAAATTCAATAGAGAGTTCGCCTTCTGTGTGAAATTGATGAAATTATGTTACACAGTGGATACTGTTTTGTGCTGTTTTGTATTGACAAAACGGCACCGCGGTGGTAAAATCGAGGTGTAAAATCAAAAAAATGAAGCGAGGAAAAGGCTATGACCAACAGAAAAATACTCACAAGTGATATTCTCCCATTTTGGCTCGGGGAGGCAATCGACACGGTAAACGGAGGCATTTACACCTGTCTTGACCGCGAGGGGAAAATCTACGGCACCGACAAAAGCGTCTGGTTTCAGGGAAGGGCGCTTTGGACGTTTTCAAAGGCGTATAACTGTATCGAAAAGCGCGACGAGTATCTCGCCGCCGCCGAAAATATATACAAATTCCTTCCCGTCTGCACCGACACCGACGGACGAATGTTCTTCACCGTAACCGCCGACGGTCGCGAGCTTCAAAAGCGAAGATATTATTTCTCCGAAACCTTTGCGGCAATCGGCTGTGCCGAATATTACAAGGCAACAGGGCGCGAGGATGTCCGTCGCGATGCCGAAAAATACTTTGCTGTCGCGTACGACTGCTTTACGGGAGTCCGTAAAAATCCCCCGAAAATCAATCCCGATAATCTCGCCCTGAAGGCACTCTCTCCCGTTATGATTATGCTCTCTACCGCCTCTGTAATGCGCTCTATGAGGGATGAAAAATCCGATTTCTACGACAGGGTTTGCGGTGAATGCCTTGACGAAATCCTTTCGGGCGGATTTTTGACCGAGCGTGCGCTTCTTGAATCCGTTTCGCGCGACGGAAGGGCGGTTGACACCCCCACGGGCAGAATTGTAAACCCCGGACACTCTATGGAGGCGGCGTGGTTTTTGATGCTCGAGGGTATGCGCCGCGGACGCCGCGACGTAATAGATGCCGCCGCACGCATTATAGACATAACTCTGCCCCTCGGCTGGGATAAAAAACACGGCGGAATAATCGCCTTCACCGACATTGACGGAAGACCGCCCGTACAGCTTGAATGGGATATGAAGCTCTGGTGGCCGCAATGCGAAACCGCGATTGCCGCGCGCCTTGCCTACCTTTTGCTCGGTGACGAAAAATATCTTGACCTCTACCGCGAGGTAAAATGCTATTACGACGAATGCTTCCGCGACTCCGAAGCAGGCGAATGGTACGGCTATCTTCATTACGATAATACCCCCTCCACAACCTTAAAGGGTAATATTTTCAAAGGACCGTTCCACATTCCGCGACTTTATATGCTTATGACCGCGATGGACGATTACGAGGAAAACGGCGGCGTGCTTCTTGCCGATTGGCTTTAATTTTCGCGCGCTTCGCCAATACTATTACATAAATTGCAATGTTTTTCGCAATCTACGCAATTTACATTTAATTTAATACGTTGTAATATGTAATAAAACCACCTTGGAGGGAAAGTATGCTTATTAAAACCATAAATACCGAAAGGCTCGTTACCTACGTGTACGAAAGCCGTGACGAAATGGGAGCCGCAGCCGCAAAATATGCGGAGGATGCGATTAACGCAGTCATCGCCGAAAAGGGCTATGCAAACGTTATATTTGCCGCCGCACCGTCGCAAAACGAAACGCTTTACCATTTTCTTAAATCAAGCGTTGATTTCACACGGGTTAACGCCTTTCATATGGACGAGTATCTCGGCCTTTCGATAAAGGATGAGCAATCCTTTGCACGCTATCTTTACGACCACGTATTTTCACACGCCCCCTTTGCTTCGGTAAATTATCTGCCCGCAACGCTCGAGAGGGAGGAGGCGTGCAGAGCATATTCGGAGCTTCTTGAAAAGTATCCGCCCGACGTCGTATTAATGGGCATCGGCGAAAACGGACATATCGCGTTTAACGACCCGCCCGTTGCCGACTTTAACGACCCCCGCCTTGTAAAGCCCGTTGCGCTTGACGAGGTCTGCCGTATGCAGCAGGTACACGACGGCTGCTTCCCCGATATCGACTCCGTGCCGAAATATGCGCTTACTCTTACCGTGCCTGCGCTTCTTTCCGCACGCTACCTCGTTTGCACAGTCCCCGCGCCCACAAAGGCTAACGCCGTAAAGGCAATGCTCGAGGGCGAATACGGAGAGGTCTGCCCCGCAACCGCGCTCCGTCACCATAACGGCGCAAAAATGTTCCTTGACAAGGACAGCGCCGCGCTCGTAATCTAAACCGCAATCCCTTCTAAACCGATTTTGCGGATTTTTCGAACCAAGCGTTTGTTTATCCGCAAAACCCAATCCGAATTTTGGAGCAGCTATGAAATACCGAATTCACGGCGGAAGCCTTGTGACCGATACAATCGAAAAAGCCGACCTTCTCATCTCCGACGGCAAAATAGAGGGTATAATCCCCACAAATTCTCCGATTAGCGGCGGGTACGAAATAATTGATGCTGCGGGCTGCTACGTTTCGTCGGGCTTCGTCGATATACACCAGCACGGCGGCGGCGGAGCCGACTATATGGACGGTACGGCAGATGACTTTTATCTCGCAACCTCCGCGCACCTTGCTCACGGCACAACCTCGGTTATGCCAACCCTTCTTTCTGCGGATACGGAGGGGCTGATGCGCGCCATACACGGCTATAAATCCGCACTTTCCGACCCGCGTATAAAGGCTAACCTTCTCGGCATTCATATAGAGGGACCGTACATCTCCCCCTTACAGGCGGGAGCGCAAAAGCCTGAGCATATCCGCAAATTCAATCCCGATGAATACACCGCTATTGCCGATTTCGCGGAGGGCAATATTCGCCGCTGGAGCGTAGCTCCCGAGGTGGAGGGCGCGGCTGATTTTGCAAAATTTGCAAAGGGGCGGGGAATAGCCTTGAGCATTGCCCACTCCAACGCCGACCTTGACACGGTGCGCAGCTCCTTTGAACTCGGCTACCGCCATATAACCCACTTTTATTCTTGCATAAGCACGATTACACGGCGTAACGGCTACCGTGTCGCGGGAATACTCGAGGCGGGCTATCTTATGGACAAAATGGATATTGAAATTATTGCCGACGGCTCTCATATTCCGCCCGACCTTCTTTGCTACGTTATGAAATTTAAATGCTTCGACCGCATCGCGCTCGTAACCGATGCAATGCGCGCGGCGGGTCAAAACGTCAGCGAAAGCTACCTTGGAAGCGCGCTTGACCCACTCCCCGTAATTGTGGAGGACGGCGTTGCAAAGCTTACCGACCGCACCGCCTTCGCAGGAAGCGTCGCAACCGCGGATATGCTTATCAGAACTATGCTGAAAATTGACACGCCCCTGCCCATTGCGGTGAAAATGCTCACCGAAAACCCCATTCGTATGATGGGACTTAATGTAAATAAAGGTTTACTTAAAGCGGGGTACGATGCCGACGTCTGCATCTTTGATGCCGATATTAATATGAACACCGTCCTCGTTATGGGAGAGGTTGTGCATACGGCAAACCGTTAAATCGAATTTAATTAAAACGGGAACGCTCCGACGTTCCCGTTTTTGTTTTTTACTGTTCGTTATCTTCTTCTATGAAGAAAGTTTGGAAAATTGTTGATTTGTTAATAATCTTGTGTTAAAATGAAGAAAAAACTTTTGGAGAATTATATGAAACGCATATTTACACTTTCGTTTGTGCTTTTGCTTGTGTTTTCCACGCTGATTTCCTGCGGTGCTGTAAGAAATCCCGACGGTAACACTGCGGAATATACCTACACCTCCTTTACCGCGGGCGAAAAGGCAAAGCTTACCGCCCTTGTCGGAGAGGTCGTACCGTTTCTTCCGAATAACGAGTATTATTTCGAGGAAATCCCCGACGAGATTTACGGCTTGCAAATAAGATTTTATACCTACGGCAATACGGAGGAGGAGGCTTCCGCCTACCGTGACTCGCTCGTCGGCTACGAGCTTGTAGAAACGGATACCGTGAACGGAATCACCCGTTACACCTACGAAAAGGGTGACATTTGCATTAGTCTTTCATACTGCGAAACCGAGCGCGCCCCCATTTTTGAGGCGTACATACACTCCCTCAACAAGGACGATACGGGCGACGACAACACAGGTGATAACACGGGTGACAATACAGGTGACAACACGGGTGACAATACGGGCGACAACACGGGCGACAATACGGGTGACAACACGGGCGACGGCTATCTCTATACCGACTTTACCGCCGACGAAAAATTAATCTTTACTTCTGTCGTAGGCGAGGTTATACCCTTTATCTCTAATAACGAATACTGCGTAGAGGAGCTTTCCGACGAATACGGAGCATATATCAGATTCTATACCTGTGGCAATACGGAGACGGAGTTTGATACTTACTGCGACGCACTTGTATCCGCAGGCTATACGCTTGTCTACACCGAAGCCGACGAATACGGTGATACGTGGTATTACTACGCAAAGGGTGATATTTGCATTGACATTGCTTATTATCTTTACGACGAAGAATATTTTGTTGATGCTTCTGTATATCTCTACCTTGGCGAAGGCGACGACAATACGGGCGACAACACGGGTGACAATACGGGCGACGGTACTCCCTCGGACAGCTCCGAGCTTATCACCAACGGCGGTGCGGGACTTCCCACCGACCCCGACGGAGTCTACGACCTTGATTTCACGGGCGCAACAAATGTAAAGGACGTCACCGACCAGGGCTATTACGTCGGCGGCTGTCCGACTGTTGGCTCTCCCACCGTCCTCGTTATTCCCGTGGAGTTTTCCGATGTCACCGCGACAAGCCGCGGCTACGATATAGCAAAGCTTAATTCCGCGTTTATATCAAACGACCCCAACGACGGCTTCTACTCTGTTTACGAGTATTACAAAATCTCAAGCTACGGCAAATTGACGGTTGATTTTACCGTCCTTGAAAATTGGTTTATGCCAAAGTACAGCAGCTCCTATTACGCAAGCTCAAAGGATGCCGAAGGATATATGAACGGCGACCAGCTTATAATCGACGAGGCGCTTGCCTATCTTTCAACCGTTATGGATTTGTCGGAGTTTGACAGTGACGAAAACGGCAGCATTGATGCGGTCGTGATTATGCATACGCTCGACATAGACCCCGATACCGACTTTTATTGGGCATACAGATATTGGAATTACCACACCGATGCCGAGGGATATTACTACGAATACGACGGCGTTTCGGCAAACGATTATCTTTGGGCGTCCTTTGATTTCCTTCACGAGAGCTACGATATAAACGGCAACGTTAATTACGACGATGACAGCGGAATGAACACCTATACCCTTATCCACGAGTTCGGACACATTCTCGGTGCTGACGATTATTACGACACTTCGGGAAGAACCGAAGGTCCGCTTCTCGGTATGGACATAATGGACGGTATGCTCGGTGACCATAACGCATATACGAAGTTCAATTACGGCTGGCTCACAAGCTCGCGGCTCGTGGTTTGCGAGGGAAGCCTAACCCTCACTCTCGAGGCGTTTTCCAAAAACGGTGATACAATCATTATCGCAAACAATTGGAACGATGACCTCGGAGTATATCAGGAGTACTATATCGTAGTGTACTATACCGCCGACGGACTTAATTCGGGAGAAAATGCGGGATATTTCACCCGCGAGGGAGTTGTGGTTTACCACGTTAATGCATCTCTTTACGCTTGGGATTACGAGGGAGAGGTCTACTACGATATATATAACAACAACACCGACCCCTCCGACGAATACGGCACGGAGGATAACCTTATTGAATTTGTAAAATCCGCCGCCGATACCTACACCTATCTGGAGGGGGATACAATGTCGGACACCTATGACGACGCGGGCAACCCTCTTGGATATAATTTTGTGGTTGACTCTATCGACGGTGAAAGCGCAACCCTCACGTTTACAAAGGTATAATGCATAGTATGATTAAAAGCAAAAGGCTTGTAATATCCGTTGTAGCTATTATCTCGGTTCTGCTTGTCGGACTCGGTGTGTTTTTCGGAGTGCGTGCCAATCTTGAAGGCAAAATAACCTTTACGGTTGACGACACTCTCCCCGATGGAGAGGGAAGGGTAGCGCACGTTATCCTCCTCGGCGGACAGTCAAATGCCTCGGGCTGTGCCTCCGACGAATATCTTAAAAGAAACGTCGGCGAGGAAAAATATTCGGAATACGATAACGGCTACGACAACGTCTATATAAATTACTACGTTACCGATAACAATATTTCGGGAGGATTTGTCAGGGCGAAAACGCGACAGGGGGAGCTTGGCGGATTCTTCGGGTCGGAGCTTGGATTGGCAGAGGGACTTCACGCGGAGCATCCCGACGAAGCCTTTTTCATCATAAAATGCGCGTGGGGCGGCTCAAACCTTTTTAAGCAATGGCTCTCCCCGTCGGGATTCGGAAAAACGGGGGAAATGTATAAAAAATTCGTTGCCTTTGTTGATGCAAGCGTGGAATATCTCGCTTCAAAGGGCTACGACGTGAAAATTGAGGGTATGTGTTGGATGCAGGGGGAGTCGGATTCCTTTTCGACCAACCATGCCAAGGATTACGAGGCTAATCTCAAAAGCCTGATAAAGGACCTTCGTAAAAGGTACAAAAAATACGCCTCCGACGACGGAATAATATTTGTCGATGCCTATATCGCCGACCTGCCGATTTTCTGGGTTTACGGAAGCCTTGTCAACGAGTCAAAGCGCGCGGTGGCAGCCTCCGACCCCAAAAATCTCCTTATCGATACGATAGCCCACGGGCTTGACACCACAAAGGAGCCGACCGATAACCCCGACGTGCCGCACTATGACTCTATGAGCCAAATAAAGCTCGGCAACCTCTTTGCCGCGGAGCTTCTCGGCTATCTCGATTAAAATACGAGCGTTGGCGGATAAAGCGGAGAGCTGTGTAAGCGGCTTGTCGTAATAATCACTGTCCGATATGTGGGATTTTCTTGCTTTAAGAAAAGGAAGATACGGCACGTTTTTGGTTGCCATAACCTTCCACGTTGTAAGCATACACAATAAAATGTAGAAACCTAAAAAATCAAATAGGTTTATACGAGTAAAAAATATTGAAGGCGAGCTTATCACGGCTCGCCTTTTGCTATGCAAAAAATAAAAGCGCAAGTCAAAACCTTTCGGTTCAACTTACGCTCATATTGTGAAGGGCGGATAAAAAAGATATTTTACCTTTTTAACCGATAGATTTGAACCCCTACGTTCTTAATCACGGCAAAGCCGTGTATATCATCAATGCGAAAGTGATACAACCTGCGGTTGATGATATGCACCTTCGGTGATGAGATACACGCCAAAGCGTGATGATATGCCATTGCTCTCGCAATGGATAAAAAATCGACAAGTCGAAACTTGTCGATTTTTGTGAAAGGGCTACGAAAAGGATACAAAATCCTAATGGGTTCATTTTGCAAAATGGGTTCACTTTTTTCGCAAAAAATGGGTTCAATTTTAACGATAGGTAGATTAATGATTCGTTATATATTTTTCGATGATTACCGACCATTCAGTTTCTCCTGAATAATCGGAATGACCATACTTATAGTGTTCTTTCCCCTTCGGGTCTAAAGAATAATAAAACTGACCGTTGGGAGCAATAATATCATATCCATTTGGATATACAACACATATAACATATCCTTCATAAGTATAAATCCAATCGACCGGTGCAGGAAAATAAATGACTTCCTGAATAAATGTTAGTGAAGATATTTCATTCATTAATTCAGATATTTTCTCGCCGTCTTCGGTTAAATTATTTAAAACACACAATGGTGTGTTTTCATCGCGGAGATTTTGTATATCACTTTTGGAATATGATTTTTCCAAATAATAAATTTCTGCCTCTAAGGTTTGCCAAGATTCTCCTGAAAAAGCTATATTCTTATCAACTCTACCACAAGAACATAAAGACAATGCTATCGCAAATAATAGTATTGAAGTTATCAGTTTTTTCATTTTCCATTCTCCTTTAGAGTTTTACAACTTGAAATAAGCATACGTCTGATTCTACCGCACAGATTGCGATGGTTTTTGTATGTTTCTTCATCAATGCCATTTGTATTAAACAGTAGCTGTAACCAACCTTCCGTTTCACTACATTCCTTGAGCGCAATTTCAAATTTTGAAAGCATATCTGCTTTACTTTGACCGTAATTTGCCTCACGGATATTGGCATAAACACTACTCGAACTTTTTTCGAATTTAAAAAAGAGTGTTCGGCGGCGCCTTAATGCTTTGACACATCAATTCAATATCGGTCGCAAGCTGTTCGGAATATATCAATAAATAGTTTTTTGACATAATATCACCTCTTTTAGCGTATTATACAACATTCTAACATTATAATCAAGGCGTGAGCCTTGTATATCATCAATTTCGCAGAAATTGCATATCATCCGTCCGAAAACGAGTATATATCGGTTTCGGGCGAGTATATCATCAAGTCGCAGGAATACACCTTCGGTGATGATATACTCGCTTGAGGCGAGATGATATACGCCTTGCGTCGATGATATACCAAGTCTGCGACTTGGATAAAAAAAGTCGTATCCTTTTGATACGACTTTTTTGGTGCGGACGACGGGACTTGAACCCACATGAATTGCTTCAC
>JAZSHN010000088.1:0-13305 GCA_045533315.1 Eubacteriales bacterium | reverse complement strand
GCTCTGCCGGTGAGAGTGTTCTTCATAACGGAATACTCGATACCAGCCTTGCGGAGTGCGGCACGAAGCTCGGTGTCCTCTGCAACGGTAATGCCCTCGTACTTTACAAGCACGCCTGCAGCTGCGTTCTGCATTTTAGCAGCGAGAGCCTCGACGACCTGTTTCTTTTCTTCAAGAATCTTATTACTTGGCATTGTTTTCACCTCCATAAAAATTTAAAACAAAAAAACCTTTCCGAAAAAGCCAAAGCTTTACCGAGAAAGGACAACCCCAAAACGCGCACAAAAGGGCGCGAATTATTTGATTATTCTTCACCTCGGCAGGAAAGCAATGCTTTTACCGGAACCTGCTGTCTTAGGATACCTGTGTTATTATACACAAACGGCTCTCGTTTGTCAAGGGGTTTTGAAAATTTTTTTAACTTTTTTAAACGGATGATTGACAAATCACTTTTTTGTTTTTTTACACACAACAAAATCGCGCTTTGGCAATTAAAAAGATTCGGGGCGAGGAAGGTCGCCCCGATTTTACTCAAATTGTAAAAGGCTTCATAATTTATACCTCATAAACGGGTTGTTCGATTATTTAGCCTGCACCGTGCCATACTTCGTGTTATAAACAAACTCGAGTATCAGAAACGCTATCGCGCCGATAAGTCCTATAATACTAAACAGGTTAAAGGCGTTAAGAATACAGCCTACAACGCTGATGATTACGAGAAGAACACCGCTTATAAGCGATGCCTTGCGCTCCGTGTAGTCTTTATCCTTGAAAAACATACCGTAACGCGCAATAACATTCTCTATACAAGAAGCAACAACAAAAACGTTAACCAAGCAAATTACCGTGTTTACAAACTTCGCAAGTGCGCCGGATATCGGGAATAACATTATCAAACAAACAGTTGAGCAAGCTACGCTTGCAAACGAAAGCAGCTGTTTATTAAGCAATCTACGTTTTGCAACGGAATCCTCCGTGTTTATAATTTCCGCAGCGACCCTTACCGAGCAAATTGCAAATGCAAATACGAAGCACAGAACAGTCCACACGCTTACGCTTACTTCAAGCCCGCCGTAGTGCTTTGGGTTAATCAGCCTAAAGCAATTCAAAATCGGAACGACCGCTAAAACTTCGCATAAAAGCGGAGCAACTTCAAATTTACCGCTCATACGTTTTACGGTAACGTCCCCCTTTTGCTTTACGAAAAACGCAATACTTTTTATCAAGCTCACGAGCAAAATTATACCCGCTAACACACACAGAAGAACAGCGAGCAGCAAAAGTATTGCCCAAGCAAGCCCTCCGTTACCAAGCGCGTTAAAAATTACAAACACGCCCATTACAGAATTGGCAAAGCTCTTGTTATCCTCGAGCTTTTCACGAATTTCCTTCGTTTCGTTAAAAGAAGGATACGGGTCATCCTCTCCCCTTATATCAAGGCACTTAACTACGTCACCTAAATTAAGCACGGTGTTAACCAAAAAGCCGGCACCAAAGCGAACCCGTTGCGGCTCTTTTACCGCGCTTGTGTATGCACTTTTATTCCAACGCTCCACGTCAAGGCTGATAACCTTAACGGAAAATAAGGGCAAAAAGAGCGTAATTACACAAATCGCGACAAGTGCCAAGGTTACAATATTTAAAATAAACGAAGTCCTTTTATTCATTTTTAAATCTCCTATAAGCAGTTATTGGTTCGATACTGTTTTTGCAAAAATTCACGAGCCTCAATCGGTCAGCGTATATTTTTTACCCGCTATAACGACGTAGCCGTCACCCATAGAAAAGCTATCGATGGTAGCGGTGCTCTTGCCCTGTGTCGTCATTTCTATCGTATCGGCTTTAAGCTTGTACACACCCTCATACCTTGTGTTTCCAAAGCCGCCCGAAGTCATTCCGTATCTATCCACAGGACCCGAATACTCAAACCTCCGCCCCTTAAAAACATAGGTAGCACCAATTTCGTTGTTAACGTAGGTGCCATTCGGTATACGCTTTCCGCAAGAAGCAAGAAAAAGCATAGAAGTAGCCAAAATCAATACAACCAAGAGTAATGACAAAAACCGTTTCATAGTAAAGTCTCCTTTATTTTGTTGTGGTGATTGTATTATACCACCGTGGCACCGCTTTGTCAAGTGCATATTACACTGTTATTTTCAGTGTGAAAATTGCGCGTATAAAACTTTCGGTTTTTAATGTAAAATAGTAGTGCAATTTATAAACCGCGGAGGTGCAATATGGAAACATTTAAGATAAAGAAAACAGAATACGTTAACAAAACCTTTCGTATTCCGACGGAGCTTTTGGCAAAGCTTGAGGCCCTTGCACAAACAAAGGATGTTTCTCTCAACAACCTCGTGTTACAATGCTGCGAATACGCGCTTGACAACATAGAGGACGAGGATTGACGTTTTTCCTCATTTTAAGCAAGCAATATTTGATAAAACGAGGGGCTGCTTCATTTAGGCATAACCGTAAACAAAAGGGCGAGGTACCATTATAATAGGTGCCTCGTCCTTGCTATTTTTATAAAACTTAAAAATAGGTAAAAAGCCTGCGGTTTTCTCTTGCTTTATTTGATTTTTACTACCGCCGTTTCCTCCCTCCGACGTATTCATATACGCCTGTCGGTCGGAGAACGACGCTTTCTGCTCTAAATCAAGCCAGCCCACTTTTTGGTTTTACGTATGTATAAAAAGGAAAATCCCCCGCGAAAAGGCGGGGGAAATGTAAAAATGAACTTAAAACCTTCGGCTTGAAAGGTGGATGCGCTCAAGCCTTTCGGTCATTCTTCGGGCGGTTTTTTCGTCGAGCAGAGCTTCGATTATTTCCTTTGCGTCGGCAAGAAGCTTTTCAAGGAAGGCGTCCTCGTCGAGAATGCTTTGCACGTCCTGCTCGTTTTTGCTTATAGCCTCGAGAATTTCAAGATATTTGAAGTTTACGTAGTTTTCTCCGTTGGAAAAAATCAAGGGAGCCTCGTAATACGCGCCGTTCTTTATCTGCTCCGCGGTAAGAGCCTCGCCCTCGGCGGATTTTTTACCGTAGGTGCCGAGGTAGGAGGTTTTGAGAAGATAGACGATAAGGTTTACTATCGACGTTTTCTCCCATCTTCGCATAAAGAAGCGCTCGTTCGTTTCAAGCTCGGCAAAGAAGGAAAATTCCTCCTCCAGCTTTTTGCGAATCAGCCCCTGCTTCATCTGAAGGTCATCCGTAATATTAAAGAATTTCGCAGCGCTTATCAAAAAGTGTAAATAACGCCTTGCAGATATTTTATCGTGAGATATTCTGTACCCGTAGCACACGCGCAAAAACCAATCCGAGATAAGCATTGCGATTAGCTCGCCGCCCTGTTCGGTTTGAGTATCCGTCTGCATTTCGTTATTCAAATAACGGATAAAGAAATCGTACCGTTTTACCTTTGAGCTTGAAAGGATTTTTTTCGCGACCTGCGGGAAAAGGGGCAAAAAGCGTTTTTCGTCAAGCTTTATATATTCGCCGTAGGCAATGCACGCCGAATTCGGGTTGGCGCTGTTAAGCCGTCCAACAAGCTCGCCGTCCGCAAGCGAGGCGAATTTCTCCGACATTTTGCCCTCGGAAAGAAGGGTTGCAAGCTCTATGCAAAGCTCCACGCGCTCGTCCCTTGTGAATTTGGTGGACAGGATTTGCGCGAGCCTTCGGTAAATTTTATTCGTTTGCTCGCCCGAGAGATAGGATATTGAATAAAGATTGGAGATATATCCCTCGTAATCGTCGATGCGAAGATTTTCAGCAACCGTTTCAAGGTTTTCAACGCATTCGTCGATATGCTCCGAAAGGTAGCTTTTAATCATTCCGTCGGTTACGTCGGTTTTAACGCGCGTAGAGCACCAGGAAAGATAGCCGAGAATTGCATCGGAGGGGTCGGCATAGGTGTCGAGAATAAGCACCATATATTTGAAATCCGAATTGTTTATATCGTTGGTTGCGCTTTCGTGATACATAAGGAAGATAAATCTTACGAGATAGCTTCCGATGCCGAGGTACATATTTTGAAGGATTTCGCGGTTTCCCTTTATTCTCGCAATCATACAAATGAGATAGCCGAAAAGGGATATGCCCGAAAACTCGGAGGCGGCAAGCTCCAAAAGTATGATTTCGTTAATTCTTTCGTCCTCCGAAAGGTACATATCGTGGATTTCGGAAATTCTTTCGAGAATTCTTTCGTCCTCCTTATATATATCCTTTATAATCGAGAACATTTTATCGAGAATAAGGCTTACGTAGCCGAGGTCGCTTTGGTACTTCGTATTTTCGGGAAGCCTGTACTTTGCGGCAATATCGTTTTGGTAAAGTCCGTAGCAGGAATACTTTATAGAGTCCAAAACGCGCGAGCAGGCGCAGAAGGTATCGTAAAGATTAGAGTAAAAGCGAAGGACGTTTTCCTCCCCAAGGCGTGAAAGGGCAATATAATATTCGTCCCTCTCGCTTTTCGACATTCGGAGAATACCGAAATAGTTGGGGGTGTTACCGAAGGTTGCCTTTTCGTTGCGCTTCGTTTCCTCTGCGGCGAATTTTACGGTGAGATAGTGGTCGTAAACGGGGTCAATGAAGCCCTCCCTTTCCTCCTCGCTTATACGGAGGGTAAGGTCGTCCGCCTCCGCACCGTGAATATTCGGTCCGAGGATAAGGTTTGAACGCGCGGCACAAAGGAACTCCGCGGTGGAAAGCAAGCCGAGGGGTCGCTCGTGCGCGGGCGCGGCGCGATAAAGATTAAGGAAGGAATGTACGATTTCGGGTGAAAACCAGCGGTAGTTTTCCTCCTCGAACACACCGAGGGCGAGGGAAATAACACGCCCCCACACGCCCTGTGAAAAGTCGCAAAGCGCACCGTACTCTCTCTCGCTTTTTACGAGGCGGTAGGTTTCGTATATATTATCGAGAATTATCAGGGCGATATTGCAAAGGCGCACGTCGTCGTCCGCCTTTTTAACGCGGAGTGCCTTTATTATACAAAGCTGGACGTACTCGGTGCTTTCCTTTCCGTTATACGGATTGTTTTCGGAAAGAAATGCAAAATCCTTTGAAAACTCGGCGTTGATATATTCAATAAGCCTTACGATACCGTTGAAATCCTGCTTTTCGTCCTTGAAGAAAAGGAGGGAGGTAAGCTCTCTGTCAAGCTCCTCCACAACCGAGCCTTCGTTACCGTATCTGAACAGATACTGCCAAAGTCGGGGTTGTGTAAAATTGATATGGTACTTTGCGGACAAATCGGCAACGAAATAAACGAGGGTATCGACTCTGATATTGTTGCAGCTTTTTGATGCGGCGAAGTCCTCAATTTTCTTTTTCCAGAGGTTTTTGTCCTCCTCGGTTGCTCCGCTGCTTACGGTTTTGAGCAGTATGGCGTCAACTCCGTAGCGGTTTATTTCGCTCTCGTAAATCTGGACTCCCGTTTTTTCAAGCACCTGCTTTGCCAATTCGCGCTTCTTCTTTCCGCCGAGGTGGACGAGGGTATAAATTCTCACCCTGTCAAGCGAGAGAAGGGCGTCGTTTTCGGAGAGCTTTTCAAGGAAAACGAACCAGCATTGCTTGCTCTCCATAACGGAAAGGTATCTTTTTATGATTTTGCGCTTTCTTTTTGAATACAGCGTTCTTTCGGACAGGGTGATAACGTAGACGTTGCTCTTATCCCCCGATTTAAAGCAGGTAAAGTCGGACTCGCAAAGCCCCTCGAGCAGCTTATCGAACTGTGTATCGTCGGTATCGTTTGCGATGGAGTCCTCAAAATTCCTTATATCCTCCAAAAACTTATCCTGCTTTGCGCGGACAAGCAGCCAGCCGCACACGACGGCGCACAAAAGACCGAGAGTGGCGAGCAGGTATGCCCCAACCTCGCCGTTTCCCGAAACGGTTATGTTCACGATGTCGTTTATATCAAGCCAGGTTAATGCCCAGCCCGACAGCGAAGCAAGCGCAGATACGACAATGGGGATCAGCTGCTTTACCGTGAGGCGTTGGCTTCCGTTCCATATTTTTGCGTTTACCGCCGCGCGCTTTATGCTTTTCGGCTTTATAAACGAGGAGAGCTTTTTTTCGTCAAGGTCGGGATTAAGCTCCGCCTCGGGAACAGAGCGTTTTACCTCGTCGTATACGCCCTTTGCGGCAACCACCCCGTCCTTTTCGTCGTGGAAAATAAGGTGGAGGCTTGGTCTATCCGCCTGCTCCTTTACCCTCAAATGGCGGGAATTCATACTCATCGTCATAGAATCGACAAGCGGCCTTTCCGAGCCAAGGCGTTTTTTGGGATCGTTAAGCTCCTTTACGTTATTGCATGGATTTTGGCTTGACGGACCGTTATGCTCTATACAGTGACGGACCGGCAAATCAAAGCTGTCAAGAATAGAATAGTTCATATATCCCTCCGACGGTGTTTGTATATACAACGTTGAGATTTGGCGTTTTTTCGCAAAATATGTAAATAAAAGTTATGTTTTGCAGCGGTTTTTGTCAGTTATAGCCCTTTTTCGCCTTCAAGGTGCGCCAAATGGTGCGATAGGACTCCACGCGGGTTTCGGGAATTTCGCCCTCGGCAACCGCCCTTGCAACCGAGCAGTCCTCCCTTCCCTCCCCAACGTGGGCGCAATCTACGTATCGGCATTTACCGACGCGCGCGCGGATTTCGGGGAATGCAAGCGGCAGGTCCTCCAGCGTGAAAAAATCAAATCGCTCAAAGTCGATAAGCGAAAAGCCCGGGGTATCGGCAAGAAAGCCTCCGCCCGAAAGCGAGAAAAGCTCCACGTGACGGGTGGTGTGGCGACCGCGCTCTATTTTACGTGAAATTTCCGAGGTTGCGAGCGAGAGGGTTGGAAAAAGGAAGTTAAGAAGCGTGGACTTTCCGACACCCGAAGCACCCGCAAAGGCGGCAATTTTCCCATCGACAAGGCTTTCAGCAATGTATTCTCTTATTTCCTCGGTGCCCTCTCCGCTTTCGGAGGAGGTAACGAAGGTGGGAAATCCGACAGAGCGATAAATTTCGGCATATTCGTCGGCAGCCGCCCTGTCAAGGTCGGTTTTAGTTATCACTATAACGGGGAGGATTAAGTTATGCTCCGCGATTGCGGTAAGCTTGTCCACCGTTTCGATAACGGGCGACGGCTTTTTAGCCGCAAAGACGATAAAAAGATAGTCAAGGTTTGCAAGCGGGGGACGGATAAGGCTGTTTTTCCTTTCGTCTATGGCGGAGATTATAATTCCGTCGGGGGTTTCGTCGTCAACGGTGACGGTAACGGTATCTCCGATAAGCACCCTTTCCTCGTCGCGCTTCAGGTTACCCTTTGCACGGCAGACGAACTTTTCACCGTCGTCGGCAAGGACCTCGTAAAGACCGCCGAGCCCCTTTACGACACGGCCGTGTTTTTCGTAAATCAAAGAAATACTCCTTTTGTTAGGAATTGAATTGTCAGGAATTGGAGCGACGGAGCTGACCGCACGCCGCCTCTATATCCGAGCCGAGCCTTCGCCTTACGGTAGCGACACAGCCGCGGCTGTTAAGCAGCTCGGCAAATTTATTCGCCGCCTCCGTCGACGGATTTTTAAAGCCTATTTCGGCTACCTCGTTCACCCGAATGAGGTTAACGTGAATGGGCGCACCCGTGCCGCGGAATGCAGAGGTGAGCAGGCGGGCAAGCGCATAGGCATCCGCCTCCGTATCGTTTTTACCGTGGATGAGCGTGTATTCAAAGGAGATGCGCCTTCCCGTTTTTTTGTAATAGGAAACGCAGGCGGAAAGAAGCTCGTCGATTTTCCATTTGTTGTTGACGGGCATAATCGCGCTTCGTTGCGCGTCGTTTGCGGCGTGGAGAGATATGGAGAGCGTAATCGGCAAATCAAGCTCTGCAAGCTCTAAAATTTTCGGCACAACGCCGCAGGTGGAAAGCGAGATGTGACGGTAGCCGATATTAAGCCCGTCCGCGTGATTTACGAGAGTAAGAAAGCGCACCACGTTGTCAAAGTTATCAAGCGGCTCTCCTATTCCCATCATTACGACGTTGGACACGCGCTCTCCGCTGTCGCGGGTGGCGGCAATGATTTGTCCGAGAATTTCGGAGGGCAGAAGATTTCGAACCCGTCCCGCGAGGGTTGAGGCGCAAAAGCGACAGCCCATACGGCAGCCGACCTGACTTGAAACGCAGAGGGTGTTACCGTGCTTGTACTTCATAAGCACGCTTTCAATACATTCGCCGTCGTAAAGGCGGAAAAGATATTTTACCGTTCCGTCGATTTTTGACACGAGCTTTTTCTCAACCGTAGGAATGGGGTTGAGCGTTTCTTCGGCAAGCCTTTCACGCAGTGCCTTTGGCAGATTGGAAATCTCGGAAATCGGGGTGCCGTCCTGCAGCCTTGGAAACAGCTGCTTTGCACGAAATTTCGGCTCTCCGAGCGAGATGAGATATGCCTCCACCTCAGCAGGGAGCATAGAATAAAGGTCAATTTTTTCGGTCATTTTTCATTCCTTTGTGGGGTGTGCGGCTTTGTTTTTCGCCGTAAGTTCCTTTGTGGGGTACGGCTTTGTTTTTCGCCGTTAAGACAGTCTTTCAAGCTTGGCAATAAAGAAGCCGTCGGTGTGATGTATATGCGGCAAAAGCGTCAGCATTCCGTCGGTTGAGGAAAGCCCGCCGACGGTAAAATCGACAGCCGCGAAATTGCCGTTTTCGGTTAAAAAGCGTTTTACGTTTTCCACGTTTTCAGCAGAGTTAAGCGTGCAGGTTGAATAGACGAGAGTTCCGCCGACCTTCAGATATTTTGCGGCGGTGGAGAGAATTTGATATTGCAATTCGGGAAGACTGTCCATCGTCCCCTCCGCATTATAGCGAAGGTCCGCCTTTTTGCCGAGGACACCGAGCCCCGAGCAGGGGACGTCGCAAATAATTCGGTCAAATTTATCAAAAAGCTCGGCACGCGGGAGGGTTGCATCGTTTTGCATCGCAGTTACGGAGTTAAGCCCAAGTCGGGCTGCACCGTCGACGATGAGCGACAGTTTGCTTTCGTGAAGGTCAAGCGAGAGAATTTTTGCACCGTCACCCGAAAGTATTGCGGCGGCAAAGCTTTTACCGCCGGGGCAGGCACAGAGGTCGAGAATTTCCTCGCACGGGTGGGGGGCAAGCACCTCCGCGCTTACGGCACAGGAGGCGTCCTGTATAAAGAACTCACCGTCGGCAAAGCCGACAAGTGCGGTGGGGTTATACGAGACGCAAAGACGAATGCTGTATTTTGAAAGCGGGGACGGCGTGGCAGAAATACCGAGTGCCGAAAAACGCTCGAGCAGCGATTGCCTGTCGATTTTAAGGGTGTTTACCGTGAGGTCGGTATATTTTTCCGTATTAAAGGTATGTAATAGAGTTTCAGCATCGGCTTCGCCGAAAAGCGAGATAAAATGCCGCACAAGCCCGATGGGAAAGGAATATTTTACCGAGAGGTATCGCGCGAGGCTTTTCCTTCTTTCGGGCATCGGGAGCGTACCCGCGTCGCGGTGACGGATTATTGCGCGCAAAATGCCGTTGACAAAGCCACGCTCCCCTTTATTTGAGCCGAGCTTTACGGTTTCGTTGACAGCGGTATGGTCGGCAATCCTATCCATATCGAGAATTTGTGCACAGCCGAGGCGAAGTATGTTAAGCGTATGTATATCAATCTTCTCCACCGAGCGCTTTGCCGTGGCGGAAATATAGTAGTCGTAGGTAAGCTTGTGCTCGACGGTTGTGTAAAGAAGTGCGGTAACAAGCCCGCGCTCCTCCCTCGTAAGACCGTCAAGACGGTGGGAGGAAAGCGAAAGGTTTACGTATTTGCAGCAAAGCTCGTATTCGTCAAGCAGCGAAAGAGTTATTTGACGCGGAGTCATATCGCGTTCCTCCTTTTTTGTAAACATTTATTGTCATTTAATTCCCGTTCGGTTTGTTAAATTTAACACGGGTATGGCTTTGGTCTAACGTCTTCTGTTAAAAACAGAGATAAGGCGAAGAAGCTGTATAAGCGATACGGCAAGCGCGGCAACGTAGGTCATAGCCGCGGCAGAAAGCACCCTTTTACAGCCCGAAAGCTCCTCGCGAGTATACCAGCCTGTATAATCAAGCTCGTTAAGAGCGCGGCGGGAGGCATTTATTTCGCAAGGCAGGGTGACAAGATGAAAGAGCGTGGTTGCCGAAAACAGGACGATACCGCCAAAAAGCAAATACGTGCCGATAAAGGGCGCAAACGCCATAAAGAGAATTCCGAGCATTATCGCAATCCAGGAAAAGCGGGAGGCAAAATTCACCGCGGGTACAAGTGCGGAGCGAAAGGCAAGCGGCTTATACGCGGTGGCGTGCTGTATAGCGTGACCGACCTCGTGCGCGGCAACACCAACCGCTGCGGCGCTTGACGAGCCGTAAACTCCGTCTGATAGACGAAGCACGCGGGAGCGAGGGTCGTAATGGTCGGTCAGATTACCTCCCACACGCTCTATGTTCACGTGATAAAGACCGTGAGAGTCGAGGATACGTCGCGCGACCTCCGCGGCGGTGCGTCCTCTTCCCGCGGATACGCGGGAATATTTTTTAAAGGTGGTGGAAACCTTTACTTGTGCGACAACCGAAAAAATCAGTGCCGCGATAAAAAGCAGATAAAGAATAATATCCATCAGGACAAAATATCTCCAACTTGTATTTTTCTTCCGCGGACGAAATCACCCGCAGTCATTCTTCCCTTGCCCTCGGGGATTACCCCCTTTACAAGGAGCGCACCTTCACCGCATGCCACGGTAAACGAGCCGTCACCCTTTGGGTCGGTGGCAATAACCTCGCCCGCCACTCCGTTGCCCTTTACGGGCGTGACGTTAAATATTTTAAGCATTCTACCGCCGAGATATGCATACGCACCCGGAATGGGTGTAACTCCGCGGATTATGCAGTCAAGCCGCGAGGCGGGCATCGTAAAGTCAATTTTGCAATCGGATTTTTCAATTTTTGCGGCATAGGTGGCAAGACTGTCGTTTTGGGGTGTGCGAGTGGCTGTGCCGTCGAAAATCGCAGGAATTGCAGAGAGCAAAAGCTCCCCTCCGATTTCGGCGGAGCGATCGTGTATAGCCTCGAAATCGTCGTCGGGCTCGATAGCAAACGCGCGCTGCGTAACTATATCCCCCGTATCAAGCCCCTCTGCCATATACATAACGGTTACACCCGTTTCCCTTTCACCGTCCATAATCGCGCGCTGCATAGGTGCGGCACCGCGGTATTTCGGAAGCAGAGAAACGTGGAGATTAATACAGCCGAATTTAGGGTAGTCAAGCACGTATTTGGGCAAAATTTTGCCGTAGGCAACAACCACGATGAGGTCGGGGCTCTCCGCCTCCAGCACCGACAAAAACGCACCGTCGCGGAGAGTGTCGGGGGTGTAGACGGTGATGCCGTGGCTTTCTGCCATTGCGCGGACGGCGGTGGGTGTCATAACATTTCCTCTGCCGCGCGGCTTATCCCTTCCCGTAACGGCGGAGGTGACGTTAAGCCCACCCTTTACCATTGTGTCAAGGCAGGTTGCCGCAATTTCGGGTGTACCCATAAACATTATTTTCATATCGGGCGTCCCCCCTTTGGATTATTTTTTGGAGTTTGGCTTTGCGCCCTTTATCTCGACGTCAGTATAAAGCTTTCCGTCGAGGTGGTCGCACTCGTGGCAGATAGCACGGGCAAGAAGGTCGGTGCCCGAAAGGTCGTATGTATTACCGTTTCTATCGGTTGCACGGACGGTCACTGCGGCGGGCCGCTTTGTAACACCGTATTCGCCCGGGTTAGAGAGGCAGCCCTCCTGCTCCCTTTGCTCGCCCGAAAATGCGATGATTTTTGGGTTTATAAGCTCGTAGACCTTTCCCTCCTCTACCTCTATAACCGCAATTCTGCGAAGCACACCGACCTGCGGTGCGGCAAGTCCGCAGCCACCCGCATCGCGCATAGTTTCAATCATATCGTCGATGAGGGTGCAGATACGGGGGGTGATTTCGTCTACGGGGCGGCTTACCTTACGAAGCGTAGGCTCGCCGAATTTTAAAATCTTGAGTTTAGCCATTTTGGTTTCTCCTTTATACCGAAAGAGGATTGAGGTCAATAGTAAGGCTTGCAAGCCTTTCCTTTGCAAACTCGGACAAAAGCGAGGAGAAAAGCGTTCTCGTCTCCCTTGTGAGTCGGCACTTTACGACCACCCTCATTCTATATTTTTCGTTTAGCTTATACACCTGTGCCTCAAACGGTCCGAAAACGGTTATGGGCAGGTGGTTATAGTCCTTGTTAATCATTTCCACGAGCCTTTCGTGAAGGCTTGCGGAGGCGCGGGCGAGGTCGTCTTCGTTATCCGCGGTAAGCGTAAGCTGTACCATATCGCAAAACGGCGGATAGGAGAGCGCACGTCGCAGAGCAATTTCGCCCTCGTAAAAGGCATCGTAATCCTGCTTACACGCAAGACGAAGCGTTTCGTTATTGGGCGAGAAGGTTTGTATCACCGCAATCCCGCGGTCGGTGGCTCTGCCCGCACGTCCGATTACCTGTGTCAAAAGCGAGAAGGCACGCTCTGCGGCGCGAAAGTCGCTGACGTAAAGCGAGGTATCTGCGAGCGCAACGCCGACGAGGGTTACACGGGGAAAGTCGTGCCCCTTTGCAACCATTTGCGTGCCGAGAAGTATATCTGCCTCTCCGTTTCGGAAGCCCTCGAGCATACGGTCGTAGGCAAGCTTTCCCGACGTGGTATCGGCATCCATTCGCATTACGGGCATTTCGGGCAGATATTGCGAAAGCTCGCTCTCCAGCTTTTGCGTGCCGAAGCCGAGGCGTGACAGCTTATCCGAGCCGCAGGAGTCGCAGCACCGCGGAAGCGGACGTGAATAGCCGCAAAGATGACAGAGCAGCCGTCCGCCCCTGTCGGTATGATACGTCAAGGATACCGAGCAACGCGGACAGGATATAACCTCTCCGCACTCCTTGCAGTTGATTTCGGCGGAATAACCGCGGCGGTTGAGAAAGAGTATTGCCTGCTCCTCCCTCTCCTTTACGTCGTAAAGGCAGTTCATAAGCCGTTGGCTTACCGTACCCGTGTTACCGAGGCGCAGCTCCTCTCTCATATCGACGATAACGGCGGTCGGGAGCTTTGCTCCCCCGTATCTTTCGCGGAGAGGTACAAGCGTATATTTACCCGTTTTTGACTTATAGAAGCTTTCAATAGCGGGGGTGGCAGAGGCAAGAAGCATTAGCCCCTTATGCACCCCCATTCGGTAGGCGGCAATGTCACGGGCGTGGTATTTCG
>JAZSHN010000116.1:0-35030 GCA_045533315.1 Eubacteriales bacterium | reverse complement strand
ATCACCTGCCCTTTGGGCTGCATATCATCACGCCTTGGCGTGTATACCGTCGCCGTTGGTACAGTAAACTTTAGATTGTCTTTAATCACGCTCCGAAAGGAATGGTGAGCAAGAGGTAGAGAGGACGTCCTCGTGACGTCCGCTTTTTATTTTGTCGCTACGGGGCTTGCGCTTGCGTTTTTTTGTTACTTTTTACCAACAAATTGCGCATTGTACGTTGGCGAGAATGCGGGAACGCGTGACTGTTCGCAAGCTTGCATATTTTTCCATTATTTTTGTTCTTTTACGGTTATTTTGTCGTTTAATGAATAAAAAAACGCCAATATGCAATTATACGGCGAAAGACAATTTACACTATTACTTCTATGAATACCCAAAAAATATTAAATTTGGAAAAGCGGCGTATTATTAATTTATTAACATTTTTATGTGCAAAATGCACAAAATAGTATAGATAAAGTACAAAGGTTTGTATAAACCGTCATTAAATTAAAAATCTGATATGGGGTATGAAATTTTCTCATATCAAAAAGTATTGACAAAACGCACCCGTTTGCTTATAATATCGGCATATCAATTGCGGATTCGTCCACGGGAAAAGGGTAGCATGACCCCTCGGCACTCCGTCTTGGTAAAAATACATTACTATATAATTCGTCCAATGTGGCAATTATATAAATAAGGAAAGGAAACACTATTATGAACAAGACATTTAAAAGAGTTCTTTGCTTGGCTCTCACGGTATGCTTGCTCGTATCCGCTATGGCGATTCTTGCTTCCTGTAAGAAGAAGAACCCCGACGCCGTAGTAAAGGATGAGTACACATATAACAGCTGGTCTACCGCTCTTGGTAACAACTGGAATCCTCACACATGGGAGACCAACGCAGACCAATCAATTCTCGGCTTTATCACCTCTCCCTTTGTAACCCTGGCGCCCAAGGATACCGAAAACGGTATTTACCAGTGGGTTTACGAGATGGCTACCTCCATCACCGACGTAACCGCACAGAACCAGGCTGACCTTACAAAGTATGCCTGCTCTCTTCCAAAGGATACTGCGGCATCCAATGTAACTTCCGGATACGTTTACGAGATTAGGCTTAATCCCGATGCAAAGTGGGAAAACGGCGTGGCTATCAACGCTGATACTTACATCTACTCGATGAAGCAGCTTCTCGACTCCAAGATGAGAAACTACAGAGCTAACCTCTACATCTCCGGCGAGTCTGCAGTTGCGGGCGGCTTTAATTTCTACAACTCCGAAGCTCCTATTTACGAGTCTTGGCTTGATGTTGCGGATTATCTTGAAAACTATGGCACTAATGACGATGGCTTTGCTACCGTTACCATTAACGGCGAGGAAAAGGTTGTTTACACCACCTTCAGCGGACTTGTTCCTTTCTTCGGCGCTAACTCTATGAACGAGTATGCCGATGCGGGATATGTTGGCGCAGGCTACTTCTCTGTTCCCGTGGTTGAGGAAATTGACCCCGAGAACCTCCCTGCATACGTTGAGGTTAAGATGGTAAAGATTCCCGTGGTTGACGAAAACGGCGACCCCGTAACCGACGAAGAGGGTAACCCTGTTTACGTTCAGGATACCGACGAAAACGGCGAGCCTGTTACCGACGAAGAGGGTAATCCCGTTTACAAGACTCAGCCCAAGTACTACACTAACGTATACAAGAAGTATGCAGGCTCCGAGGATTCCTACGGCGTAGTTGCTATGACTCCCACCGCTATCGAGGAATTTAAGCTTCTTGCTCTTAATTTCGGTGACGAAAATCCTCTTGCTTGGAACGAATTTTTCCTTTATTTCGCACGTGTTGGCGAAAAGGTAGAGTATGACAGCGTCGGCTGCTACAAGGTTGACGATTACACCATTCGCTACGTTTGCCAGAACGCTATCGACATCAACTACTTCCTTACCTCCTGCACCGATACTTGGCTTGTTTACGAGCCCCTTTACGAGGCAGGTAAGAAGGAGGAGGGCGGTCTTATTGTAACCAATTACTGCACCTCCAAGGAAACCTCTATGTCCTACGGTACCTACAAGATCTCCTCTTTTGAGGACGATAAGCAGGTAGTTTACGTTCAGAACGAGAACTGGTACGGCTTTACAAAGCTTGAAAACGGTGACCTTTATTCCGAGACCAACTTTGAGGTTGACGGCAAGAAGCACCAGCAGTACCAGACCACCAAGATCGTTATCGACGTAATGGATGAGCAGGTTGCTAACCAGAAGTTCTTCAAGGGCGAGCTTATGGAATACTCTCCCACAGCTGCAGAGCTTTCGAAGTTTGCTCTTTCCGACAGACTTTACAAGGAGGACGAGACATATACAATGTCCTTCTTCTTCAACACCAACCTTGATGCGCTTACAAAGCTCGACAACTCCGAAGTAAACACCAACTCGGTTGTTCTTACCAACGATAACTTCCGTAAGGCTATGTCCCTTGCGATTAACAGAGCCGATTACGTTACCGTAACACAGGCTTGGACCCCTGCTTACTCTCTTATGAATAAGCTTTACCACTACGACATTTACAACGATCCCTACTCCTCTTACAGAAGCTCCGAGCCCGCTATGCAGGCTATTTGTAACCTCTATGGCGTTAAGTACGGCGAGGGCGAGCTTTACGCTACTCTCGAGGAGGCTTACAAGTCCATTACAGGCTACAACCTCACCGAGGCAAAGGCTCTTATGAAGACCGCTTGCGACGAGCTTGTTGAGGCAGGCATTTACACCGCAGGCGAGCCCATCAAGATTCAGATCGGTTGGGCAAAGGGCGCTCTCCAGGAGGACGATAACAAGCAGGTTGCAAAGCTTAACGAGTATATCAACGCTGCTCTTGCAGGCTCGGGCTTTGGCACGATTACCTTCGAGGCTATCGGTAACATCGATGACAGATACGGTGACGTTCCCGCGGGCAAGTTCGCTATCGGCTACGGTGCATGGGGCGGCGCTGCATTCTATCCCTTCCGTAACTTCCAGACCTATATGGACCCCGACCAGTACGGCGTAAACGAGCTTGGATGCTGGGATCCCACGACAGAGGAGCTTACCCTTACCGTTGACGGCAAGGACTATACCATGACCTGGCAGGAGTGGTCCAACTCTATGATCGGTACTGCAGAGTTTGCAGATGACAGCATGGAAACCAAGCTTGAGATCACCGCTATGCTTGAGGAGGCTTACCTTAAGCTTTACTACAGAATTCCTCTTGCAGGCACTACCATCTGCTCGCTTCTCTCCTACAAGGCTGACTACTACACCCAGAACTACAACATTATGTACGGCTACGGCGGACTTCGTCTTATGAAGTACAACTACACCGATGCAGAGTGGGCAGCTTACGTCGAGGACCAGGGCGGCGTGCTTAACTACACCTAATTTTAAAATTTAAGTGTAAAATTTGTCTTTTGACATAGAATAATGGGTAATGGGAGAATGCGAGTTCTCCCATTACTTGCCGTTTAGAGATGGCTGTTTTTTGCCCGTTTGAAACCAAGAACGGACAATTTTATGACGTTTTATTTATCAGATCCACGTGATGCGTCTGTTATTTCGCATCCGCCGACTCCCGCTTTCCCGTGCGGTTAACGGGGGCGGTATTACGCTTCTGAAAGGTTGAAAAAATGATTAAGTATATTTTTAAGCGATTATTGCTTATGCTTATAGCCCTGTTTTGCATAACAACCATCTGCTTTTTGCTTATCCGAGTATTGCCGATGTCCCCGCCCGATGGTATAAACACCGCGCAAAAGGATATAATAGAGCAGATTTGGGATGCGCGTGGCTATAACGACCCCCTTTTGGTACAGTATTTTAATTATCTGAAGGGTATATTTACCGAATGGGATTTCGGTACCTCCTGGAAAATCGACACGACGACACCCGCCTGGAACCTTCTTGTCGGACGTCTTTTGCCAACGGTGCTTGTTAACCTTTATTCGCTTCTTTTCGCTATTCCCGTCGGTATTGCTGCGGGTATTTACGCCGCAATTAAAAAGAATAAGTGGCAGGACCACCTCGTAAGCGTTATGGTTATCCTTTTCGTTTCGGTGCCGAGCTACGTTTACGCATTCCTCGTACAGTATTTCCTGTACTTCAAGCTGGACCTTTTCCCTCCGACAATCCTCTCGCTTAACGATTCGGGCGGATGGATTACCTGGAAAATGTTCCACTCTATGATTCCCGCGATTCTTTCGCTTTCCTTCGGTACTATTGCGGGTCTTGCAAGATCGACCCGTGCGGAGCTTACCGAAACGCTCACAATGGACTATATGCTTCTCGCGAGAACAAAGGGGCTTACAAGAGCACAGGCTACCACAAGACACGCGCTCAAAAACGCGATGGTGCCGATTCTTCCCGGTATTATCGGAAGCTTTATCGGTATTCTTGGCGGCTCTATGATTATTGAGCAGATTTTCTCGATACCCGGCGTAGGTCAGCTTTATATAAAGTCTGTCACTCTTCGTGACTACGACGTATTTATGATGGACAGTATTTTCTATACCTTCGTAAGCCTTTTGGCGGGTATTATTGTAGATATAAGCTACGGATTTATCGATCCGAGAATAAGAATGGGAGAGAGATAATATGGCAAAAGATATAAACGTTGTTTCAATCCCAAAGGAAAAATTTGAGTTCGTCGCACGCGGCGAGCGTATAAAGGACCAGAAATTCGAGGATAAGCCGATTGGCTATTTCCACGACGCATGGAATCGCTTTTGCAAGAACAAGGCATCGATTGTTGCCGCTATAATTATTCTTTGCATCGTGCTTTTTGCAATAATCGTTCCGTTCTTTAACCCCGCAAATATCGGTACGGTTGCAAACACAAGATATCAGAACAAGGTTCCGCGAAACCTTGCGCTTTCGAAAATCGGGCTTTTGACGGGCGACCTTGAAATACAGTATAACGAAAAGGGCTTTGCCCATATTGTCGGTATCGGCATTGCCGCAGGCACCGATTTTGAAAGCATTCCCTCAATTGGCACGGCACTCGCAACCCCCAACGAGCTTCAGCCCGTGACGAAGCTTAAGTCTATCGAAAAGGTTATGCAGGGCAGAAACGAAAAGCTTATGTATAACGCAAAGGTTGACGACTATCTTCAGGTCGGCTTTACCCACGAGGAGGTTGAGCAGGAGGAGTATCAGCGTATGCTCGCATGGCAGGAGGAAACGGGTATCCAGCTCCTTTACCCCATGATAGCCGAGAACGAGTACAACTTTGCCGTGTCCTCCAACGATACGAATACCGCCGCAAACTGGTGGTACAAGACCAATTCAAGGGGCGAGCCTGTGCGTATTAACGATATGGGCAACGCGGTTGTTATCAAGTACGACGACATCAACGACCTTGTGCTTGAGGAAAATTATCAGAGAGATAGTGAGGGCAACCTCGTTTACTTTAACTACGTTGGCGGCGGAACACAGGAAACCGCAATGGTGCGTGTAAGAACGCTCTACTACAACTATTACAGATACACCCACGAGGGAAGAGAGCCGCAGTTCTTCTTCGGCACCGACACGTCGGGCTACGATATGGCGTACAGGCTTGCTATCGGTATTCGCCTTTCGCTTCTTCTTGCGGTATGTATTTTCGCTATTAACTTTGTTCTCGGCGCTATGTACGGTGCTGTCGAGGGCTACTATGGAGGAAACGTCGACCTCGTTCTCGAGTTCATTTCCTACGTTCTTTCGGGAATACCGTTCATTGTCGTCGCAACCCTGTTCCAGATACATCTGGCGGCGAAGGCGGGACCGATACCCAGTCTTTTGTTCGCATTCGTGCTTACGGGATGGATCGGCACGGCAAGCCTTGTAAGAACGCAGTTCTACCGCTTTAAGAACCAGGAATACGTAATGGCGGCACGAACCCTCGGCGCGAGGGACAGGCGCGTTATTTGGAAGCACATCTTCCCGAACACGCTCGGAACAATTATCACCGCCTCGGTGCTTGCAATACCGAGCGTTATCTTCAGCGAGAGTATGTTAAGCTATCTCGGCATCGTATCTCTCGGCTCGCCGACGCAAACCTCCGTCGGTACGCTTCTTTCCAACGCGGAAAAGCTTTGGACCACGTATCCGCATCTTATGCTTTTCCCCGCGGCGGTAATTTCGCTTCTTATGATATGCTTTAACCTGTTCGGTAACGGATTGCGCGACGCCTTCAACCCGTCGTTGCGCGGAGTGGAGGATTAATATGGATAACATTCTCGAAGTAAAAAATCTCAAAATATCCTTCCGTACCAACAGCGGTATTCTCAAGGCGGTAAGGAACATTTCCTTTAACCTTCAGCGTGGCGAAACCCTCGCAATCGTCGGAGAGTCGGGCTCGGGCAAATCTGTAACCTCAAAGGCGATACTCGGCATTCTTGCGGGAAACTCCATCGTAGAGTCGGGCGAAATTCTCTACGACGGTCAGGATATGCTTAAAATATCCGAGGAGGATATGTGTAAGATAAGGGGAGATAAAATCTCAATGATTTTCCAAGACCCCCTTTCAAGCCTTGACCCCATTGTAAAAATCGGTCGCCAGATTACCGAGGCGATGATTCTCAAAAACAAAACCAACCGCAAAAGGGCAAGGGCGGAGTTCAACTCTATGCTTGAATGCCTGAAGCAGAATATGCTGGAGGCTGCGGCTGCACATCCCGAAATGGATGCGGAGAAGATTCCCGAAATTATCGAAACCTTTGACGGCTTTAACATTCTTGCAATTAAGCTTGAAAATGCGTATAACGTAGCCTACACCTCTGCGGAGGGGCTTCTTTCCGACGTAAAGGATTTCGTTTTCCGCGCCTCGAAAAAGCAAAGGCTTGAGGTGAAAAAGACGCTTCTTGAATTTATAGGCATTCTGGAGCGTGTTAAAAATCCGTTCTTCAGTGCGGGGGCTGACGGCGAAATAGATGCGCTTCGCTCCGCGCTCACCCTTGAAAGAAAATCCTATGCGGTGACAAAGGACGAAAACGGAGAGGCGCAAACCTATATGCTCTCCGACGGACTTCTTTCCGCACTTGACAGCACGGAAAAGCTGCTGGAAAGACTTCTGTCAGCCGAAAAGCCCAATTTCTTCCGCATCGGCTACTACCTTCTTCGCAATCCCGAGGCACAGCTCGATTACACCAATATTGCCGAAGTAAACAAAATGTCGCTCGATTATCTAAACAGCGAGTTTATGGAAGGCTTTATTAAGTACGAGGAGCTTGCCATTGAAAATTCTCGTCAAAGGTCGCTTGCAAAAAAGCGTGCAGTGCTTTCCTCTCTTTCTGTGGCAAGGGAGTATTTCGCTTCGGCGGCTCTCACTCCCGCGGAGGCACGCAACAGAGCGAAGGAAATTATCGGGGAGGTGGAGGACTCCATCGACCGCCTTGAATATATCAAGGATAACGTTGCGTATACCTTTGGCAGCTCGCTTACAACCGCGGTGGAAAAATATTTCCGCTATGAAAAGCTGAATCCGAAGGAGGAGGCAAGATACGAGAAGCAGAGCGCAAGGCGCGAGGCTCTTGTCGCTCGCGGTAAAAAGGTTGACTGGAAGGTCGCACCGAAGAACGTTTATGACCTTGACGACCTTCGTGCCGAGATACTTTCGGTTATCGACAGGCTTTCGCGCGACTATAACCGCACGCTTGAAGGGGCGGCGGAGAGGGATATTCACGCCCACGCAATAGGACTTATCGACTATTTAAAGGAGAGAGCCTCCGAGGTTGTTTATAAAATAACCAAGAGAATGGCACGCGACAAGGCAATAAAGCTTATGGACGAGGTCGGTATTCCCGATGCCCGCATCCGATATAATCAGTATCCGTTCGAGTTTTCGGGCGGTATGCGCCAGAGAATAGTTATTGCAATCGCGCTTGCGGCTAATCCCGATATTCTTATCTGCGACGAGCCGACGACCGCACTTGACGTAACCATTCAGGCACAGATTCTTGAGCTTATCAATAAGCTCAAGAGCGAGAGAAATCTCTCGGTAATATTCATTACCCACGACCTTGGCGTTGTTGCAAATATGGCGGACAGAATTGCCGTTATGTACGCAGGTAAAATCGTCGAGGAGGGAACGAGCGAGGACGTGTTCTACGACCCCCGTCACCCCTACACCTGGGCATTGCTTTCCTCTATGCCCGACCTTGATACAAGCGAAAAGCTTGATGCAATTCCGGGCACACCTCCCAATCTTATTTATCCTCCCGTCGGCGATGCCTTTGCCGCGAGAAACAAGTACGCGATGAAGATAGATTTCGAGATGCAGCCCCCGATGTTCGAGATTTCCGAAACGCACAGGGCGGCAACCTGGCTGCTTCACCCCGACGCACCCGAGGTTGACATTCCCAAGGCAATAAAGGAGCGCATAGCGCGAATGAGAGCGAAGAACGGAGGAGATATTGATGGATAACAAGATACCAAACGACGTTTTGCTTCGTGTAGATAATCTCTGCCAATACTTTAAGCTCGGCTCGCGCGAGCTTCACGCGGTTGACCACGTATCCTTTGATATTAAAAAGGGAGAGGTTTTTGGTCTTGTCGGAGAGTCGGGATGCGGAAAAACCACAACGGGACGCTCCATAATCAAGATTCACGAGATTACGGGCGGTAACGTGTTCTATAAGGGACAGCGCATCGCCGCGGGCACTCGCGGCTATACCGACCAAATCGCCGCGATTAAAAAGGAATATGCCGAAAAAATCGCCTCCTCCGAAAAGGAGCAGAGGGCGGCACTCACCAAGGAGCGAGACGGAAAAATCGCACAGGTGCGCGCCGAGATGAAGACCGCGGTTGCCGAGGCAAGGAGCTGTGACAAGAACTATGCCGCAAAGCTCGTTGCACAGGTGGATGCGGAGTATCTTCCTCTTATAGAGGCGGCAACAAATTCGGGCAATGCCGACGAGGCTGCAAGGCTTAAAAGGGAATATAAGTCAAAGCGCCGCGTTGCATCGAAAACCCGCCTTGTTACACAGATTCAGATGATTTTCCAGGACCCCGTGTCCTCTCTTAACCCCCGTATGACGGTAAGAGAGATTATTTCGGAGGGGCTTGTGATCAACGGAATAAAGGACAAGGAGTACATCGACGAAAAGGTGTACGAGATTCTTGAGCTTGTCGGACTTGTAAGAGAGCACGCGGGAAGATACCCCCACGAGTTTTCGGGCGGTCAGAAGCAGAGAATCGGTATTGCCCGATCGGTAATTATTCTTCCCGAAATGATTATCGCCGACGAGCCTGTTTCGGCTCTTGACGTTTCTATTCAGGCACAGGTTATTAACCTGCTCAACGAGCTGAAGGAGCAGCTTGGTCTTACCATTCTGTTCATCGCTCACGACCTTTCGGTTGTAAAGTATTTCTCCGACCGTATCGGAGTTATGTACTTTGGAAAGCTTGTGGAGCTTGCCGATTCGGAGGAGCTTTTCCGTCATCCGCTTCATCCGTATACGCGCTCTCTGCTTTCGGCTATTCCGCTTCCCGACCCGATAAGCGAGAAAAAGAGAAAGAGAATAGTTTACAACGCTCTTGCAGAGCACGATTATTCCGTGGATACCCCCTCGCTTCGCGAGGTTTCGCCCGGTCACTTTGTATACTGCAACGATGCGGAGGAAAATAAGTACAGAAAAGAGCTTCAAGGTGAATAAAAAATCTCTTATAAAATACGGGATTTCCATTCTCGTATTCGCGGCGGTAAGCGTATTCTTTCTTTCGTTAAGAAACGTGTTTACCGTGTCCTATCCGACGGCGGAGCTGTATGCGATTTTGTCGGATGCGTTTGTGCTTCCGGGTATGCTCGGAATAATGCTTTTCGTTCTTGTTTGGATATCAACCACGGGATTTTTCGATATGATTTCCTACGGCTTCAGCGTTGCGGGAAGATCGCTTATCCCGGGTATGAGGATTTACAAGGATGAAAAATACGCGGATTACAAGCAGAGAAAGGACAAAAGCAGGCTTACGGGCTATTCGTTTTTGCTTTATGTCGGTGTGGGATTTACCCTTGTCGGAATTGTATTCTTAATACTGTTTTATACGGCTTGATGCCGACTGCGGGACTGCAAAGGCGGTCCCGCTTTTACTTTTGTAAAGTAATTTTCGGACACACGGCGTCGGATGAAACGAATTTTTAAATATTTAGAGCACAAATGCGTGCCCGTAATTGACAAGCGCGCGTGTTTATGTTAAAATATAAAGGATAAAGACATTCGGAGGCAGCTATGCTAAAGGTTGAAAAAATTTGTGTAATGAATATGGAAAATGCTATCAGGGGCGCGCGAAATCCGATGAACAGCTGGGCAAAAATGGACAGCTACTACGACGCGGACGGTAATTTTGTGCTTGGCGAAAACGATCTCTCGCTTGCAAGAAGGCTTGCCGTCGCGGGAAGCGACCACCGTAAATATCTTCGCCAAATTTTCGTTTCGATGGATATAACCGCACCGCTTTATTGGTGGAAGGAATTCGATACCTATAAGGTTGGCACCGTTGCAAACTCCACCTCCACAATGCATAAAATTCAGGCAAAGGCATTCGAGCGCGACGACTTCTCACACGACAGAATGAGCGAGGAAGCGCTTGCCGTGCTTGACACAATGATTGCCTTTCTTGAGGGCGAGCGCGAAAAATTCAACGAAACAAAGGAAAAGGCGCATTGGCACAATATGATACAGCTTCTGCCCTCGTCCTATAACCAAAAGCGCACCGTTACGGTGAATTACGAAATCCTTATCAACATATACTATGCAAGAAGGCATCATAAGCTCGGCGAATGGCACGTGCTTTGCGACGCTATACGTGCGCTTCCGTATGCGGAGGAGCTAATCCTTATCAGAGAGGATAAGAGGGATTAATCCGTGGGAAATATTTTCGATATATTCGACAGGCTTAAAAAAGAGGAAAAAAGCGTAGCACCCGTGTCCTTTTTAATCGTTGGACTCGGCAACCCGGGTACGAAATACGAGAAAACCCGCCACAACGTCGGCTTTATCGCGGTTGACGACATAGCGAAAAGGCTTGGCGTTAAAATAGACAGGGCAAAGTATCACGCCCTTGTCGCAGAGGTGACGCTTGACGGTGCGCGCGGAATTCTTATGAAGCCCGAAACCTTTATGAACAATTCAGGTGTCGCGGTTGCGGAGGCGGCGCGATTTTACAATATCCCGCCCGAAAAAATTATCGTTCTTCACGACGAAATAAGCTTTGAGCCCGGGCTTTTCAGAATAAGAAGAAAGGGGTCCGCGGGCGGTCACAACGGCCTTAAAAGCATAATAGAGCATATCGGGTCACAGGATTTTCCCCGTATAAAGCTCGGCGTCGGGCAAAAGCCGCACCCCGAATACGACCTTGCCGACTGGGTGCTTGGGAAAATGCCGGAGGGCGATATGAAAAAATTCACCGAAAGGCTCGACGACGTTTACGAGTCGGTAAGGCTTATTCTTTTGGGGAATATTGACGGTGCAATGTCAAAATTCTCGAAATAACCCCATCCCGTGTTAAATTTTAACACAAGCTTGGCGGCTAAAGCCTGTTGAAATGGCATTTACCGTCGGCGAGCTTCAAACAATTTTAAAAAGCAAAATGTAAACCTTAATATACAAAGGAGGGCGCAATGCTTAAAATTTCCTCCTTAATCCGCGAGGACCGAGAGTTTCTTTCGGCTATGGACACGCTTGGCGAGGGGCTTCGCCGCGAAGCTCCCCTGCCGATTGTTATAAACGGTCTTTCGGGCGGTGCAACGCTTGCCTTTCTTTCCTCGGCGGTGTCACACGCGCTTTCTGCTTCGGAGGGCGCGGTCGTTATTTTCGCCTCTAACGAGGAGGAGCGCACGCGACTTTGCACCTATTTATCCATGGACGGTATTCCCGTGGCTGAATACAAGCCGCGAGAGCCTGTGCTTCATAACATTTCCGCCTCTCATGACGTCGAGCGTGAGAGGCTATCCGTCTTGTCACGGCTTCTCTCGGGCGATGTGCGCGCGGTGGTAACTACTCCCTCCGCGGCGCTTTCTCTGACTATTCCGCCCAAAGCTCTTGAAAGCCTCTCGCTTTCTCTTTCTGTCGGCGGCGAAATCTCGCCCGACGGTCTTGCTGCTCGGCTTACCGCCCTTGGCTTTAATCCCGTCGATGCGGTTGAGGACCGCGGACAGTTTGCCCGCCGTGGCGGTATCGTTGATTTTTACGGCGCGGATATGGACTTTGCCGTAAGGTGCGAATTTTTCGGAGACGAGATTGATCGCCTTTCCTCCTTTGATACGGGAAGCCAGCGCACGCTTGAAAATATAGATGGCATTTCAATTCTTCCCGCGCGTGAGGTCGTGGTCGATGCTGTGGCACGCACCCGTATGCTTGAGGAGATTGAAAGGCTGCTTTCCTCCCCCGAAATATCCGACGATATTCGCGCTCGCTTGCTTCGCGAGAGGGCCTCGGTTGAGGCTCTTGGAGGTATGGAATTCCGCGACAAATATCTGCCGCTTATATACGAAAGGGCAAGCCTTTTCTCCTATCTTAAGGGGAGAAGCTGTGTATTCGTGCTTGGAACCTCCGACTGTCGCGACGAGGCAAAAAGAAAAACAAAGGCACTCGAGGATAATATCGAGGGTCTTATCTCCTATGGCGCAATGTCGCGCCGAACGGCACGCCTTTCGCTCGGTGCGGAGGATTACGAGGACTTTTTAAACTGCAATCTCACGCTTCACGTCAACTCCTTTGCGGGAGGTGTTGGAGGAATGAAGCTTGCGGGTCTTTTCGGATTTCGCAGCCGACCGACCGTTTCCTACGGTGATAATCTCTCTATGCTTGTGGAGGACCTTGCGGGTCTTAAAAAGGCGGGCTATCGCACGGTTTTGCTCTCCGAAACGAGGGCAAGCGCAGAAAGCCTTTCCGAGGAGCTTGCCACCCTCGGCATTGCGGCAATCCCGATTTACGACGGCAACAAGGTTGATGTTCATACCGCGCAGGGCGGCTCGCTTTTCCTTGACGTTGGATGTCACGAAGGCTTTGACCTTATTTCCCCTCGCATTGCCGTGCTGTCAATGGCTGCACCCGACGGACGCTCGGTTATGGCGAACAAGCGAAAGCAAAGGGTTGCAAGACGCGCGGGCGGTGTAAAGCGGCTTATGAGCTATGCGGAGCTTGAGCCTGGGGATTACGTTGTACACGCGACCTACGGTATCGGTCTTTTCGAGGGCATCGAGCCTGTTACGATAGACGGAGTTACCCGCGATTATATAAGCATAAGATATGCAGGCACGGATAGGCTTTTTGTAAGATGCGAAAGGCTCGACGTGCTTGGCAAATACATCGGTGAAAGAGATAAGGACGGAAGGGTAAAGCTTTCCAAAATGGGCGGCGGCGATTGGACACGCGCAAAGAGCAAGGCACGCGCCGCGACAAAGGAGCTTGCCAAAAAGCTTGTAAATCTCTATGCCGAAAGACAGAGAAGGGCGGGCTTTGCCTTTCCGAAGCAATCCGAGCTTGAGGATAAATTCGAGGCGGATTTTGAATACGAGCCGACCGAAAGTCAGCTCTCGGCTATCAATGATATAAAGGCGGATATGATACGCCCGATACCGATGAACAGGCTTCTTTGCGGGGACGTCGGCTTTGGAAAAACGGAGGTCGCGCTTCGCGCCGCGTTTAAGGCAATTCTCGGTGGAAAGCAGGTCGCAATTCTCGTTCCGACCACCATTCTCGCGCTTCAGCATTATCAAACCGCAATCTCCCGTATGCGCGGCTATGCCGTGTCGGTGGAGATGCTCTCCCGCTTCAGGAAGCCAAAGGAGCGCCGCGAGATTATAGAGCGCACAAAAAGGGGCAGGGTGGATATTCTTATCGGCACGCACGCCATGATTTCAAAGAACGTGGAGTTTCGCGACCTTGGACTTTTGATTATAGACGAGGAGCAGCGCTTTGGTGTCGCCCAAAAGGAAAAGCTTCGCGAAATGACAACAAATGTTGACACTTTGATGCTTTCTGCAACGCCTATACCGCGTACTCTTAATATGGCGATGAGTGGTATAAGCGATATTTCCGTTCTTGACGAAGCACCGGGTGACCGCCGCCCCGTGCAAACCTACGTTATGGAGCATGACGACGGAATGGTTATCGATGCTATCCGCCGCGAGCTTGACCGACGCGGACAGGTGCTGTACCTTTACAATAAAATAGAGGATATTGATTTTGTTGCCGATAAGATACAGTGCTCCCTCCCCGAAGCCCGTATTGCGGTTGCACACGGACGAATGGAAAAGGATGAGCTGGAGGATATCTGGCAATACCTTGTGCGCGGTGAGATTGACGTGCTTGTCTGTACAACGATTATCGAAACGGGTGTCGACCTTCCAAACGCGAATACTCTGATTATCGAAAACGCGGACAGGTTTGGGCTTTCGCAGCTGCACCAAATTCGCGGCAGGGTTGGAAGAAGCGAAAGACAGGCGTATGCCTATCTTACCTACCGCCCCGGAAAGGCACTTTCCGAGGTTGCCGAAAAGCGTCTTGAAACAATACGCGAGTTTGCCGAATTCGGTGCGGGCTTTAAAATCGCGCTTCGCGATATGGAAATTCGCGGAGTCGGAAATCTCCTCGGACCCGAGCAGCACGGATATATTGAGAGCGTGGGCTATGACCTTTACGTAAAGCTTCTTAACGAGGCTATTTTGGAGGAAAAGGGAGTGCCTGCTCCCGAAAAATTCGAGGCAACGGTTGCCATTCCCGTTTCGGCATATATACCCGAGGGCTACGTCCCCTCCGCCGCGGCGCGAATGGAAATGTATAAAAAAATCGCCTTTGTGGAAACAAATACCGACCGAATGGACGTCCTTGACGAGTTTACCGACCGCTTCGGCGACCCGCCAAAACCTGTTGTAAGGCTGGTTGACGTTGCACTTATAAAGGCGCTTCTTGAAAAGGCAAAAATAAGAAAGGTGGAGGCAAAGGATAACCGCCTTACCTTTTATATGGAAAAGCCGCGGCTGGAGCTTTGGTCTGTTGTGTTTGCAGAGCTTCCCGCAATGTCTATGATTGGGGTCGGTGCGCCGCTTGTTGTGTATAAGCTTCACAAGGGAGAGGATGCTACCGCCGCAGCCATAAAGGTTCTTACAAAATACTGCGAGGCAGAGGAGTCGGATAACGAAGGTCGCGCGAAGGAGGAATAATGAGTAAAACAAAAAACCGAATAAAAGAGAAAAACGGGCACCCCGTGCTAAAAAATCCCATAATTCTAACGGTTGCAATTACGCTTTGTGCCGTTATTCTTCTTGGTGCGGTGGCGTCAATCGTCCTCGCGGTGCGTAATTCGCGCGCCCTCGTGTCCTTTGGCGGGGTGCGTATTGAAAAGGGGGCGGCGGCATATCTTGCCACCACCTACAAAACCGCCTTTATGAGTAAATACGACGCTGTCGAGCATAACGATTTTTGGCAAAGCGAGTACAAGGACGGTGTAACCTACGGAGAGCTTCTCGAAGCCGAAACAGAGGCTTACATTCGCGAGATTGCCGTCGGAGCTTACCTTTTTGACCGCTACGCAACCCTTTCGCGCGACGAGAAAAGGAATATAAGGGAGCTTTGTGCATCGGCAATTGTTGATTTCGGATGTACGGATAAAAAGGACTTTAATTCGCGTGTCGCAAAATACGGATTTGATTATAACGGATTTGCTGATGCGCTAACTTTAGTTTACAAAAAGGAGCAGGCACAGCGCCGTATCTATGGCGACAGCGGCAGTATGCTTGCAACGGGGGCATTCAAATCCGAGGCGGAAAGGTATTACGGCTCCTACGCTTTTGCAAAGCTGCTTTTTATTCGCACCGAGTTTGAATACGACCTTGACGAAAAGGGAGAATATAGGGTTAACGAAAACGGGGAGCTTGTGACACGCCCCCTGACCGCCGAGGAGCTTGCCGAGCGTACTGCCGATATTGCCGATATCCGCGAGGCTGTCACCGCGCTTCAAAACGGTACGGACGGACAGATTACGGAGCTTTATTTTGACGTTATGCTTGAAAAATACGACCTTGACGACTATACGACGGAGGGATATTTTTTCTCGCCCGTCGACGGTGTGACGGGTCTGCCCTTTGCGGATGCGACGCGCGCCTTTGCCGAGAGTATGGGGGCGGAGCTTTTGCAATTTATCTATGACAGAGAAATCGGGGAATTTGCCGAAATTGCCGTTGAGGGCGGTGTTTGCTTCGTCTATCGCGGACAGCTTGCGGCGGGGGCGTATTTCTCCCGCACCTACGAGTATTTCTTCAGCGATTTCTATTCGGATGCGGCGAATTATCTTTATGCCGCCTCGCTTTACGAGCTTTCGCCCGACGTAAAAATCAAGGATAAATACTACGACGAAATCGATATTGTTTCGCTCCCCTATAACTGGGAGTTTATTATAAAGTCGGGGTTTAATTGACGCAAAGCTTTTCTCCCGATAGCTTGCTATGCAAATCGTAATTTATACGTCCGTCATTGGCAATTTGCTTTTGGCGGGAAATACAACAAAACATTTTGTAGGATGATGATATGGAAAAATTAAAGGTAACGGGTATGTCCTGTGCCGCTTGCTCCGCAAGGGTGGAAAGGGCGGTTTCCTCGCTCGACGGGGTTGCCTCCTGCTCCGTCAACCTTCTTACAGGCGACCTTACCGTGGAGGGGAGTGCAAGCCGAGAGGTGATTTCGGATGCGGTAATTGCTGCGGGCTATGGGGTTGCAGAGGAGCTTGATAAAGAGCCGAAAATTAAGGATAAGCATACCCCCGTGTTGATTTTCAGACTGACCTCGTCACTGGTGCTTGTGACGGTGCTTATGTATTTTTCGATGGGGCATATGGTCGGACTGCCCACGCCCGCGTGGCTTTCTCCCGTGTGGAATGCGGGAATACAAATGACGCTTTCCCTCTTGGTATTGCTGATAAATTTCCGCTTTTTTGTAAACGGTGCGCGCGGAGTGATACACCTCGCGCCGAATATGGACACGCTCGTGTCGCTCGGCTCGCTTGCCGCCTTTGGCTACAGTTTTGCAGTATTTATCAAAATGATAGCAGAGCCGCATACGGCGGCGCATCACCTGCACGACCTGTATTTTGAATCGGCGGCGATGATTCTTGCGCTTATCACCCTCGGAAAGCTGCTCGAGGCGCGTGCAAAGGGTAAAACAACCGATGCGATTGCCTCGCTTATGAGCCTTGGCGCAAAGCGTGCGACCCTGCTTGTCGACGGTGCGGAGCGCACTGTTGACATCGATGAGGTAAGGGTGGGTGACCTCTTTGTTGTCCGCCCGGGGGAGCGAATTGCCGTTGACGGAATTGTGGTGGAGGGTGACTCCGCGGTTGACGAATCTATGCTCACGGGAGAGAGCCTTCCCGTCGAGAAAACGGTGGGCAGCGAGGTTTACGGTGCTACGGTAAATGCAAACGGGCGGCTTGTCTGCCGCGCCGAAAGAGTAGGGGAGGGGACGGTCCTTTCCTCAATTATTAAAATGGTTTCGGATGCCACCGCAACAAAGGCACCGATTGCCCGCCTTGCAGACAGGGTTTCGGGCGTGTTTGTACCGACGGTTATGGGCATTGCGATTGTTACGCTTATCGGTTGGCTTATCGCGGGGCGCGATTTCGGCTTTGCGATTGGGCGTGCCATCTCGGTCTTGGTTATCAGCTGTCCGTGTGCGCTCGGGCTTGCTACTCCCGTTGCCATTATGGTTTCGGGCGGAGTTGCCGCACGCCGCGGTGTGCTTTACAAAAATGCCACCGCTACCGAGCAGTGCGGTAGAGTGGAGTGTGTGCTTCTCGATAAAACGGGAACCGTTACGGAGGGAAGGCCATCCGTTACCGACGTAATATCCGCCTCTCCCAAGCTGCTCTCGGTTGCGCTTACGCTTGAAAAGCCGTCGGAGCATCCGCTTGCCCGTGCGATAGTGGAGTATTGCGAGAAAAACGGTGCAAGTCCTTTGCCCGCGGACGGCTTTACAGCCATAACTGGCAGGGGCGTGTCAAATAATATAGCGAATTCCGTGGCATACGGCGTAAGCCTTGACTATGCGAAAACGTTAACAACTGTTGACATTGATACACAAAACGAATACGACAGACTTGCCCGCGAGGGTAAAACACCGATGCTCTTTATACATGACGGAAAATATCTCGGAATGATTGCGGTTGCCGACGGGATAAAGTCGGATGCAAGCGGGGCTGTTTCGGCTTTAAAGAAAATGGGGCTTCGCGTAGTTATGCTTACGGGTGATAACGCTGCGGTTGCAAAAAGAATTGCCGCAGAGGTCGGTATCGACGAGGTGCGGGCGGGACTTTTGCCCGACGGAAAGCTTGATGCGGTGAAGGAGTATTCGGTAAAATACCGCACGATGATGGTCGGTGACGGAATTAACGATGCCCCCGCGCTTACCGCGGCAGGCGTCGGTCTCGCAATCGGCAGGGGGACGGACGTCGCAATTGAGGCGGCAGACGTTGTGCTTGTGCGCGACGGACTTCTCGGTGTGGTCGATGCGGTCGGTATCGGACGCGCCGCACTTCGGAATATAAAGGAAAACCTGTTCTTTGCCTTTCTTTACAACTGTCTTGGAATACCGCTTGCTGCGGGGCTTTTCGGTCTTGCACTGTCGCCTATGATTGGTGCTTTGGCAATGAGCCTTTCAAGCTTTTCGGTGGTGTCTAATGCGCTTCGTCTTAATTTGTGGCGCCCCTGCTATGAAAGGGGAAGGCGTTGCGACACAAAAAATACAGTCGGCACTGACGCGGAAAAGTCCGAGGGTGGTGTTGATGAAAAGCCCGTGGCTGCTGTTACGGAAAAGTCGGTTGGTGCTGACACAAAAAGCACCGTTGCTGCCGTTGCGGAAAACGCGGCGTTGAGTGGCGGCGGAGAGGATATGGCGGTCGCCCTTAACAAAAACATTTCGGAATGTGATTTTGACGAAAATAAATCTGAAGGTGAGGATAAAAAAATGATAAAGGTATTTGTTCTTGACGGAATGATGTGCCCGCATTGCGAGGCAAGAGTTAAAAAGGCGGTGGAGGCAATCGACGGCGTTACAGAGGCGACGGCAATCCACCTTGACGGCACGCTTACGGTTGAGATGAGCCGCGACGTGTCGGAGGAAATTCGCAAAACGGTGGAGGAGGCGGGCTATCCCGTTATCGCATAACCCGTGTTAAATTTCCCGCGGTTGGGAGTATGATTTCAACGTTTGCTTGGAGCTTTAAATGGAGATATTCAGCGTTATAATTCAATTTATTGACTTTTTGATATCGTCCGTAATTTCGCTTGTAAATATTGTGCGTTATCTTTGGCGGGAGATACTTATCGGGGCGGCTATTCTTCTTTTTGCGCTTGTCGCGCTTCGCATTCTCCTTGCCGCAAGGAAGCAAGCCTTGTTTATAAAGGCGGTAAAGACCGCCGCAAAGGAAAACGGCGTGAAAATACGGTTTGCCCGCCCACCCTTCCTTTCGCTTTTGTGGAGCTTTGAGGGGTATGATATGGAAATGGAGCTTCGCGGAAGCCTTTACAGAATAAAGCTTGCTCCTTTTATCACCTCGGGTATCGGAGTGCATCTTTCCTCGGCAAACGAGGCGGTGTATCTCGGAAGACTTGCGACCCGTCGCGCCCTTTCGCGAGGGAAAATTTCGGGAATTCACGTACGGCTAAAATACGACCCGACCCAAAGGGAGGGGACGGTCAATATACTCGTCTTTTCACCCACCCCCATCACCGTTTCGGAGATGCGCGAAAACGGTACGGTATGGGAGCTTGATACCGAAAACGGACAGGATATGGGTGGCGTTTTGGTTTTCACCGATGCAATTCTCGTTTCCCGTCTGCCTCGTCTTATCGACGGGTATATCGACACGCTTATCCACACCGACGAGTAGGGTGTATGGAAAAGGTGGATAATTTAAAAGAGCGTAGCCGCGGCTACGCTCTTTTGCTTTTGTAAGCTGATATTAATCCGTAATTGAAATTGCTTTGCAAGCGGAAATTTGTTTGTAAGCCGAAATTGCTTTGCAAGCGGAAATTTGCTTGTAAGCCGAAATTGCTTTGTAAAATCGGCAAAGCCTTGCTCGGCAAACGCATTGCTTTGGCTTATTTTCTGCGCCAGGTTGCGGGTGCAAGGAGTATCATCATAGGGAAAAGCTCAAGCCTTCCCGCGAGCATATCGAAGATAAGCACAAGCTTTGAAAACGGGGAGAAAAATGCATAGTTACCGCTTGGACCGACCATATCAAGACCCGGACCAATGTTGTTTATACACGCGGTTACCGCGGTAAAGTTGGTAAGAAGCTCTCCGCCCGATGCGGCACCGGATGGCAGCTTGTAAACGTAAGGGTCAAAGGAAAGGAGAAGCACCGATGCCGCGAAAATTACGAAAAAGGTAACGATGAACGCGTTTACGGAGCGAACAACCTCGGAGCTTACGAGCTTTCGGTCTATGGTAATGTTTTTAACTCGCTTTGGATTTATAAGGTCGCCGATTTCACGGAACATACCCTTTACGAGAATAATAATACGTGAAACCTTTATACCTCCGCCCGTAGAGCCTGCGCACGCACCGATAAACATTACAAGCACCAAGAGCAGCTTTGAAAACTCGGGCCAGAGGTTAAAGTCGAGCGTCGCAAAGCCCGTCGTGGATATAAGAGAGGCAACGGTAAAGGCGGAGTGACGAACCGCATCTCCAAGCGTTTGCGCGCCATCTATATCGCTTGTAATCACGTTAAGCGTTATTGCGGCAATGGTTACAAAAACTATGAGAAGAAAAGCCCTGACCTCGGAGTTGAATGCCTCGCGAAACTTCAGACGGAGCACAAGATAGTAGGAGTTGAAGTTGATGGAAAACAAAAGCATAAATACGGTGCAAACGATTTGAACGAAGGGGCTGTATCCCGCAATAGAGTCGCCTCTTATTCCAAAGCCGCCCGTGCCTGCGGTGCCAAAGGCTGTGCAGAGGGCATCAAACACCTTCATCTTGTGATAGGCTCCATCCGAAAGGAGTTGGTCGAAAAGCAATACTAAAAAGAGAGTCAGCGTCATTGCAAAGTATATTATGTAAAGTATAATTGCCGTTCTTCTGACTCGAGGAACGAGCTTTGACACTTCGGGACCGGGGGATTCGGCTCTCATAATGTGCATATTCTGCGCACCCGAAAGCGGGAGGATTGCCATAACGAAAACAAGAACTCCCATACCTCCGACCCAATGCGTAAAGCTTCTCCAAATCAAAACGGCATGCTCGAGCGACTCTAATTTAGAGGCGTCGATTATGCTCGCGCCCGTGGTGGTAAATCCCGAAACCGTTTCGAAAAGCGCATCTATATAATTCGGTATCGCGCCCGAAAGAACAAACGGAACCGCGCCGAAAAGCGAAAGCACAACCCAGCTTAACGACACGATTACAAAGCCGTCACGCGCACGAAGCGCCATATCGCGCGGCTTTGAGTAGGACATAAAATATCCGAGAAAAAGACATATTCCCGCAGTAGCGGCAAATGCGGAAAGCGAGGTGCGCTCGCCATAGCAAATTGCCGTGATTATAGGTACCAAAAAGAACAATGCCTCGAATTTGAGGATAAGCCCAAGCGTGTACCTTATCATTCTGAAATTCATAAAACGTAAACCTTTCTTTGCAAAAGGGGTGTTGCGGTAGACATTAAAAAAACGGTAAATTGTACCGAAATCGTGTGAAAACAGCCGCTTTTAAAACGGGAAAAGGCGGGCTATACCGCCACCCGTGTCAAGCCTTTTGGCACTTACTTCTTTAAAAGCTCCTCAAGGCTCGTAATACCGAGCACCTGTGAAACTATGATAACTCTGTCACCCGATTCAATGGTGTCAAGTCCGTGGGGAGTGATAACCGACCTGCCTCGCATTATCGCCGCGATAAGCACACCGTCCTTCAGCTTTAATTCGGAGAGCTTTTTGCCGACGATGGGTGTCTTTTCGTTTATCAAAAACTCGTATGCCTCGACCTTGCCCGGCACAACAGGGTAAAGAGCCTCCATATTGGACCCCGCCTTGCCCTTCAGCGAGCGAACAAAGCGGAGAATAAGGCTTGAGGTAACGTTTTTGGGATATACAACGGTATCAAGCTCCAAATGCTGTATCACGTCGTTAAAGTCAAGGCGCTTAATCTTTGTAACAAGCTTTCCTCCGCAATGCTCCTTTGCAAATAGGGAGAGAAAGATGTTTTCCTCGTCGTTATCCGAGAGCGCCAAAAATGCATCCGTATGCTCAACCCCCTCCTCGAGAAGCGTTTCCTGCTCCGCCGTATCTCCGTGTATGACGGTGACGTCGGGGAAATCTGCGGCAAGCTTTTTGCAAACGTCGCGGTTGTGGTCTATAACCTTAAGCTTTATGCCCTTTTCGCTACAAAGCTCGCAAAGATAGTGCGTTACCTCTCCGCCGCCGACAACGATGGCGGAGCTTACCGCCGAGCCCTTCAGACCTATTTTTCCGAGGAATGCCGCCGCACGTCTTGGCGGGGCAATCATAGAAATAACGTCCTTTCCCGAGAAAACAAAGTCGCCCTTTGTAACGAAAACCTCGTCACCGCGCTCTGCGGAGCAGAAAAGCACGTCGTATTTGTATTTTGCGATGGCATCCTTTACCGTCATACCGCAAAGCTCCGACTCCTCGGGAAGCTTGAATTTGATAAGCTCAACGCGCCCCTTTGCAAACGGCTCGATTGCCAGCGCGGTGGGAAAGCGCAAAACGCGGGCAATATCCTCCGCCGCCTCAAGCTCCGGATTTATTACCATCGCAAGACCAAGCTCGTCCTTCAGGTAATTTGCCTCCTTGTTGTAGGCGTGGTCGCGCACTCGTGCAATAGTATGACAGTCGCCCTCCTTTTTCGCGATAATACAGCAAAGAAGGTTAAGCTCGTCGGAGTCTGTGACCGCGATAAGAAGGTCTGCCCCCTTTACGTTAGCCTCCGCTTGTGTAAGGTGGGAGGCACCGTTTCCGACAATGCCCATAACGTCTATTGAATTTGTAACCGCCTTTATTTTTTCGGCGGAGGTGTCGATTACGGTGACGTCGTTGCCCTCACGGATAAGCTCCTTTGCAAGGGTGCGCCCGACCTGACCGCATCCAACAATGATTATTTTCATATTTATTCTCCGTTAGAGTAGCGTGTTTTTCTTGTGTTCGTATATGCGCGTAAGTTACCTCGCACACGCGCGGGTAACTATAATTATACATATTGGTGGGGATTTGTCAAGAGGGAAAAAGCCTTTAAACGGCTTCTGCCGTCCGCAGTCAATCGGTGCGTTTTTCCTTTCGCACCGAAAGCGGAGTCATACCGAATCTCGCCTTGAATTCTCTATGAAAATAGGACTCGTTTTCATATCCAACCGCGCGAATTATTTCGCCGATGGGCATATCCGTGTCAAAAATAAGCTCTCTCGCGCGCTCCATTCGCGCCTCTACGACAAGCTCCTTAAAGCTTTTTCCGATATGCGTTTTTATGAATTTCGAAAGATACGGAACCGACAGGTAAAGCCGACCGCCAAGCTCCGAAAGACTTGCTGTGCGAAAATTATTTTTTACGTAGGAATGGATTTCAAGAATTCTTTTTTCCTCCTGCGTTCTTGGCAAATTTCCGCCGAGGTAAAGCGCCGGAAGCCGTGACAGGGCGGAGAGTAAAAGCGAAACCGTCCTTTCCATTATCACGTGGTCGGGGCTTTCCTCTAGCAATTCAAGCAGCAGGTTTTCAACGAGATTTTCGTATTTTTTTCTTCCGCCCGTCGTAAAGTGTAAAAAGGTCGGCGCGCCGTCGTGTCTTGCGTTTTCGCGAAAGAGCGCGGAAAAAACCGTACCCGAAAGCTCGGGTGACACCGCAGTCACAAAATCGTCGGACATTATTACGTTAACGCCGATGTCCTCCCGCCCCGCCTGCTCTATCGCGTGGGAAATATGCTTGTTTAAAAGCAGCACGTCCCCCTCCGAAAGCGTTATTTTTTCGCCGTCTATAACGTGGGTTATCTTTCCGCCGAGGACTATCATCATTTCAAGGTAGTTGTGCCTGTGCCTCGGAAAGGCGGCGTATCGGGTGTGCGTCCTTACGCTGATACCTCCGCGCCCCGCGCGAAGCCGTGCATCTCTTACTATAAACTCGTCCTCCGTGGTATATAAATTGCGGTCAAGCTCCCCGCCCGAAAGCAGGCGCTTTTCCTCCTCGCTCTCGACAGAAAGGCGTGAAATTATATAATCCTCCATAATTCCTCCAAAAGCCTTAATATGCCATAATTTTAACATATTGCGGGCAAAAAATCAATACAAAAGATTAAATAAAGACGGTTTTTATAATAATTTTCAACCTTGCACTGCGGTGGATATATATGTTAATATTAAGGTAGCATATTATGGCGCGCGAGCGCAAGCCCTACCCGCGCGAGAGTCGCGCAAAAAAATCCCGCCGATTTTGTGCGGGTAAAAAATAACCGAAAGGGAAGGTGTTATATGAAACACTATCTTGCCATTGACATCGGCGCATCCTCGGGCAGACATATCGTCGGCTGGGTTGAGGGTGGCGAGCTTCAGACCAAGGAGGTTTACCGCTTCTGGAACGGTATGGACGAGGTGGACGGCCATCTCGTGTGGGATACCGACAGACTTTATCGCGAGGTAAAGGAGGGAATAAAGGCGGCATTCGCAGAATTCCCCGAAATCGAGAGCCTTTCTATCGATACCTGGGGTGTCGACTACGTGCTTCTAAAGGGGGACTGTGAGGTAAAGCCCACCTACGCCTACCGTGATGCGCGTATGGAGGACTCCATTCCAAAGGTACACGAGCTTATCCCGTTTGAAGCTCTTTACGAGCGTACGGGCATTATGTTCAACAAGTTCAATACCGTGTACCAGCTTTACCGCGATAAGATGGACGGAAGACTTGACGGTGTTACCGACTTCCTTATGATACCCGAATATCTTATGTATAAGCTTACGGGTAACAAGGTAAAGGAGTTTACCAACGCAACCACAGGTGCAATCATTAACGCGGACACCCTTAAAATAGACGATTACATTTGGGATACTCTCGGACTTCCCGAATGTCTTAAAAGCGAGATTTATCAGCCCGGCACGCTCGTCGGACGTCTTTCGGACGAGGTAAAGGCGGAGGTCGGCGGCGACCTTGACGTTATTCTCTGTGCCACTCACGATACGGGAAGCGCGGTGGAGGCGATTGAAATGAACACCGATGCACCCTACATATCCTCGGGCACATGGTCGCTTCTCGGAGTAAAAACCCCGCGCGCTCTTACCGACGAAAAATCCCGTCTTTCGGGCTATTCCAACGAGGGCGGCGTCGGCTACAACCGTTACCAGAAGAACATCACGGGTATGTGGATTATCCAAAGCCTCCGTCGCGAGCTTTGCCCCGAGGCAGGCTGGGACGATATCGTTGCTATGGCACGCGAGAGTGGATATTCCGAAATCTTTGACGTAAACGACGAGGCGTTTGCTGCTCCAAAGAGCATGGCGGGCGCGATAAAGGATTACCTCGTGGCTCGCGGCTGTTCCGCCCCCGAAAAGGACGGCGACTACTTCAACGCCGCATACGTAAGCCTTGCCGACGGTTACCGCGTTGCGATTGCCGACCTTGAAGCAAATACTGGCAGGACTTACTCCGAAATTTACATAGTAGGCGGCGGTGCAAAGAACGGCTACCTCAACGACCTTACCGAAAAGCACACGGGCAAAAAAGTTGTTGCCCTCCCCATCGAGGCTACCGCAATTGGTAATATGATGATTCAAATCAAGAGAAATAAATAAAAAGGAGATATAACAATGTCTAACTACAATTACGCAAAAGAAACCTATGCAAGGTACGGTATCGACACCGAAAAGGCAATCGAGGCTCTTATGAACGTTCCCGTATCCGTTCACTGCTGGCAGGGCGACGACGTTGTCGGCTTTGACTGCAAGGCGGAGCTTTCGGGCGGTATCCAGACCACAGGTAACTACCCCGGCAAGGCAACCACTCCCGCACAGCTTATGGCAGATATGGATAAAGCGTTCTCGCTTACCCCCGGTGCAAAAAAGCTTAACCTTCACGCTTGCTACGCAATAATCGGCGACGACGAGGTTGTCGGCAGAGATGAAATCCAGCCCAAGCACTTTGCTCCCTGGGTACAGTATGCAAAGGAGCGCGGAATGGGTATTGACTTTAACCCCACCTTCTTCTCGCATCCTATGGTAAAGGACGGTCTCACCCTCTCCTCTCCCGACGAGGAGGTTCGCGCATATTGGGTAAGACACGGTCAGGCTTGTCTTAAGATTGCGGAATACTTCGCAACCGAGACGGGTGTTCCCGCGGTTATGAACATCTGGATTCCCGACGGCTACAAGGATATTCCCGCAGACAGACTCTCCCCCAGAGCAAGATTTAAGAAGTCGCTTGACGAGATTCTCGCTATCCCCTACGACAAGACAAAGGTTTACGTTACCCTTGAGTCCAAGGTGTTCGGTATCGGACTTGAGTCCTACACCGTAGGCAGCGCGGAGTTCTGCCTTTCCTACTCGGATTACAAGGGCATTACCCCCCTTATGGATAACGGTCACTACCACCCCACCGAGGTTGTGTCCGACAAGATTTCCTCCCTCCTTCTCTTTAACGAGAAGATTGCTCTCCACGTTACCCGTGCGGTTCGTTGGGACTCCGACCACGTTGTAATCTTTGACGACGAGACCAAGGAAATTGCAAAGGAAATCGTAAGAAACAACGCCCTTGACAGAGTGTTTATCGCTCTCGACTACTTTGATGCCTCCATTAACCGTGTTGCCGCTTGGGTGGTTGGTATGAGAAATATGCAAAAGGCTCTCCTTAATGCACTTCTTCTTCCCTCCGAGGAGCTTGCACAGTATCAGGCAGAGGCTAACTTTACAAGGGTTCTCGCGGTTACCGAGGAAATGAAGACCCTCCCCTTCGGTCTTGTATGGGACGAATATTGCGCAAGATGCGGCGCACCCGTAGGTATGGATTGGATTAGAGAGGTTGAAAAGTACGAGGCAGAGGTTCTTTCCGCAAGATAATCTTCACCACAATAGGGAAACCTCTATTAATTGCAAATGATTTTAAAAAAGGCTTACCTCACGGCAAGCCTTTTTCTATTGATTTTTTATCATATTTATACAGTCATCGCAAAGCTTGACACCGTCCGTGTCCGTTAGCAAACAGCCACAGAGAGCACAAATTCTATTTAATGGGGTTATCATAATAGACTCTCCCTCGCGGCAGATTGATAACGGTGTGTCGATTGTGAGCGACAATTCCTTTCGCAACGGCTTTGGTATGACTATTCTGCCAAGATTGTCAATTTTGACTTCTTTCATAGCAATCCCCTCTTTTTTGCATATATTACGTGTACATTATATAACGCAAAAGTCTATTTTTCAAGCGAAAGTTTTATTTATAATTATCTCATTAACACATTATATAATGCGGGGGTAAAAATGAAGCTTCGGATTTTGGAAATTCTCAAGGAAAAAGGGAAAAGCAAATATTGGCTCTATATTCAACTTGGATTAAGCTATCAAAACTTTAATAACATCGTTACCAACAAGACGAAAAGCATAAAATTTGAGAATTTAAAGGCGATTTGCGATATTCTTGAATGTACACCAAACGATTTGTTTGAGGAGTATCACGGAAAATAAAACCGAAGTAAAAAAGGCTTGATGCTCCGTACTCTTAAGGACAGTTTTTTGAAATTAAATCGAATACGTTACCTACCGACAGAAAATGGGCAGAGAACACGAACGTTCTCTGCCCTGTTAAATTATCTACCGGGAAGTATATAAGCAAATTAAAAGCGAAAGAGTGGTATACTCTTTAATTTGTTTAATACTTAATCAGCGGATAACAAGCTTATACTTTCCATTACTAATGGTGAATTCCAAAAACAGCGGATTTGAACTTGTTTTTACTTCTTCGGGACATTCAACAAGCCATTTAATGCCCTTGGTTTCTGATGGTGCGATACTTATACCGTAAGCGTTAGTTAATTCTGTCTTCGACGCTTTTACAACAATGAGCCCCGGATATGTAGAACCATTATTGTAATTAGCAACGATTTGACCAATTTTATCACACTTAAGATTCTGTGTTGTTTTATTCGTTATACTTGCATCCACGGCAATAAATACTTTTCCGGCACTAGCCTCGTAATGAGTGTAAAAGCTGCTTGTATCATCAGGTAAAACATCGTATGTCAATTCTACTCTATTGATTTTTATTTCCATAGAATCACTCATAATTATATTACCGGCATTTACAGTCTGAACTGTATTCTCTTGATGGTAAATGATAACAGCATCGTCTCCGCCACCGTTGCAAGCGACAAGAGAAAGGAGCATAATTACAGAAAGAATTACAGCGATAAGTCTTTTCATTTTCTTTTTCTCCAAAATATAAATATAAAATTAAAAAAGAGCGTCAGCCGTAGTTAACGCCCTGAAAAACGCAAACTACGATTGCTGCTACACAAAACCAGATAAACGGGATAATGGTATCCGACATACTACCTGTTGGAATTTGCGCTTTTACCAAATTCAAAAGTAGTATGCCCCAAAAAAGGGTATAATATCCCCTCTATAAATAAAAAGACCATTAGCCCTAAAGTTTATTCGGTTTTGTGTAGCGAGTTTATTATATCATGTTTTTTGTGGTTTGTAAACATCATTAGAGAGATTTTTTAAAATCACCTACCGAGAGATAAAAAGTCCTCTCTTTGAACAAGGGAGTTTTTTATATGTTCAGCTATGATTTGTCGTTTTCCATGACAAGCACTGCACTTGTGTCCACAAATGCAAAAATACGGCATACCTCTTTTGAGATATACCGTATTCATTAAAAACTGTCCTTCAGGGCACGACCCCGACGGCAAGCCTTTTTCCTTATATTCCCGTTTAGGGGGATATTCATATCCCCGTTTGAGGGGGCATTTAATCCCCGTTTTGACGGGGCTTTTGTTTTTTATTCCACCGTAAGCTCGCCCTTGTATTCCTTTGCGGTGGTGTAAAGGTGAATACGCCAAAGATTTTCGCTACCCCATTCTGCCTTTGCGTTAAGACCCTCGGAGTAAAACTCCTCGATTTCGCATTCGAGCCCCTCGGGATAGCGGAGAATTCTCCCCTCGGCAAGGGCTATTTCGCCGCGTTTATTTAACACGGGTGCCACGTGCGACATAAAATGGAAGCAGATTTTCTTCTCGGAGGAAAGCTTTATATCCTCCGCAACGGTAATTACACCGTCTGTCATACCGATTTTACGGACGTAGCTCTCAACCTCTGCGTTTTCGGGATATGCACCCGCAATATTCACCGAAAGGGTGTGTGCGTTATCGTCGTAAGCAACGTCGCTTGCCGCATATTTTCCGCCCTGCATCTCTCCGACACCGTCAAAGGTGGGGAGGTTGTGGTAATTCGACTGCATAAACCAAAGCTCGTATCTCTGCGGAGAAAAGGTTTGCTTTGTATACTGACCCACGCCCGCATCGATAAGTACGGGGCTTCCGTCGTGATAAACGATAAAGCTTCCGACGTCGTTGTGGTTGTGGCTTTCACCGTTGTTTCCGCCCTTTGCCGCAAGGAACATACCGCGACTCGTGTCGCTTGACTGACGTAAAACCATAACCTGAAGTCCGTCGAGGAAGGTTGCCGTCTCTGCACTTGCGGGCGGGAATTCGGTGAGTATCGGGGTCGACATATTCTTGATTGAACGGTAGGGGGCGGAGGGGTTGAGCGACGGCTTTACAATACCGCGCATTGTCGCGCCAAAGGATACAAGCATATCCGAGCCGCATCTTTTTCCGTACCGCATAAGAAGCGTGCCGTCCGCGCCGACAATCCTGTGACAGTCGGCAAAGTTTACGAAATTTTTCTCGTGTATATTTACCTTTGCCACGTATTCTCCGATGGCGCGTACAAGCGGATGCGAAAGCAGGTTAATCTCGCCGCCTGTCATATCGTAAATTGTTTCGAGCGCATCCCAAAGCGAGCCGCCCGCGTGCCACCAATAGCCCGCACCCTCGTCACAGCCGCCGTCCTCGTGATACCATCTCGTAAAGTTGTCAAGGTAGTTCATAGAGCGTCTTACGACCTCGGTACGCACCCTTGTGTCCTCCTCGAGGAGGGCGGTAACATAAAGAAGGTTTGACACTATCCACGGGTTCCAGTTGTTAGTGCGGTTGCCGTACATTCCCGTCCAGGAGAAAAGCGTGTTGATATACGGACGGATTGCCCTGTTTTTTATTTCGTAAACAAGCCTTTCGCATATAAGCGGCGAAACCGTATCGAGCGACTTGCCCGCGTATTTGTAAACCGCGGTCATTGCCGCAGCCGTAGTTGCGGAGAAAAGGTCTATGCCGTGAAGCCTGTCGTTACCGAAAACCTCGGGCACGCTTGTACCCGGGTAGGACGGCGAATGCGTTGTGTGTGCGGGTAAAATCCAGGTGGATTCCTCGGTTATTGCCCATACCACATCGGCAAGCTTGTCGGTAAAGCGACCCTTGCCCTCGCAATGCTCCGCCATCGCAAGCGTCAATGCCATAGTGCGCCTTTTGAAAAATCTGTTCTCAAAGTTTGCGCGATTTCCGATTGTGAAATACTCTCTGTAAAGCGAAAGCGGCATAAAGGGGATATCCTCGGAAAGGTATTTTTCCGCCTCTGCGATAATACGTGCGGCGTTTTCCTCGGGAATTTTTACCTCCGACATATCCAAATAAAGTCTGAATTCCGAGAGAGGGAGGACCTTTCCCTCGGCGTTTATCTTTGCATCTCCGAAAATTCTTGCTCCCATATAATTATCTCCTTACGATACCGTAACCGTGACGGCGGCGGTCTTTGCCACCGTCTTTATATGAATTCTCCAAAGCCTCTCTGTGCCCCACATTGACACCGTGTTCATTCCGACGGGGTCGAATTCCTCGATTTCCGCCCTGAAATCACGCGCCGCCCGCGGGTCGCAATTGCCATTATCCCCGTATCCCACGCCGTGGAATTCAAGCCTGTGCTCTCCGTCGAGCATTATCTCGCACTCGGAGATAATCTCGGGCATTCTCGGGGCAAGGAATACAAGGTCAATCTCGCGCTCCTTATCAAGCAAAAGCTCGTCGTGTATGCCGACGTAGCCGTCGTAAAGAGCGCCAAGCCTGGTGTATTTCAAAACACCCGCCTCCTTTGGATATGCGGCGGTAATATCGACGAAAAGGCTTCTTTGCTCGGCACTGTATTCTACGTCCCCTGCGGCGTAGCTCGCGCCCGCGCGCTGACCCACTCCGTCAAGCATCGCAACGTTGTGATAATTCGACTGCATAAACCAAAGCTCGTATCTCTGCGGCGAAAAGGTTTGGCGCGTATATGCACCGACCCCCGCGTCTATCAGTAACGGCTTTCCGTCGAAGTAAACAATTGCGCTTCCCACGTCGTTGTGGTTGTGAAATTCGCCGTTGTTTCCGCCCTTCATCGCAATAAGCAGACCGCTTTCGGGGTTTTCGCTCTCTCGCTCTATCATTACCTGAAGGTCGGGAAGGTAAACGCTTTTTGCCGCCCTTTCAACCCTTTCGCCCGTGTAAATCGGGGTCATAAGCGTGCGGATGCTGCGATACGGGTGCCTAAAGTGAATGCCAATCTCGCCCTTTGAAAACACTCTGCCAAGGGCGACGAGAATATCCGAGCCGCACTTTTGACCGTAGCGCACAAGAAGCTCGCCATCGGGGCTGCAGCTTGCGCTCGAATCGGCAAAGTTTACAAAGCGGTTGCCCGCAATTCTGAATTTTGCGATATACTCTCCCATCGCACGGATGAGAGGCTCGTCGTAAACGTTAATCTCTCCGCCCGTCAAATCAAAAAGCGTTTCAAGACAGTCGAAAAGCGAGCCTGCCGCCGCGCCCCAATAGGTGGGACCCTCCTCGCAGCCGCCGTCGGGACGGTAGGAGTTGATGAAGTTGTCAAGGTGGTTAAGCGCCTTTGCAACAACCCTCTCTCGCAGCTGCATATTGTCCTCGGTAACAGCGGTTATAAGCAGTATGTTGGATATATTCCACGGACACCAGTTGTTTACTCGGTTGCCAAGCTCCCCCTCCCAGGTAAAGCTGCAATTTACGTAGGGAAGAATAATTCTCGTGCGAAGCTCGTATTCTATTCTCTCGCAAATAATCGGAGAGAAATTGTAAAGAGCCTCTTTGTTGTAATAATAAACGGTGGCAAGCGTCGCGGCAAGGTATATCGACCCAAGCTCCAGTGCGTGTACGTACTTTTCGCCTACGGCAGCGGGTACCTTTGTAAAGCCGTAGGGCGCGTGCGGTGTATGCTCGGGAAGCACCCAGCTTGCCATCTCTACGGTTGCCCAAATATAATCGCAAAGCCTCTCGGTAAATCTGCCGCCCCTTTCGTATGCCTCCGCAATACCGAGATTGAAAAGACCGTTAAGCCTATCTCCCCACGGGGTTGAATAGGGCGAAATCTGCCCCTCCTCGGAATATTTTCTGAATGCGGAAAGCGGGATTACGCTCGGCTCCTTTTGCAGATATTCCTCTGCCTTTTTCACCACGGCTCCCATTCTCTCGGGGATAAAATCGGCATTCCTCGCGTCCGAAAACGGCTTGAATTTATCGCGGGTCAAAACCCTTCCCCACGGGGTGATTTTTCTTTCTTTGAATAATTTCATTGCTTGTTAACCCTGCGGCATTTGCCGTCTTTACTTAATATTTAATGGTTTGATTTTTGGGGGCGTTTTTTAACACGCCCCCACGGATTTGTGTATTTTTGTAAAGTATAGTTGTTCTATTCTACCGTGAGCGTGTACTTGATTTCGCTTGCCGTGGCGGTGAGGTGAATACGCCAAAGCCTTTCGGTGCCCCACGCCCCCTTTGCATTCATTCCGACAGGCTCGAACTCCTCTACCTCTGCGTTTAGGATATCGGCGGGGAAGGTGAGAGCTCTGCCCTCGGCAAGACGGATTACGTCGCCCTCTATAACAGGCAGCACAGCCGACATAAGGTGCATATCTATTTTCTTTTCGCCGTCAAGGACAATTGTGTCGGTTACGGTTACGACACCGCCCGTAAGTGCCGATTTGCGTACAAAGGACTTGACTCCCGCCGCCTCGGGATATGCGCCCGCAAGCTCCGCGGTAAAGGATTTTTCCTCCGCATCGAATACCTCGTCCCTTGATGCAAAGCGGCCGCCCTCCTTCTGGTCTACGCCGTCAAACGAGGGGAGATTGTGATAGCCCGACTGCATAAACCAAAGCTCGTATCTTTGCGGGGAGAAGGTCTGCTTTGTATACGTGCCGACACCCGTGTCGATAATAACGGGGTTGCCGTTATAGTAAACCATAAAGTTTCCGACGTCGTTGTGATTGTGCATTTCGCCGTTGTTGCCGCCCTTCATTGCAAGGAACATACCCTTTTCGGAATCCTCGCACTCTCTTGCGGTCATAACCTTGAGGTCGGGGAGGTAGGTGTGTGTCGGCATCGGACAGCTTTCCGCCTCTATATCGGGTGTGATTGCCGTGCGAAGCCCTCTGTACGGCTGGCTCGTCATTACCACGGGCGCACCGTGTATTGCAAGCTTTCTGCCAAAGGAGGAAAGAAAGGGTGAATTGCACTTTTCGCCAAAGCGAATGAGCATCGGGTAATTGGGAAGCGTCCTCGGAGGACAGTCTGCAAAGTTTGCAAAGCGGTTGCCGTTGATATTAACCTTGAAGATATAATCTCCGATATTCTTTACAAGCTCGCTGTCGTAAATCGTGATTTGACCGTCGGTCATATCGTCGAGGATTTCAAGACAGTCAAAGAGCGATGCGCCCGCCGCGCCCCAATAGCTTGGACCCTCGTCGCAGCCGCCGTCGGGGTGATAGCCGTTAAGGAAGTTGTCAAGTCGCTTTACCGAAAGCTCCACAACCTTTTCCCTTGTGTAAAGGTCGTCCTCCAAAACCGCAGTTGCGTAAAGCACGTTGGAGATTATCCAGGGGTTCCAGTTGTTGGGGTGCTGTCCTGCGTCACCCGTCCACCAGAAGGTACATTCGACGAAGGGAAGCACAAGCCTTTCGCGAATCATATATTTCATCTTTTCGCAGATTATCGGGGTGAGTTTATCGAGCGCATCCTTTGCGTAGGCGTAAACGGCGGTAAGCAACGCTCCTGTGGTTGCGGAAAAAAGTGCAAGACCGTGTCTTTTTTCCGAGTTATAAACCGGGCCGAGCGTCATATCTCCACCGTATGGAGAGTTGTAAAGATGCGCTGGGAGCATCCAGGTGGACTCCTCCATTATCGCCCAGACCGCGTCCATAAGCTTTTCCGCGAATCTACCCTTTTTCTCGTAAGCCTCCGCGAGCGCAAGAGTGAGTGCCATATCTCTTCTCTTGAAGAAAAGCCCCTCGAAATTTGCGCGGTTGCCGTTTATGACAAACTCACGGTAGAGGGAGGCGGGAAGCATCGGCACCTCGGCATCAAGGAATTTTTCTGCAGATAAAACCACCTTTTCCATTCTTTTCGGATTAAATTCTGCATTTTCAAGCTCTCTGTACGGCTTGAATTTATCGCGGGGCAAAACCTTTCCCTTTACGTTATAAAATCCTCTTGGCTGAAAAACCTTCATAAATTAATCTCCTGACTGATTTACTTTACTTGGCGCGAACTTTCGCGCGTTTAATACTGCGGAGCGCGTGCGCGCCCGCCAAGGCTATTGTAAGATTATTCGGGAACAAAGTCAACGCTCACGGGCATAAAACGGCAATATGCACAAGTATTTTTGGCAGGGGCGACAATAGAAAGGCGGCGGTGCTTTTTTACGGCTTTTAAAAAAATAAAAAAATTCTCAAAAAACTATTGCATTTTTGCTTTTTATATGATAAAATACCCGTATGATTGTAAGTGCGCCCTTTTAATGGGCGGTTTCAATAATCGAAATTTGAAAGGAAACCTGAAATGATTTTAGAGTACGTTCTCTTGGCGGTTCTGCTCCTTGCAGCTCTCTTCATTGTTATCGCGGTTGTGTTCCAAAAGTCTGCTGACGAGGGACTTTCGAG
>JAZSHN010000081.1:0-2736 GCA_045533315.1 Eubacteriales bacterium | reverse complement strand
CCCATTTGCCGCAAAAGCACCGTTTCTGCTTGCATCTCTTGACAAAGCCGCCCTCGCTGTGATAAAATAAACCGTTAATAACACGGATATACCGAACCAAATCAAATCCAAATGGAGAATGCTATGAAGCTTAACGAGAGGGCGATAAAGTCAATTCGCCTTTTGCTCCCGATATTGGTAGGGGTTATGCTCGCAGTATGTGCGGTGCTGTTTATCCTCTCTGCCGTTTCAATCAATAAAATCGGGGCAAGTCCGTATACCTACGAAACCGTCGGCGCGGCGTTTTCGCGCATTGCCGCGCCCGTATATATCACCGTCGCTCTTGCCGCAATTGCGGGAGTGACCCTGACCCTCCTTTTACCCGACGAAAAACGGCGTGTAAAGCCGCCGCGGGATGTCCTTTCCCGACTAAAGCGCGCATATCGCACCGCCGACCTTTCGGGTGCGGGCGAAAAAACAATGGAAAAAATCCGCTTCGAGCGCAGGCTTCGCGCCTCAATCCGACTTGCGAATTTCTTTATTTTCGCTATCGGTCTTGTAATTGCGCTTTGCTGTGCGATAAATCCCGTTAATTACGGGGAGGGCGTGTCCTCGCACGAGCTTAACGCCTCCGTCGTCAACGTTGTAATCGCCGTCGTGATTTACCTTTCTCCCGCGCTTGCAGTCTCGGCATTGCGTATTCCCATCGATTCGCTTTCCGCCGAATACGAGCTAAAGCTCGTGGAGGCTCTTCCGCGAAAGAGAATTGAAAGGGCAGAGCGCGAAGGGCGCGGAATACCGTATACGGCAATTGCTCAAATAACGGTTATCTCGCTTGCCGTCCTGCTTATCGTCCTCGGAATTTTTAACGGCGGAATGTCTGACGTGGTGCAAAAGGCTATAAAAATATGCACCGAGTGCATCGGATTGGGGTGATAGACTATGAAAAAGATTATTGCAAGACTTAAATCCCTCATTCCCTCAAAGCGAAGGCTTATACAGCTTTACGCCGCATTGCTCTTTAACGCGAACATAAAGGGCTTCTTTAACGGAAAAATTTACAAGGGTCCGATTAAAAATATCTGTACCCCGGGTCTTAACTGCTATTCCTGCCCGGGTGCATCGGGTGCGTGTCCTCTCGGCTCGCTCCAAAACGCTCTTGCCGAGTCTAATAAGCGCGCCCCCTACTACGTTTTCGGAATTATAATCCTTTGGGGCATTCTTTTCGGACGCTTTATCTGCGGCTGGCTCTGTCCCTTTGGTCTTATCCAGGACCTCCTTTACAAAATCAAAACGCCAAAGCTTAAAAAGAGCAGGGTGACAAAGCTCCTTTCCTATACAAAGTACGTTATTCTCGTGTTCTTCGTTTTCGTTGTGCCGATAATGTACGCTCTCCGAAGCTTCCCGCTTCCCGCATTTTGTAAGTACATCTGTCCCGCAGGAACGCTTGAGGGTGCGCTCGGACTTCTCTCCAACGCCGTAAACGAAAGCCAGCTCTCGCTTCTCGGACCTCTTTTCACATGGAAATTTGCACTTCTTTGTGCATTCGTTCTCGGCTGCGTGCTTGTTTACCGCCTTTTCTGCCGTTTCATTTGTCCTCTCGGTGCTCTTTACGGACTTTTTAATAAAATCTCCGTCCTCGGCATCAAGCTTGAAAAGCCGAAGTGCATCGATTGCGGACTTTGTATCTCAACCTGTAAAATGGATATTCGCGAGGTTGGCGACCACGAGTGTATCTCCTGCGGAGATTGCGTTTCCGTCTGCCCTACAAAGGCGATTTCCTTCAAGGGCGGGAAAATCATTCTCCCCGAAAACGACATTCCGCCAAAGGGTGCGGATAACACCCCCGACCCCTCTGTAGCCGCAGCACGCGAAAGGAGCGAAAAGCGAAAGAAAATCCTTCGCTACACGCTTGGCGGTGCGCTTGCCGCACTTCTTGTCGGCGCACTCGTTTACTTTAATTTTATAGATAGGGAAAAGACCGTTACTCCTCCCCCCGCGGGCGGCAACGGTGACGTTGAATACGGATACCTCGTCGGTGACGTGTGCTATGGCTACGATATACCCCTCCTTGATGAAAACGGTTATACGGGTGAAAGATTTAACCCCGCCGAAAACCACGGCAAAATCACGGTCATCAACTTCTGGGGCACGTGGTGCGGACCCTGTAAGGCGGAGCTTCCGTATTTTGACGAGGTCGCACGTGAATATGCAGATACCGTCACCGTTATCGCGGTAAGCACCTCCTACGACGGCGCTCAAACCGCACCCGAATATATTGCCGAAAACTTTGCGGACAGTCCGATTATCTGGGGACGTGACAAGGTCCTTGACGACTCCGACCCGTTAAGCCCGGATTACTACTACACACTCCTCGGAGGGGAGGCTATGTATCCGATGACCGTCATTCTCGACCAAAACGGTGTCATCGTTTACTCCGACGTCGTGCCCTTCCATTCCGCCGACGAATTAAGGGCAATAATTGATTCCGTATCGGTGAAATAAATCCATCTTGTCGGCATAATTCCACCCACAAAAACGGGCAAAAATCCCGGTGGAATATAGCCAAAATGTAAATAATAGTTAGCATACGGGCACCGAATTTTCGGTGCCCGTTTTTCTTCCTTTGTTAGCTTGAAATATCAAAACCACGCCCCCGTGTCGCGTTTTACACCCATTTTATACGAAAAACTGCTTGCCTTTACTTCTTTGGCGCAAAAAAATCCCCAACCGATCGGCTGGGGATTTTGATATTCA